>CAZQDE010000081.1:0-8958 GCA_964591485.1 uncultured Anaerolineaceae bacterium | reverse complement strand
TTGGATCGCGGATGATGGTGGCGGTGTGCGGCGCCGTCCTGCGCTAGGCACGGCCAGGTTTGCACGAACAAGGAGGCCTCATGAAGGACGATCCCGGGCAGGCTATTCAAGTTGAGACATCATCTCTCAGCAAGCGCGTGGCCCGTGCCTTGCCAGTCACGCTGATCGCGCTTGGGCTGGGCCTCGCGGCGGAACGCCTTTTCTACGACCGCGCCGTCGGCGTCTCCTTCCCTTTATGGGTGATGCTCGGTGCTGTCGGATTGCTGCTCGCGGCCCGGGTCGAGGGTGCCCGGCCCGCCCGGGATGGCCTGATCCTGCTCCTTCCGACCCTGGCATTGAGCTGGATGACCTTCCTGCGCAGCGAGCCATTCACGGTCTTTCTGAGCGCCGCTGGGACGCTGTTTGGCTTCGCGCTCTGGGTGCGTACCTTCCGGACCGGCGGCTGGCTGGGATTTGGCTGGCTGGATTTCATCCTGGCGGGGGCCTGGGTGCCGCTCGAATCCTGGCTGCGGCCCTGGCCCACGCTCGCTGCTGCCTGGCGGCGGGCCGTGGGGGAGAAGGGCAGCCGCAGCCGCGGCGCGGCGGTGCTGCGCGGCGTGCTGCTCGCGCTGCCCGCCCTGGCCGTATTCACGGCCCTGCTGGCCTCGGCCGATCTGATCTTCGGCCAATGGGTGGAGCTGGCGTTTTCCTGGCTCGATTTGGAATGGCTGATGGAGGCGCTGGGGCGGCTCATCTTCGCCCTCATTGTGGCGCTCTTCTCGCTGGGTGCCATCGTAAGCGCGCTACTGCGCGCTCAGCGTCGGCCGGGCCTGGGGGAGGAGAAGCCGCTGATAAGGCCCTTTATCGGGTTCATCGAGAGCGCCATCGTGTTGGGCGCAGTGGATGTGCTCTTCCTATTGTTTGTGCTGGTTCAGTTTCGCTACTTCTTCGGCGGTGAGGCCAATATCTCGCTTGCCGGCTACACCTATAGTGAATACGCCCGGCGCGGCTTCGGTGAACTGGTGACCGTCGCCGCGCTCAGTTTGGGGCTCATCCTGACGCTTGGATACGTTGGACGGCGCGAGGGGCACCAGAAGCGAGCCTTCTTTGGGCTGAGCGCCCTGCAGGTGGCGCTGGTCGGAGTTATGCTGGTCTCGGCCCTCGAGCGCCTGCTGCTCTATGAGAATGCCTACGGCTTTACCCGCCTGCGGACCTACACCCACGTCTTCATCCCCTGGTTGGCGTTGCTGCTGGTAAGCTTCCTGCTCACGCTTTACCTTGGCCAACTGCGCCGCTTCGCGCCGGCGGCCGTACTGGCGGTGCTGGGGTTTACACTCACACTGGGGCTGCTGAACGTGGATGCCTTCATCGCCCGCCAGAATATCCGGCGCTACGAAACCGGGGGAGAGATCGATGTCCCCTACTTGGCGTCGTTGTCGACCGACGCCCTGCCCCTGCTGGTGGAGCTTGCCCGTCAGGCTGAGCTCGATGTAAGCGAGGAGCTGCTCCCTGCATTGGCCTGCCACGCATGGTCGCTGGAGAACCGCATGGAGGAGCAGGGCTGGCCCTCGCTCCACCATTCGCAATCGACGGCGCTCCGCTCGCTCAAGAGCCTGGAGGCGCTGGATCCCTATAAGATTGTGCGGGACGAAGAAGGCTTCTGGGTGGCCAATGGCCCGGAGGGCACGATGGTCTGCGGGTATTCCAAGAATAGCCTGCGCTAGGAGCCGCCATCGCCAGGGCGCTCGGCGACCACCCAGGCGGCTTGGTTCTCGCGTGTGATCTGGACTTGCATGCCAAGCCCTTGAAGCTTGCTAGCGATCGCCTCGGCCCTCCAGAACCGACTGCGGAAGAGCGCCAGCCGCTCGGCGAGGGCGATGAGCTTCACCGCAAAACGATCGATATCGGGCTCTTCGATGACCAGCCAGCCTGCGGGCGCGAGCACACGCAGGCACTCCTCGAGGCTGGCCCGCTGGTCGGCGAGATGGTGGAAGGCATCCACGATCAGAATGCGTTCGAAGCTCTCCTTCCGGAAGGGGAGCTGCTCCGCCCCGCAGGCGACAGCGAGCAGGCCGCCTTTTTGCTGGGCCTCTTTGAGCATCTTCCGGGAGGTATCGGCGACGAGCAGCATACCCGCCATGCCGTGCAGCCGGCTGGTGATGCGGCCTGTGCCTCCCCCGAGGTCGAGCAGCCGCCCTTGAATAGGCAAACCGGCGACCTCCTGCAGGCGCGAGTTGGCCGGCGGCCGTATCAGGCGGTCGTAGAGCGGCGCCAGAAGATCGAAGTGGTCGAAGCCGGACATAGGGGCTCTCCCGGATGGAGACTAGTATACCGGCCAATGGCGCCCACTGTCACCCAGGACGAGATTGAATTTGAAGGGCGGTCTGGCCAGCGATCGCGCGCGGGGCGGTTCCGCAGCCGTCAGCCCGGCGTCAGTCCAAAGGCATGCATCACGCCACCTATCCGCTAGGATGAATGCCGGAGATGAAGGGGCTATATCCTTCCCGGGAGGGAGCGGGCATGGAGAAATACGAGGGATTCCACTGGCTGACATGGCCGTTCAGGGCTTTGTGGCGGCTGGTTACGGGCATCCTGGAGATCACCGGCCGGTTGGTGGCGGTGGTCCTGGGGCTGGCGTTCCTGATCGTGGGGGCGATCCTGTCGGCGACAGTCATCGGAGCCCTGGTGGGGATGCCGCTGGCTTTCTTCGGCATCCTGCTGATCCTGCGCGGTCTTTTCTAGCGCAGAACCTTTTCGGTCTGGGCAACCGGTCGCGCGATCCAGGGATCCTATTTGCGTAAAGGGTATCGGAAGCCTGCTATGAGGAGAATGTCGATGACAACGGAAGTAAGGCGGCTTTATCGGTCTCGTGAGGAACGCATGATCGCGGGGGTCTGCGGAGGTCTGGCGGAGTACTTGGCCCTTGACCCCACGCTGGTGCGGTTGCTCTTTCTGGGCGCCCTGTTCCTGGGCGCGCCGGGCGTGATCCCAGCCTACCTAATCATGGCGGTCATCGTGCCGCCGGCACCTGATGTTCGGGAGGTGCCGGAGAGCTCCGACCTGGCGCTGGAAGAGGACGCAGGCTAAGAGGAATATTCGGTGGGTGCGAGGGCGCACGGCGCTACGCCCTCGCGAGAAGCAGGGCTGCCCTTGGCGGGGCAGCCTCTGCCGCGTGTGTCCGAAAAGCGCGTCCCGCCGCGCTAACTCGCCGAGGTGGCCTGCAGGTAGGCTTGACCGAAGAGGTGCGCTTCGACGGCATATGCATAGGCGCCCGTGAAGAGGACGCCCACGAAGCAGAGGATCACGCCAAATCCAGCCAGGAAGGATGCGACAAATATGCCCAGGAAGGCCAGCAGGTAGGCAGCAGGCGCCTTGCGGATGCGCTCGATGAGCGTTCCGATGTTCAGGGCTGAGCCCAGGCTTCCTGTGGCGGCGAGCTCGCCATAGGCGGCGGGAATGATGAAGGCCAGCGCCAGGCCGTAGATGATAGAAAGGCAGCTCAAGCAGGCAAGCAGCAGGGAAAAGACGACCGCGGCGCTCTCCGAATCCACCAGCATGTCGATGATGGCCGCCGGGAAGGCGATGATCATGAGCGGCAAGCCGAAAATGAATCCCAGCGCGAAGGCTTTCAGGCCGCTCATGAAGAGACCGCCGAAGTCCTCCCATTTGGGCATGGGATCGCTTTCCCCACGGATCACGCGAGCCGTGATCTCGATCAGCCAGCCCAGCACAGCGATCTGTCCCACGATGGGAATGAGCGAAATTACGCCCGTAAGCAAGATCTTCTGGATCCAATCCTTATCTTGAAAGGGGTAGGAAAAGGCCAGACCAAAGTCCATTGTCTCTCTCCTTCAACGCTGTTGATGGGATGTGATGAGCCGCCGAGCGAAAGGCCATCATGGTGGGTGAGTCTAACCCAAGGCGGTATTTGACGCCAGCCACGGAGGCGGTTTCCGGCCGCCGTTCTTTCCGACCGGCGAGGGCCTTTCCGGGCGCGCGCTAAGAGCCGGTCGTGGCGTGGAGATCCCAGGCGATGGGGGCCGGGCTGCTTCCTAGGGTGGAAAGTTGGCTGGGATGAGCCTCCATTGCTTCGTGAAGGTGAATTGGCCGGTCTCATCCATCGTGTCCGTCTGGCTGGAGCCCTGTGATTCGATGGCGAAGCTCATCACCGAAAACGAGGGCGGATAGAAGCCTGGGTATGGACCCGAGTAGTGTTTGCAATTCAAGGCGCCGCTCAAATCGGCGTCTGGATCGGGCCCTTCCGTAATCACGAGGTAGATCTCCGCCACACCCTCATCCTGCCCCTCGACATCCATGCATTCGCCTTCGAACTCGATCAGGGCCGTGCTGGCGCCCTGAATGTCGCATTTTCCGTCGTCGGTCTGCAGGAATCCGCTGTACTCGTACCCGATCAGGCAATCCTCGGCCTCGACGCGCGTACCCTCCACATAGATCAAGCACCAGGCATCCGGCGTGGTGTTCCCGGTGATCGTCATCAGATCACCCTGCCCGGCAGGTTTGAACTCCCAAGAATGGTTGAATTCGAGCTTGAAGACGGCGGATTCCTTGGGACAGGAAGGGAACACGATCCCGGGCTCGCCCTCGTCGGCAGTCAGCGATTGTTCCTGCTGGGAGAGGCCGCCGCCGGGGACGGGCGAGGCGGGGTCAGCCTTCGAGGAACAGCCGAAGAGCAGCAGGCTCAGGCAGGCGCAAAGGACTGCGACGCGCCGGGGCGCATTCCATGGTGAGGGCATGTGGGATCCTTCCTTTGGGTGAGGGGCAGAATGCAGGGACTATAGATGTTTGTGGTGGATTACGCAAACAGCCCAGGGCGGAGGGAAGATCTGCCGCCCCGACTGGTTCAGAACAGCGTGTAGATCAGCGGCCCCACGCCCGAGCTGGAGGCGAAGATAAGCAGCAGTCCGAAGGCGAGCAGCAGCGCGACCATGGGGACCAGCCACCAGAGGCGCCGCTGCCAGAGAAAAGAGAGCAGCTCACGCGCCACGCCCAGATTGAGCCACATCGATCGGAGGAATGATCGCATATTCATCCCCTCATTTGCGCACGACGAAAGACTCGAGGTACAGCGTGCTCAGGTCGCTCCTGGAGAAAGTGTTCAGGGCGTTGGCTGGCGTGTTCACGATCGGCTCGCCGCGCAGGTTGAAGCTGGTATTGAGCAACACAGGGATACCGGTCACCGCGCCGAAATTCGCAACCACATCGTAATATAGCGGATTCCACTCCCGGCGGATGGTCTGAAGCCGGCCTGTCCCGCCCTCATGGGTGACAGCAGGGATGCGTTCGGCCTGGCCATCCCGGGTGGGATAGACCATCAGCATATAGCGCAGGGGAGGCAAATCGACGCGGCCATCGAGGCCATCGTAGAAATCGGCGGCGTTCTCTTCCAGCACAACCGGGGCGAAGGGCCGGAAGGGCTCTCGATACTTGATAGTGGCGTTGACCTTGTCCTTCATCTCCGCCCGCCGGGGGTCGGCCAGGATGGAACGGTTGCCGAGGGCGCGCGGGCCCCACTCGAACCGGCCTTGAAAGAGGCCAATCACCTTGCCCGCCAGCAAGTCCTCGGCCATCAATTCAGCGCGGCGCTGGGGATCTTCGACTACCTCATAGGGCCATCCGGCCCGGTCGAGGGCCAGCTTGACATCATCCGCATCGTAGCGCTTGCCCCAATAAGCATGATCCATGACGAAGCGACGCGGCTTCCCCAGCAAGACGTGGTAGGCGTACAGCGCCGCTCCCAGCGCACCCCCCGAGTCGCCCGCTGCGGGCTGGATGAAAATCTGCTCGAAGGGCGTCTCGCGGGCGATGCGCCCGTTGGCGACGGAGTTGAGTGCCACGCCGCCGGCCATGCAGAGGCGCCGAGAGCCGGTGCGGGCGTGCGCGTAGCGGGCCATCTTGAGCAGCGTATCCTCAGTCACACGCTGGATGCTGGCGGCAATGTCAGCATAATGCTGGTTCCGCTCGGCGGTTGCCCGATCCCAATGGGGCTTGTCGGGCCGCGGCAGCATGGCGGGTGTGAAGAACTCCTCCTCATGCGTCCGAGGCGGCCCAAACACCTCGGTGAAGCGGTGGTTGAAGGTGTGCCGGGTGGAGTGGTGGAAGGCGAAGTACTCCATATTGAGCCGGAATGCGCCATCATCGCTCACCTCGATCAAGCGGTACACATCCTCGAGGCGGGTGGGTTGGCCGTAGGGGGCCATGCCCATGACCTTGTATTCGCCATTGTTGACGCGAAAGCCCAAGAAGGCGGTGAAGGCCGAGTAGAGAAGTCCCAGAGAATGCGGGAAGCGCTGCTCAGCGAAGAGCTGGATAGCATTAGGTCGGGCTTCCTCGCCGGCCTCCTCCCAGCAGGCAGTGCCATGGCCGATGGTGGCGGTAGTCCACTCTCCCACGCCGTCCACTGTCAGGATGGCAGCCTCATCAAATGGCGAAGAGAAGAGGGCGCTGGCGGCGTGGCTCATGTGGTGATCGACGAAGAGCAGGCAGTCCTCCGGCAGATTCAGCTTGCTCAGGATCTGGCTTTTGATCCATAGCTTCTCATTGAACCAGGCGATCATCGACTCGCGGAAGACGCCCAAGGAAGCGGGGTAGGTTTGCAGGATGCTTTGCAGAATGCGCTCGAACTTCAGCAAAGGTTTTTCGTAGAAGACGGCGTAATCCAGGTCCTTGCCCCGGATCCCCGCCTGTTCCAGGCAGAAATCTATCGCGTGGTGGGGGAACCCAAAGTCGTGCTTTCGGCGGGTGAACCGCTCCTCCTCCGCCGCGGCGAGGAGCTGGCCGTCTTGCAGCAGCGCGGCGGCCGAGTCGTGGTAGTAGCAGGAGATCCCCAGAACATACATCAGGAGAGCCTCCGGGCCTCGTCGATGGAAGCTTCGGATTGCTCGCGCGCCAGCCATGTGGGCGGAGAGCGGCCTTGCAGCGAGAGGGGGTCGGCGGCGCCGCGTGTGATCAACCCGAAGGGTAGGACCAATGTGAAGTAGAGCAGGCTGAGAACGAGCCGGGCGATGAAGTCGCCCAAGGCCTTGCCAACCCGTTGCCAACCGCGCCAAATCAGCTTGAGCGTCCGCATGCTATAAGCCTCATTCTCCCGATACCTTAGCCGAGGCGGCTGCGATTGTCCATAGCCATCATGGGGCACCCGCTGGTGGGGAAGCTACAAGATTCGGGCCGAATGCGCAGGCGCGGAGAATGGCGACCCTTAGGGGGCGACCAGCCCTTCGGCTGCGAGGAATAAGGCGATCTCAGCCGCGATCCGGGCATTGGCAGCCTCGTTGTAGTGGGTCTCGAGCGGGTCGGCCAGGGTCATCCCCTGCGCGGCCATCTCGCGTAGCGATGGGGTAAGGTCAAGCAGGGGGATGCTATGTTGTTCGGCGAAAGCCTGGAGCACCTGGAATTGATCGTCAATGGTTTCGTCCATGCCTTCACGGAAGGTCTGCCAATCGCTGGGATTGCGGGTGGGTTCGAGCACCAAGCATCCGAGCCGGGCCTGCCACTGATAGATCATGTCACGGTTCAGGATGCGCAGAATTTCTTCGTCCTCGCGGATAAGTGGCCAATAGACGCGCGTTCGCTCCGGGAGGTAGATCAAGGCGAAAGCGGAACTCTGGCTCTCGGCGAGCTCTCGCATGCGCAGCAGGCTTCCGGAGAGGATGCGCCAGTTCTCGCTGGCGAGCATCCGCTCGCGGTCGAGGGTGAGCGTGGCCGAATAGGCGGGCGAGAAGGTGAACGTTACCCGGCGGCCGGAATACTCGCGCTGGATAGGTGTCACGATGTTGTAGCTGAGCGCGGAAGTCGGGCCCGCCCCGCGGAAGCGGAGCCGGGCGGCCTCGATGGCGCCGCCCAAGACATCTGGAGAGACCAGGCGGTCCCCCCAGCGGGGGCCCAGCGGGTTGGGAGGCATGTAGCATGTATAGAGGTCGTTGCCCTCGAAGTAAGCTTCCAGCACCAGCTCGGGCTGGCGGGGGAGTCCGTAAGCCACCAGCGGTGCGACGTGCTTGGAGGGGTTGGTGCCGCCCATGCCCAAGTTGAGCACGCGCAGGCCGGACTTGCCTTCGAGAAGCACGGGCCAAGGGGCTTCGCTGCCCACGCCAAATGTAAAACTGTCGCCCAGGGCAACGAGATCGACGAGATCCGGGACCTCGCCGTCGCCCCGGAAACCCAATGCGTTGGTCCGGTACCGCACGCCCTTCTCGAGATAGGCGATGCCAGGGATATCTGCGTGCAGGCGCCGCCAATTGCTGCCAACCTGTCGAGCGTAGGTAGGCCAGAGGCGCGGGAAAGGGCGCAAGAGAAATTCGAAAAGAGCCAGCGTGACCAGCATGGAAACAAGGCTGACCAGCGTGTTGGGCGCGATGGCACCGGTTCCACCCAGGTAGAGCAGCGGAAGGATTCCCCAGACGCCCAATAAGAGCCACTGGTTGTGTTGGAAGGGCGAGGTGGCGGCCCAGTAAGTGAGCGGCAGGATCATGAACAAGAAGAAGGCCTGGGAGGCGAGCCGGGGCTGGCCGGGCGGCGCGTCTGCGCGCGTGAGCTGCAGCGCGATCGCGAAGAAGAGAATGAGCAACAGGCAGGGGACGATCTGGCTGCGGAGGAAGAGTAGGCCGTAGGGTGTGGCCAGGAGGGTGCCCTCGAGCGCCATCTGGACCAGGCTCAGGGCAAGCATCAGCAGCCACCAAGCGAGGCCGGCCCATAGGTACGCTGGCCTTCTTGGGCCTCGATGGCTGAGGAGGGGAGATACGCTATCACCTGGAGAGGGCGGCTTAGGATCCATGGCAAGAAACTAGCGCGTTTTGGGAGGCGTGGCAAGCACAGTTTGCGGCTGATTCAATGGCGAGGGCGTTCAATGGGTTTCCAGCCTGGGGAAGGCTAGGGAGGCGCCCGCAGGGGCGCCCAACCCGGGCGGCCCGTAATGAAGATCAGTGCGCCGCACAGGAATCGAACCTGTAACCTTGGGCTTAAAAG
>CAZQDE010000080.1:0-9061 GCA_964591485.1 uncultured Anaerolineaceae bacterium | reverse complement strand
CGACGAGGAACGCCTGCAGCAGCCTGCCGAGGGGCTTTCGCCCCCGAGCAGGCTTCTTCTCTGGCCCCGAGAGCCCTTGAGGCTCTCTTTTTTTGCGGGCTGCACGGCGAGGAATGGGTATGATCTCGCTCCCAGGTTTGATCGATGTACATGTGCATCTGCGCGAGCCGGGCGCCACCCATAAGGAAGACTTCGACAGCGGCACGCGCGCTGCGCTGGCTGGTGGGTTCACAACCGTCCTGTGTATGCCCAATACGACGCCGCCAATCACCGACAGCACCAGCCTGGAGGTGGCCAAGCGCGCGGCCACGGAGAAGGCGCGTTGCGACTACGGTATCTTCGCCGGGGCGGGGCCGGAGAACCCGAGGAGCCTGCAGGCGCTGGCACGCACTGTCTGCGGGCTCAAGCTCTATCTGGATCAAACCTACGGACCCCTGCGGCTGGACAGCCTGGAATTGCTCCAGGCCCATATGCAGGCCTGGCCCAAAGACAAGCCGATCTCCGCCCATGCGGAGGGGCGCAGTCTGGCGGCCGTAATCCTGCTGGCGGCAGTCCTCGACAGGCGGGTGCATATCTGCCATGTGAGCCGCAAGGAAGAGATCCTGCTCATCCGGGCGGCCAAGGAGAAGGGCATCCCGGTCACCTGTGAAGTTACGCCGCACCACCTTTTCCTCGATGAACGCGATGCGGCGGCCCTTGGCCCAGGGCGAAGCGAGGTTCGCCCGCGGCTGGCGCGGCCCGAGGACCGCCAGGCTTTGTGGGAGAACATGGAGGTCATCGACTGCTTCGCGACCGATCACGCTCCCCACACGCTGCAAGAGAAGGATGGGGACAACCCGCCCCCCGGCTTCCCTGGCTTGGAGACGGCCCTGGGGCTATGGCTCGAGGCTGTCCGGGAGGGGCGCCTGAGCTTGGAGCAGGTGGCCAGCAAGGCCCATTACCGCCCGCGCGAGATCTTCGGCCTGCCCGAGCAAGTGGAGACGGAGGTGGAGATCGATCCGCAGGCGTCATGGGAGGTGAAGGCGGCGTCACTGCAGACGCGCTGCGGCTGGACCCCCTTCGAAGGGATGCGCCTGCATGGGCGCGTGCGCCGCGTGCGCCTGCGCGGGCAGATCGCCTATGAGGAGGATGAGATACGCGTCCCAAGGGGATACGGGCGCGATATCTATAGTTCGTAAGAGGATCCCCAAATCTTTCGCCCAGGAGGAATCCATGGCCACGTTTGTACCCCCTACAGAGAGAACGCAGCGCAGCCCCCATCTCCCCTTCGGGGACCATCGGGATGCGCCCTTCTATGGGAAGGACATCCTCTCGGTCTCCCAGTTCAGCCGCGAAGACTTGGAATACATATTCGGAGTCGCCAAGGAAATGCGGGCGATGGTCGAGCGGGTGGGCACCTTCGACCTGCTGAAAGGCAAGATTCTCGCCAACCTTTTCTACGAGCCCTCGACCCGCACCTCGTCTTCCTTTCTGGCGGCCATGGAGCGGCTGGGCGGGAGCGTGATCCCCATCAATGAGGTGCACTACTCCTCGGTCGCCAAGGGCGAATCGCTGCCCGACACCATCCGCACGCTGGAGTGCTACGCGGATGTCATCGTCATCCGCCATCCGGAGGTGGGCTCGGCGGAAATTGCTGCCAAGTATGCCCGCAAGCCGGTCATCAACGGTGGCGACGGGATTGGCGAACATCCCACCCAGGCCCTGCTGGACCTGTTCACGATCCGGGAGGAGCTCGAGCGCATCGACGGCCTGACCGTGACGCTGCTGGGGGATCTCAAGAATGGGCGCACGGTGCATTCGCTGGCCCGCCTGCTCTCCCTATTCGTGGTGCGCGTGAATTACGTCTCACCCGAGATTCTTCGCATGCCCCCGGCGCTGGTGGAGGAGTTGAAAGCCAAAGGGCTGCCACAGAAGGAATATACCGAATTGGAGCCGGTGCTGGCTGAGACGGACGTGCTTTACGTGACCCGGGTCCAGAAGGAGCGCTTCGAGAATCCGGAGACCTACGAGCGAGTGAAGGGCGCTTATGTCATCACGCCGGAGATGCTCCGCCAGGCCAAGGACGAGATGATCGTCATGCACCCCTTGCCGCGTGTGGGCGAGATCAGCATGGAAGTGGATGATGATCCCCGCGCGGCCTATTTCAGGCAGATGGAATATGGCCTTTACCTGCGGATGGCGCTGCTGGCGATGGTCTTGGGCAAGGCCTAGGGCTGCCATGTGCGCTGCAAAGTATTGGAACGGGAGTGAGGAGCATGGCCATGGGTGAGCCCTTCTTCGCTCGACTCCAGCGAAGGATCGAGCAGGTGGAATCATTGCTCTGTGTGGGGTTGGATCCCCACCCAGAGATGCTGACGAATCCCTCCGCGGCGGCTGCCCGTGCCTTTTGCCTGCGCTTGATTGCCTCCACCGCCCAACATGCCTGCGCATTCAAAGTCAATGTAGCCTTTTTCGAGGTGTGGGGCGCCGATGGATGGGCGGCCTTGAAGCAGGTTGTTGAAGCTGTTCCAGAGGATATCCCGGTTATTCTGGACGCCAAGCGTGGGGATATCGCTTCCACTGCGGAGGCGTACGCTCGGGCGGCCTTTGAAACGCTGGGCGCGGATGCCCTGACGGTCAATCCCTACCTAGGTGGGGATGCCCTTGCCCCGCTGATGGATTCGGCGGAAAAGGGTGTCTTTCTGCTCTGTAAGACATCCAACCCCGGCTCCGAGGATCTGCAGGGGCAGCCCGCCGCCGACGGCGCGCCGTTTTATATGAAGGTGGCCCAGAAGGCTGTGCGCTGGAATGCGCGCGGCAACCTCGGGCTGGTGGTGGGAGCGACGGACCCGGCAGCGCTGGCGGCCGTGCGCGAGGTGGCGCCGGAGTTGTGGATCCTCGCGCCTGGCGTAGGAGCACAGGGGGGCGATCTGCGTGCGGCACTGGAGGCAGGCCTGTGGGAGGATGGGTCAGGAATGATCGTTCCCGTCTCTCGGGCGATCGCCGGTGCACAGGACCCGGCTCAAGCGGCAGGCGCGTTGCGGGAAAGCATTCAAGAACAGCGGGGCAAACGTGTTGGCCGTGCCGCCAGGCTGGACACGCGCTTCGCCTTGGCGGATGCGCTGCTGGAAGCCGGCTGCATCCAATTCGGGGCCTTCGTGCTCAAATCCGGGCTGACCTCTCCGATCTATATCGACCTGCGCCGCCTAATCGGCTACCCGCGGTTGATGCGGCAGGTGGCGCGGGCCTACGCGCCGCTGCTCGAGCTCTTGCAATATGACCGGCTGGCGGCGTTGCCGTACGCTGCGCTCCCGATCGGCACCGCCGTTGCGCTGGCACTCGATCAACCGCTTGTGTATCCCCGCAAGGAAATCAAGGTCTACGGCACCCGGGCGGCGGTGGAGGGGGATTTCAAGAAGGGCGAGACAGCGGTGCTTATCGATGATCTGGCGACAGGAGGGGAGAGCAAATTCGAGGCCATTGCCCGCCTGGAAGGCGCCGGGCTGGTGGTTCGGGATGTGGTCGTCTTGATCGATCGCGAGGGCGGGGGCAAGGAGCGGCTTGCCAGGGCTGGCTACCGTCTGCATGCCGTCTTCCGGCTGGGCGAGCTTATCGATCACTGGGAGCGGCGAGGCAGCATCAACGCTTCGCAGGCTGCGGCGGTGCGCGAGTTCTTGGCCGGGGTGGCACCCGCGCAATCACCGGCCTGAGGCGGACCGATTTGGGAAACAACGCTTCCCTGGATGCCTACGCACGCTTCATTCGCCCGGCGCTCTTCCGCCTGGATCCCGAGAGGGTCCATGGTCTTACGCTGCAGGCGCTTGGGCTGATAGGGCGTTTTCCGCCCGGACGATACGCCCTGAAGAAGCGATTCTCGCTTGAGGATTCGCGTCTCAAGCGGCGCGTGTTCGGGCTCGAGTTTCCCAATCCGGTGGGCCTGGCTGCGGGCTATGACAAGGATGGCATCGGCCTCTGGGGCTTGGCCTGCCTGGGTTTTGGACACATTGAGGTTGGGACGGTCACACCCATGCCCCAGCCGGGCAACCCGCGCCCGCGCCTTTTCCGGCTGCCGGATGACCAGGGCCTGATCAACCGCATGGGCTTTCCCAGCCAGGGAGTCGAGCGGCTGCGCAGCCGTCTTATGCATCGGCCACCGGGGATCGTCTTGGGTATCAATCTCGGCAAGGGCGCGGACACGCCGATCGAACGTGCTGAGGGTGATTACCTCTACCTGCTTGAGCGCCTCTATGCTCTTGGGGATTACTTCGTCGTCAATATTTCCTCCCCCAACACACCCAATCTGCGGAGACTGCAAGCAAGGGAACACCTGCCGCGTCTTCTTGAGGCGCTGGACCGGCGGCGCCGGGATTTGGAGGCGAGGCATGGCCTGCGCAAGCCGGTTCTGGTCAAATTGGCTCCGGATCTGGACCCGGATGAGCTCGAGGCAATAGCCCAGGCGGTCCGCCGTTCGGATGTGGATGGCGTGATCGCCACGAATACCACCACGAGGCGCGCGGGGCTACGGTCACGGCGGGGGGAGGAGACGGGCGGTTTGAGCGGCGCTCCGCTGCGAGAATGGTCCACGGCTCTGGTGGCCCAATTGGCCGGACTCCTGGGCGGGAGGGTTCCCATCATCGCCTCGGGGGGCGTGATGACGCCTGAAGATGCCCTCGAGAAACTAGAGGTGGGGGCGAGCCTGGTGCAAATCTACACCGGCCTGGTGTACGAGGGCCCTGGGCTTGTGCGGCGGATCCTGCAGGCGATCCTCGCCAGCACGAAATCCAGTGCCTCGCCGGCCTAGACTGGCCGCCACGGCGGGCCCCTGGCTCATCCGGCGCATCCTCTCCGGGCAGACTTGTTGGATCCATCGCGCCTGGGGAGCGCCGCGTCGCTGAGATAGAATCAATCCGTCGGATCAGTGGTCAGGGGGAGCGTCATGCGAGTCTTATGGGAAGCCGCCGATAAAGTATTTCAGGCGGTGTTTCGCTGGCTTCGCAGAGCAGCGCCTGGGGTGCTGGGGCTTGCCGCCCTGCTTGGGCTCTTCGCCTTTTTCTGGTGGCAAGAGGCCAATCGGGCGGAGCGGGGCAGCGACGCCGACCTCGCCGGGAGCGGTGCCGTTGAGATCTACTTCACCAGCCCGGGAAGCGAGGCGGCACGGCTACGACAGCGCGGCCCGGACGCGCCCCTTGTAGAGGCCATCGACGCAGCGGCCTTCCTGGTGGATGTGGCCGCCTACAGGCTGGATCTGTGGAGCGTGCGGGATGCCCTTTTGCGGGCTCAACGCCGGGGAGCAACGGTGCGGCTTGTAGTGGAGGGTGATCACCGTGATGAACCCGAGATTCGCAGGCTTGAGGGGGAAGGAATCCCGGTCGCAAGCGATGCGCATCATGACTTGATGCACCACAAGTTTGTGATCGTGGACGGTCTTGAAGTGTGGACAGGTTCTATGAACTTCACCCTCCATGGAACCTTCCGGAATAACAACAACCTCCTGCGAATCCAAAGCAGGGCTGCGGCCGAGAGCTTCACATGCGAGTTTGAAGAGATGTTCCTGGAGGGGCGCTTCGGAGCGCTCTCGCGGCGCGACACTCCAAAGCCTCAATTCAGGATCGAGGACCTCTCCGGCGAGATCCTCTTCTCGCCGGAAGATGGTGTCCAGGATCGGGTTCTGGCCCTGATTGAGAGCGCGCAGGAGGAGATTGTCTTTATGGCCTACGCCTTCACGAGCGATCCGCTTGCGGAGGCCATGATTCGCAAGGCGGGCGAGGGAGTGCGTGTGCGGGGGCTCCTTGAACGCGATCAGGCAGGGGCTTCAGGGGGTGAGTACGAGCGACTCAGAGCGGCGGGAGTCGATGTCCGTCTAGATAGAAACCCTTACAATATGCATCACAAGGTTGTCATCATGGATGGCAGGGTTGTGATCACCGGCTCCTACAATTTCACGCGCAGCGCAGAGGAACGCAACGATGAGAATGTGGTCATCCTTCATGACCCGTGGAGCGCGGCGGCCTATTTGCAGGAGTTTGAGCGCCTCTTCCAGGAGGCGGGAAACTGAAACAAGGAGAAGCTGGGATGGGAAAACGCACGCTCTTCCTCGGCCGGGCCTATGATCTGAAGGCAGGCGCAGTAACCGATGAGGCGGTTGAATACGACGCCGACGACCTCACCACCCACGGCGTGGTGATGGGCATGACCGGGTCCGGCAAGACCGGCCTGTGCGTCGATCTGCTCGAGGAGGCCGCTCTGCAGGGAATCCCGGCGCTGCTGATTGATCCCAAGGGAGACCTGGCGAACCTGCTCTTGCACTTCCCAGAACTGCGGCCGGAGGATTTCGCGCCCTGGGTGGAAGCCGATGAGGCTCGCAGGGAAGGCATTAGCATCGAGGAGTTGGCGGCACGGACCGCGGATCGGTGGCGGGAGGGCCTGGCGGAATGGGGGATGGGGCCGGAGCGCATCCGGGCGGTCACACAGGCCGTGGAGTACGCCGTCTATACTCCGGGATCGGACGCCGGGCTTCCGGTGAGCATCCTGGCCTCGCTCGCCGCGCCGGATCTGGAGTGGGAAGAACACGCCGATACGCTGCGCGAGAAAATCGCTGCGACCGTCACGGCGCTGCTCGGCCTGGTGGGCATCGATGCCGATCCGGTGCAGTCACGCGAGCATATCCTGCTGGCCAATCTCTTCGAGGGCAGCTGGCGCGCGGGCAAGGACATGGAACTGACGGGGTTGATCCACGCCATCCAAACCCCGCCCTTCAAGAAGCTAGGGGCGATGGATCTGGAGCAGTTCTACCCCCGCAAGGAGCGGGAGCAGCTGGCGATGCGGTTGAACGCCTTGCTGGCTTCACCTTCATTTCGTGCCTGGACCGAAGGCGCCCCGCTCGAAATCGGCTCCCTGCTATGGAGTCAGAGCGGAAAGCCGCGACACAGCCTCTTCTACCTGGCACACCTGAGCGAGGCCGAGCGGATGTTCTTCGTCACGCTGCTGCTTTCGGCGGTGGAAGCCTGGATGCGGGCGCAGCCGGGATCGCCCTCTTTGCGAGCGCTGATCTACATAGATGAAGCGCTGGGCTTTCTGCCGCCGGTGGCTGAGCCGCCATCCAAGACCACGCTCATCCGGTTGCTCAAGCAGGCCAGGGCCTACGGGTTGGGGGTGCTGCTCACCACGCAAAACCCGGTGGATCTGGATTACAAAGCGCTGGGTAACGCCGGCACCTGGTTCGTGGGGAAATTGCAGACCGAGCAAGACAAGGCCCGCCTGCTGGATGGTCTGGAAGGGGTGGATGCATCCTTGAAGCGAGGTGAAGTGGACCGCCTGATCTCGGCGCTCGACAAGCGCGTCTTCCTGCTTCACAACGTCCACGCGGCCCGCCAGCAGGTTTTCTACACTCGCTGGGCGATGGCCTATCTCAAGGGCCCGATCACTCGGACGCAAGTGCCAGCGCTGAACGCCCTGGTAGGAGCAACGCTGGGGCCGGCGGTGCAGGCTGGGCCCGGAGAGCCCGGCGAGGGGGAACCCCTGGCGACAAAGCCGGCCGCGCCGGAGGGCATCCGTGAGTACTTCACCCGGGCGAATATGAACCCCGAAGAAGCGCTGGCTGCCGCTGGCAGGCAAGCTGTGGGTGCACGAGCGGAGGGCGTCGCCTATCGCGCCGGGGTGCTGGCACAGGCGGAGGTGCGCTACACAGACCGCAAGTCAGGCCTGGATCACCGCCAGCGCATCGCCTGCCTGGCCGAGGAACCCGACCGCACGGGGACGATCCGCTGGGAGGATTGGCTGCGAGAGCCGTTGGAAGCTCGCGGTCTAGACCCCGAGCCTGCTCGCGAGGCACGCTTCTGGCCGCTCCATGCGCCCTTCTCCGATGGAAAGGCCATGCGCGCCCTAGAAAAGGAGTTCGCGGATTATATCTATCGGGAGGGTGGCTTGAGGCTCTGGTCGAACCCAAAGCTCAAGCTGGTAGCCGATCCCGGCATGACCAAGGAGACCTTCCTCGAACGCTGTGCCGAGGCGGCGCGCCAGGCCGCGGACGATGAGATCGAATCCCTGCGGGAGAAATATGAAAAGAAAGTCGACCGGCTGCGGGACCGTCTTGCCAAGGAGCAGCGCGAGCTGGAGGAAGATCAGGCGGAGCTTTCAGGCCGGAAGCTGGAGGAGGTCGTCACGCACGCGGAGAATCTACTGAGCATCTTCGGTGTTACCGGCAGGCGGCGCAGGGTGTCGACCTCGCTGACCAAGCGTCGAATGACCTCTCGGGCCAAGGCCGATGTGGAGGAGTCGCTGGAGGTCATCCAGGAGCTTCAAGAGGAGTTGCAGGAGATCGAAGCCGAATTGCAGGAGGAGATCGAAGAGATCGAAGATCGTTGGGAGGCCGTGGCCGAAACGGTGGAGGAGAAGGTGGTCTCGCCCTATAAGAAGGACATCCGGATCGAACTCTTCGGTATCGCCTGGATTCCCCATTGGCGGATTGTATCGGGGCAGGAGACCTTCGAGGTTCCGGCGTATCGCTCTGGAGGCGGCTAGGCCGCGGCTTGCCCGAGGTGCTTCGGATTCCACCCCATCCGTTGTCCGCAAGATATGTAAGGCGAGGCCGTCTAGATATGCGGCCTCGCTTTGGTTACGCGGCGCCAATGCCGGAGGACGTCTGCGAGCTGCTGGGCGGGAGGTCATCATGTCCGTGGTCCCAGAGGGAAACCTCCCGCTGGAGCCGCCACATACGCGCATACCAGCCTCGCTCGGCCAGTAACTCGACGTGCGTGCCGCGTTCCAGTACCCGCCCTCCAGAGAGAACAAGGATCTCCGGGAAGTCCTCGAGCCCCAATAGGCGATGTGTGACCAGCAGCGTGGTGCGTGCCGCCATCAGGGGCTCGAGCGCCAGAATCACCTGTTGCGCGGTGAGTGGGTCCAGGTGCGCTATGGGTTCGTCGAGCAGCAACATACAGGATGGGCGCAGGTAAGCGCGGGCGATGGCGATACGCTGCCTCTCGCCGGCGCTGACTTTGTGGCCCTGCTCCCCCAGCCAAGTATCGAGGCCTTGGGGTAGGGAGCGCAGCCAGCTTCCCAGTTGGGCGGCCTCGAGCGCCGA
>CAZQDE010000079.1:0-9086 GCA_964591485.1 uncultured Anaerolineaceae bacterium | reverse complement strand
AAGAGGCATCATTGAAGGTCAGATCGCCGTTGGGCGCCGGCAGCTTCGCATGCCAACGACCCTCTTCGAACACCGGAACCATCGGATAGAAGGTGTCCAAGACCAAGACCCCCTCGAAGTAACCAAAGAGGCCATAATTCCCGGCCATCGTTCGGGGGATCTCGAGCTCGAAGTCGAGTGCCAGTTCGGATGCGTCCCCCCGTCGAAGAGGCGTTTGCAGCGGTACCCGCAGCGAGCTCCCTTGGGCCTCCAGGACGGGCTTGACTGGCTCGCCATCCACGGTGATGTTCGTAATCACCAGCTCTCCACCAGCGATGTTGGGGAACAGGCGCAGGAAGATCTCGGTTGCCGGCTCATCGTCCCGATGGGTGTAGCGCAGCCTCTGTGAGCCTTGGATGCGTTCAAGATTTTCCGAGACCGCAATTTCGATGCAGTATTCGGTCGCGCCCTGCAGCGCCGGGGGTAGAGCGCCGTCAAAGCCTCGCCAGTCGCTTGCATAGATTTCCCACGTGCCCCAGGCGGAATCGAAGACATCGGTTTGGGTCGGCAGCGCAGTTGGACCGGGCTCCATTGAGCAAGCTCCCAGCAGCGGCGCCATAAGCCCGATCATCAGGCACAATGCCCCCGCAACGGTCCCAAGAGACCGCCGGGGAGCCGCTGGGGAATGGACACCCGGAGGCATTCCCTCCTGAAACCATCCCGGCGCTGCCCACTTCGATTGCCGCATAGCGCTCCTCCCGTCTATATTTCTAGTACCGTTGGGAAGGGTCCTTGGTTTGAAGCGGCCATCCGCCGATCTTTGATGGGGCCTGCTTCGGCTTGGCGCAGGGATCATGTTGCCAGGCATGGGCGTGGCGAGTTCCAATATGTTGCCTGGAGGGCTGGGCGCCTTCGTGGCATTCCTCGGCATCCATGACCGCTGCCCGCTTTATAAGAGATTCAGCCGCCTGCTGTTCGCCGACCATCACGAGGAACTATCCGGAATACGCGAGGCGACCATTCCCCACTCTCAGGATCGGCAGCCTGTTTCCGCACCTCGAAACCCGCTCGCGAGCCTGGGGTTAATTAGGGTGAGACGGGCCGATCAACCCTTGCGGACATAATCCCACTTGCGGAGAGGTTTGAGGGCCGGTTCGTTCATGGCTTCACAAGCTCACGCCACAAGTGCCGGCTGGTGCGCGTTTCGGCCTCGGCAGAGGTGACAAGTTTCACTTCTGGCCGAACCCTTCCCTTTGCTACGGTATGGGGTGGAGATGGCATGGAGTGGGATCTCCAAAGCCAGCGCTTGCTGCCACACAAGATCTTCCATCGGGGGGGAATTTCACCGCCGCATCACGTCGCAGTTCCCTGATCCAGCATTGCTCCGTCTCTGGCGAGCCTTTGGCCTTGAGGGCAACCATGCCCTAGGTAAGGATGAGGGATAGCGGGAATCCATCCAATCCAAACTGACGCAGAAATCGGTGGCGCGCCCGTTCCGGTCGCGCAAGCCGTCTTGCGCCGCATCCGTAAGGCGGCCTGGCCGTTGCGCATCCCGCGTTCTCCCCGCGGAGATGTTCGACGGGAAAGGAGGCTCAATCGCGGGACCCAAATCTTGAAGAATTGATCCGGCAGCGATGGATCTACCCTTGGAAGGAGTGAGCATCGATGAACGTCTTGATTGTTCTGCTCTTGGCCGCTCTTGGTATCGCTGTGGGATACGGTTTCTACGCTCGTAGCATTGACAAGAATATCATCCAACCTGATCCCAATAAGGCAACCCCGGCGACGATGTACATGGACGGCGTCGACTTCACGCCGGCTTCCCGCAACGTGCTCTATGGCTATCAGTTCAAATCGATCGCCGCCCTGGGACCCATTGTGGGGCCCATCGTCGCGGTACGCTGGGGATGGCTCCCGGCGATCTTGTGGATCATCTTCGGCACCTTCTTCATCGGCTGGGTGCAGGACTACAGCAGCATCATCATGGGCGTGCGTGAGGAGGGCAAGACCTTCGGCGCTTTAAGCTATAAGCTCATTTCGCCACGCGCCCGCACGATCCTGCTGATCTTTATTTACCTGTACCTGCTCTTGATCATGGGTGCGTTCGGCAAGATTGTCGGTTTCGACCTGATGAGCAACCCAGCCGTGCCACTCGGCGTGCTCATCGTCTTGGGCCTCGGTCTCTTGGCGGGACAGATGACCTACCGCTGGAAGATCGACATCCTGCTCACCACCGTCATCACGGTTGTGCTGGGCATCGTTGGCATCTGGCTCGGATCGCTTGGTCCTGTGAAGGACTTCTTCCTGGCACTCGGCGGCGGGGCCGAATCGCCGATCGTCTTCGGGAGCGTCACTTGGGCCCAAGTACTCTGGAGCCTCGTTGTGCTCATCATCTGCTACTTCGGCGCTGTACTCCCGATCTGGCGCTTCGCCCAGCCCATCACCTATGTGGCATTCTGGCTGGTTTTCCTGGGCATCATCGGCGGAACGATTGGGCTGATCGTGTGGCATCCCGCCATCGACGTGGCCGCCTTCCCGGCCTTCACCTCTTGGGACGGGAAGATGGGCGAGCTCGGCGCGCTGGGTCCGCTATGGCCGCTACTCTTCGTCACCATCGCCTGCGGCGCCATCTCCGGCTGGCACAGCCTGGTCTCCAGTTCCGGCACAGCCCGGCAGCTTGAGAAGGAGGTCGATGCCCTGCCGGTTGGCGGCGGAGCCATGTTCCTCGAGATGTTCCTGGCGACCATCGCACTGCTGACGGCGGTTGTCGGCGTGGGTGGCGCCCAGTACGTCGAGCTGGTCGGCGCGGGCAAGAACGCGGGGGTCTTCGCCGTGGGTCTGAGCAATTTCCTCACCCACATCGGCATCCCCACCGGCTTCGGGTTGCCCTACGCCTCGGTGTTCCTGGTGCTGATGGCTCTGCCGATCATGTACCTGGACATCCGCTTCATGCGTGTGGCCAGCGCCGAGTTCCTTGGGGACAGCATCCCCGCCATGCGGAACATGCACGTGGGCTCGATCGTGGCCCTGCTGCTATCTCTGCTTCTGATCTGGACCGGATTCTGGAGCTACATCTGGATCCTCTTCGGATCATCCAACCAGCTCATGGCGGCCCTGGCGCTCTTGCTGGTATCGCTCTGGTTGATGTCGAAGGGTAAGAACTATCAGTGGAGCTTCATACCCTTCATCTTCATGTTCGTGACCACCATGGGTGCGCTGGCGCGCACTTCCTATGTGGTTATCAAGCAGGCGATCACGCAGGCCGCCACGCTGCCCAGCGACAAGATCATCGGCAACTACATCGCCGGCGCCCTGGGCATCGTGCTCTTCCTGGCCGCGCTTTATCTGGCCTACGATGCGGTACGGGCCATTCAGGCACGCCTGGCCGAGGGGCGCGCAGAGGCAGCCGCCGACTGAGCGGCGCTCCTGGAGGGCGGGAGGTGGGGAGATCCTCCCGCCCTCTTCCCACCCGAGCCCAATCATGACACCGGCCCTGCTCGAAATCATCACACCCATGCCGACCTCGTTCTTCAACTGTCTACACTGCGAGCAGATCTTCGATCAGGCCGGCATCGGGCAGAATATGCGCCAAGCGGAACTCGAGCGCCACACTGAGGATCTCCAGGAGGCAGCCGCCCGTCTCGAATCCTGGCTCGAAGAGGCAATAAGGCAGCATAGAGCAAGACTCCACATTCGCATCGTGGATCCTGCCTCGCCAGAGGGACTGGCATTTTCCATGCGCTATTGGGCGCAGAAGTATCCCACCTTCCTGATCAACCGCCGCATCAAGGTGGTCGGGTGGCGCCACGATGCGCTCTTTCAGGCACTAGATGAGACCGTGACTGGCCACCCGGCTCGAAATACCGCCAACGAGGCCAGCTAGGTCCGCTTGCCTTCGCGCCCGTGAATGGCCGGCGCTCTATAATAGAAACAGAGGGGAGGCATTCTTGAATCAGGATCAGCAATGCAGCGCAAAGAGGCCCCCAAGGATCCAGCGCTTACCATGACCCAACCTCTCCGAGAAACTCACAGGATGATCGAAGACGGTCTTCGCACGGCTCTCAAGACGTTGCGCGAAATCGTCTACGGCATGACTGTCCATGATTGGGTCCACGAGTTGGAGAAGATGCGGGGTGAGCAGGAGCGGCTCTTCATCACCATCCTCTTCGGCAACCTGCTGGGCATCCCCATCCTGCCCCCCTACTACACCCTGCGCCTGCTGCCCTACATCGTACCCACCTGGGAGGCTCAGCGACGATCCTTGCTGCGGGAGCGAGATCTCACCGACCTGTTCGATCAGGAAATCGGCTGACCTGCCTGCACAGCATCCGCAGGACAGGGCTTAATAACTAAATGGAGGCGCAGCCATGACGGAGGAAGAAAAGAACATCCTGAAGCGTTTCGGGCGTGCCATCCTCGAATATATGTATGGAATGGCAGCCCACGATATGACCCGCTTCGCGCTCAAAACGCGCGGCAGTATGGAGCATCTCTTCATCTTGATTACCATGGGGGATTTGCTGGGCGTCCCCATCTTGCCGCCATACTACTCGCTTCGCTTGCTGCCCTATGTCGTCCCTCAGATTTCGACCTGGAAGCGGCGCATGTTGCGCGAGAGGGATCTGACCGACGCACTCGCTTAGGAGGAGGGACATGTCCCTGGCACGCATCTTCGAAGATCATCCTGAACGTCGCTACATTATGTTTGGCGGGAAGGGCGGGCTCGGGAAGACCACATTCTCGGCCGCCACGGCCTACCACCTCGCCAAGCAGGGGCATCGCGCCCTGGTCTTCTCCGTCGACCCTCAGGCTTCACTATCCGATATCTTCGAGCGGGATATCTTCGGCAAGGGACCGGTTGAGATCGTGCCGAACTTGTTCGCACAAGAAATCGACGCCGATGTCCACATCCGCGCCTACCAGCAAGAGATCCGGCAGAAGATCCTCGACATGTACGGCCTCGAGGAAGTTCCGGAGGAGATCGAATCCTACATCCAGGCCGCGGCAGCCGAACCGGCCATGGAGGAGAGCGCCATCTTCGATCAAGTCGTGGACATCGTCGTCGCCGGCGACTACGACTACTACATCTATGACCTGGTGCCGCTGGGCCACGCCCTCTACTATCTCAGCATGGCCAGCGTCTACGATGAGTGGATCGATAAGATCACCAAGCTCCGGGAGGAGATGGAGGAATATCGCAAGGTGGCCTCCGTGATCAAGCGTGATGAGGAACTGGAAGAGGACATGATCCTCAAGGAGCTGCAAGATATCAAGTACCGCATCAACACCTCTTCGAGCATTCTCACCGACCAGGAGAAAACGGCCTTCTTCTTCGTCATTATCCCAGAGGAGATGGCGCTGATCGATACGATGAAGGCTGCCGAACTGTTCGCCAAGTATCGCGTGCCGCTAAGCGGCTACGTGGTCAATCGTGTGATTCCTGAAGAGCTGGCTCAAGAGCGCATCCCCGACTACCTGCGCAACCGGCTCGAGATGCAGAAGAAGCACCTGCAGCAAATCGATGAGCTTTTCGGCGACCAGGTGCTTGCCTGGATCCCGGAGTTCGAGCGCGATGTGACCGGCCTGGCGATGATCGAACGCATGGCGGAGGTCATGTTCGGAGAGGCCACCGCCAAGCCCGCCCCCTCGGCCACCGCTTCGTAAGGAGGTCTGCCATGATCCAGCATTCCATGCGTGATTTCCTGCAGGCCCACCCTTCCTTGAAATACAGCTTCTTCGGCGGGAAGGGAGGCGTGGGAAAGACGGTGCTGGCCGGCACCACGGCTCTCTGGTTCGCCAAGCAAGACCGGCGCACTCTGCTGGCATCTACCAATCCTGTGCACAGCCTCTCGGGCCTGCTTGACCAAGACGTGTTCGGCCAACCCACGGAAGTGACCGGTGTTCCCAACTTCTACGCCTACGAGATCGATACCCGTGATACGATCGAACGCTCGAAGCGCGAGATCCGCGACAAGATCAGCTGGTTTCTGAAATACGCCGACATCAAGACGAAGGCGGACGAGTTTGTCGAATCGGCTACCATGAACCCGGCCTTTGAAGAGTCGGCTATGTTCGAAAACATGATCGACTTGATGTTCGAGGACGAATACGAGGTCTATGTCTTCGATACTGC
The DNA here is from genome assembly GCA_964591485.1 of uncultured Anaerolineaceae bacterium. Taxonomy (GTDB): domain Bacteria; phylum Chloroflexota; class Anaerolineae; order Anaerolineales; family E44-bin32; genus E44-bin32. The sequence continues at coordinate 2,974 of CAZQDE010000079.1, read as the reverse complement.
CCCGACCGCAAACGCCCGGCGCCTGCTGGGGATGTCTTCCGTGTATGAGATGTGGGTCAACAAGATGGTAAAGAGCCGGGAGGAAGCCCGTTCCTTACGCGAGCTGCTCTCCTACAGCCGCAAGAAAGAAGAGAAGGATCCCCTCATGGATTACCTTCTCAGCTTCCGCGAGCGGATGCAGCACGCCAAGGAATTACTGACCAATCCCGAGCTTACGGCTTTCTTCTTCGTGACGTTGCCCGAGGCCCTGCCCATCGCGGTTATCAACCGTTTCATCCACTGGTTCGATGAATTCGGCATCCCGGTGGGGGGTGTGGTGGTGAACATGGTCATCGACAAGGAGAGCGTGGACGAAGAGGCGCCGGAGTTCGTGCGCAACCGGGTGGCGATGCAATCCGAATACATGAAGCAAATCGAGCAGACCTTTAATGGCAACGTTCGCGCCATCGTGCCGCTCTTCGAGACCGAGGTACGGGGCGTGGAGATGCTTGAGAGGGCGGCGGCGCGCATGTTCGCTGCCTGAGAACTGGCGTCGCCTCGCAAACGGATGGGGAGAGGTATGGAACCCAATCTACTCAATTTGCTCGTCGGCTTTGCCTACATTGTTGTCTTCGGCGGTATGGGGCTGCTGCGCAAGGAGGGCGTGTCGACTCAATTCCTGATCGAATCGCTAGGCCTGACCGCGCTCGTTGTGCTCGGCGGCTACCTGCTTTCACCACCGGCGAACCCCATCCTGTTCCTGATCCTGCTCTACATCTTCACCATGCGCTCGCGGCTGATCAGCGATCTGGCCAATTTCCTCTCCACTCGCGGCCGCCAGCGCGATGCCATCAACTTGCTGCAAGTGGCCTTGCGGCTCCTTCCAGACAGGCCCTCGCGACTGATCGTCCTGACCAACATGGGCATCATCCAACTGCGGCGGAAGAATCCCGCTAGCGCCCAGGCGCTGCTTGAATCCGTGTTGCAGCAGGCCGAATCAGGGGGGTTGAGTCTGCGTCACCGGGCGGCGTGTCACTACAACCTGGGAATCGCCTACCAGCAACAGAATAGGCATGCCCAGGCCGCATCGCATTTTGATCGCGTGGTGGAGATCTTTCCCGGCTCGGAATTCGCACGCGCCGCGGAAAAGGCCATCAAGCAACGGCGCGAGAAACGCAAGTAAACGAAGGCGCTTCCAGAACGGCCGCTGGGATCGGGAGGCCCTGCGGCCGTCTCCTTTCCTTCTCGCGGAGAGGCTGACATGCCTGACACCACTGCGGAGGAGAAACATTTGAGGTTAGCAGTATTCGGCGCCGGTGGCGTCGGCGGTTACTTCGGAGGGCTCCTGGCTCATGCGGGCCATGACGTCCACTTCATCGCTCGCGGCGATCACCTGCGCGCCATGCAATTGCATGGGTTGCAGGTCCGCAGCCCGCATGGCAACTTCCTCGTTCATCCAGTGCCAGCCACCGGCACACCCGAGGACATCGGTCCCGTTGCATATCTCATCGTGGCACTCAAGCATTATCACCTCGAGGCCTCCGTGCATCGAATGCGGCCGTTGGTGGACCCCCTAACGACCGTAGTGCCGCTGCTCAATGGGGTCACGGCGCATGAGATCTTGGCAGAGGCATTGGGCCGCGAGCATGTGATCGGCGGACTGAGCAGCATTGTCTCCATGATCGAATCTCCGGGCGTCATACGCCAGGAAAGCCAACTAAGGCGGGTCGAGCTCGGGGAGCTGGATGGCTCGCCAAGCGAGCGCATTGAACGCCTTGTCCGTGCCTGGCAAGAGACCGGCGTGGATGGCCTCCACGCCGAAGATATTCATGCCGCCATGTGGTCCAAATTCCTTTTCATCGCCTCTTTCGGTGGCGTTTCGGCTCTAAGCCGCGCCAACGCTGGCCAGATCCTGGCGCTGCCCGAGACACGAGACATCTTTCACCAGGCCATGACCGAGGTGGCAACGCTCGCAATCGCCAGAGGCATCAGGCTACCCCAAGACGCTGTTGACCAGGGCATGGCGATGCTGGAGGGCTTCGAAGCGACGGCGACCTCCTCCATGCAGCGGGACGTGCAGGCAGGGCGCCCCTTCGAATTGGAGGCCTTCAGCGGCACCATCGCCCGCATGAGCGCCTCGCTAGGCATCGCTACGCCCGTCCACTCAGCGATGTATGCCCTGCTGCGCCCCGCTCTGGACCGCGCCATAGGCAGACGCCATCCGGTCTAGCAAAGACCTGCGCGGGCTGCGCAAGCCTTTGCAACTCCCTCTAAAGACCGCGGCATCCGGGAGAACCGCACGCGAAGCCTATCGAGCATGGAGTGCATGCAGCTCCCGCTCCCATTTGGGGTATGATGAGGACGCCCGACATCGATCTCCCGAGGCAGCCCATGCAGAGTTCCGCTCAAGCCCCGCAGCTTCCTCCGATGCCCGCCCGCCGCTTGCGCGGCCGCTATCTCCGGGTCTTGATTTTCTTCGCCCGCATTCTCCTGCAAGTTATCTGGTGGGATCTCATCCTGCGGCGGATCGGTTTGCGGCGCCTGTCGCGCCGCACTGCACCCGAACGCTACCGCCAGGCTGCGCGCCAATTCCGCGCGCTGGCCACAAAACTCGGCGGGGTTTGGATTAAAGTTGGCCAGTTCCTCTCGGCCCGGCTCGACGTGCTCCCGGAGGCTGTGACCTCCGAATTGGCTAACCTTCAGGATGAAGTCGATCCCGAGCCGCTTGAGTCCATGCGCCTGGTCCTTGCCCAGTCTTTCGGCTCCACGCTCGAGCAGCAATTCGCCTGGTTCGATCCCGAACCGCTGGCCTCAGCCTCCCTGGGACAGGTCCATCGCGCCCGGCTTTTTCAGGGCGATCGTGTCGTGGTGAAAATCCAGCGGCCGCATATTCAAGACCTGATCCGCGTCGACCTAGCCGCATTGCGCAGGGTGATCGGCTGGCTGAAGCGCTATCGGCCGATCGCCCGTCGTGCCGACCTGGATGCCCTCTTCG
>CAZQDE010000078.1:7485-9940 GCA_964591485.1 uncultured Anaerolineaceae bacterium | reverse complement strand
GGCATCACCACGCTGTCCATCTGCATGGTGACGTCGTTATGGCAGGTCACACAGGTGATGACCGAGCCAATGGGTGCCGCCTGGTCGACCACGCCGGCCTCCGAGCCGTCGGCGCCGATGAAGTCCAGATAGCCATACTCGCTATGGCACTTGGCGCACGAGGTGGGAATTTCCTGCGGGTCGTCCTCGTCCCAGTGGCGGAAGGCCTCCGCAGAGGCGTCGGCGTGGCCCGAGCCCTTCCAAAGTTCCAGGAAGGGGGCCTCGACGGTCTCCTCCGGTTCCACCGTGACGGGGACCTCCACGGTCTCGACGATGGTGATGGGTGTTGGCGTCTCGCCGGGGCCGCAGGCAGCCAGGATCAGGGCCGCGCCCAGCAAGACCAACACGATGAAAGGAGTCTTTTTCATCTTAGGCATTCTCCTCCTTTACTCAGTGTGGGTTGTCGTTGGGAAGGAGGTCCTCATACCTCCTTCCCCTCGGCGCACGTTTGGGCCTCACGGCATGGCTGGCGAGAGCATCTTGCCTACGGTCTGTGGCATTCCGTGCAAGCCCCTCCCTCGGTGATGCAGACATGTTGGATAGGCAAAGGGAAGTGACGTGCGGCGTTCAGAATGTAGCATAGAATGCAAACCAAGGATAGGCGAGTGCGGAGTGTCCCGCTCATTTGGGATTAATGTAACAAATAACCCATCATATGATGGGTTATTTGACCTATCACAGTTGCCAGGCTAGGACTCCGGCGCGCCGGCCTTGATCCAGGCCATCACCTGGTCGAGTTCCTGGGGCGTGAGTTGCGCGAAATGGGGTGTCTCGCCGAGCTGCTTCTGGACCAGCAGGCTGCCCTGCGGATCACCCGGCACGATCACCGGGCCGCTTTGCCCACCGGCCATCAGGCCTTGGTAGGCCAGCAGGTTGAGCCCGGCCAGGCCACCCTCGCCATGGCAGGAGCCGCACTTGCCCGACAGCATCGGTCCAATGCGGGTATCGAAGGTGAGCGGCCCGCCTTGTGCGGGCGGCGGGGCGGTTGGCGTGGGAGGCGCCAATTCGGCGAGCTGATCCGCCAGGATCTCGCGCAGGGCGGGGGCGTCGAAGCCGGCGTAGACCCAGGCCGTGCCGTGACAGGCGCTGTTCGAGCAGAAGGAGCTGTCGTCGGCCCCACCCGGATTACCGGTGGTATGGCAGGCTGAGCATGATTCATCCAAGGCTTCGTGATGTAGGGCGATCCAGTTCGGGTTGAGGTGCGATTCGGGCTCCGGCCCGCGACTGATTTCGATCCGGGCCACGAAATCCTCCGGCCCGGCCACGACTGGCACCGAATGGCAAAGGTTGCACTCCAGGCGGATGGCCTCCTGCCGGGCGTTGAGGTGCTTGCCATCATGGCAACGGAAGCAGCCGGGCGAGTCCTTGTGGCCAGCGTTGGTGGGATGGCTGGCCCAGTCGACTCTTTGCTCCAGGAAGACGCTATTGTTGTAGGCCTTTTGGAGGGCCTCGATCGCCCGTGTGACCAGGGCTTCGTTGGCGGCATAGAAGTCCGGATAGTAGGTTTGATAGAAGGCCCGCAGCCCCTCGATGCCGGCCATGGCGGATCCGATCGAAGCATAGTCCAGATGGTAGACCGCTTCCGCCTGCCGGCGGATCTCGGGGATCTCGGGAGAGATCTGTCTGCGGGCCATCAACTGATCGATCGTGTCCTCGGGAGGGTGGATTAAGTGGGTGATGCGGTTGTGGCAGGTGATGCAGTCCATCTGCTCCATCTGGGAAGGGTCGATCTGAGAGGGATCGAAATCGGATTCGACGTCGATATATTCGACGACGCTGCCATCCTCGTTGACCACCTGCACATAGGGGATCACCTGGTCATGGTCGTCGAGGGCGTAGTAAAGCACCGGGTTCTCGATATGCCAGTGGATGCCGCGCCCCAGTCCCTCGCGCTTCGACCCCCCGCCGGTCTTGAGGGTGAGGTAGATGCTCTGCGGCGTGTTCTCGGTATCGGGCAGGAAGCGCTTGATCTCGCGCAGGCTGTCATCCGAGAATTTTTGTGGGAAGTGGCACTTCTCGCAGGTCTCGCGCGCCGGCCGGAGCGACTCGGCCCGAATGGGAAATTCATAGGTCTTGAAGGCCGTGGCGACGATATGCTTGACATCGCCGGCCTTGCGGGTGATGCGGGTGGCGATGAAGCCGCGGCCGATATGACAATCGACGCAATCCACGCGTGCATGGGGGGATACCAAATACGCTGTGAACTCAGGCGGCATGGTATGGCAGGCCGTGCCGCAGAATTCGGGCGAGTTGGTGTAGTCCCAGGCGTAGGCGCCGGCGATGAGCACCACCAGCGTGAGAACACCAAGCACGGCGTAGGGCAGGGCCCGCACGGCCCAGGAGGCCTCGGCAGGCGGGAAGAAGAAGTTCCTGATGTGAAAGGCGATACGTCGGCGCATGTAGTCTCCTCCTTGGT
>CAZQDE010000078.1:0-7385 GCA_964591485.1 uncultured Anaerolineaceae bacterium | reverse complement strand
GTCAGTCGACTCCTTTGGGGAAGAGGGGCAGAAAGTGAACGGCGAGGGTGAAGGCGAACAGGATGTATCCGATGACGCCGAGCGCCACACCCCACTCTGCCAGACTGGGCGTGTAGGAGCCAGGGGCCAACTGGTAGCCGGAGCCAGGAAAGTAATCCTGAGGGACGACCAGGCCCGACACGGTAACGTTCCAGCGGTTGATGACGATCCCCAAAGAGGCAGCTAAGGCCCCTCCCACGAGCGCAAGCGGGTTACGGTTGAAACGTGGGACAAGGAAGAGCACGACCGGAACGACAAGGCCGATGAAAACCTCTCCCACCCAGAATCCGAAGCTATAGGGAGTGTGCTTGCTCAGGATCTCAAATGCCCTTTCGGCGCCGGGAGAATGGGCATAATAGCTTACGGCTGCCAAATCCCAGAATTTAATATAAGTGTAGATCAGAAGAGCCAATCCGCTGAAACGGGCGATCGTGCGCAAGAGGCTGTGGTCAACTGTTTTCCGCCCGGTCACCCATTCGATGATCAAAGCAACGGCCATGGTTGCCGCAGGCCCTACGGCCACTGCCGATATGATGAACATGATCGGCATGCTCGGCTTAAACCAGATGGGCCTGGCCTTGATGATGCCATAGGTGGCCCCCAGCGAAGATTGATGCAGCAGAGAGACAAGCAGCCCGGCCACTGCCAAGGCAGGGGCGACACGGTGGATCGAGTGTCCCAAGCGCCTGAGACGGGGCCAACGATCAAAAAGGGGAGTCTCAACGATGACGGGCGTGAATTCCACTAGCAAAATCGTGAGGTAAAGCGTGATGCACCAGGTGATTTCCCAAAGCACCGAATGCACGTTCCAATAGACCCAGGGATGCCAGAAGCGGTCCGGTCGGCCGATATCCATCACCAACGTGAGGAGTGCAGAGGTATAGCCGATCACGCCCACGAAGACCGCCAGGCGAACGAGCGGTCGGAAACGCTTAAGCCCGAAGATGTAGACCATGGCTGAAAGCGTGAAGGCGCCGGCGCCAAGGGCGATGGAGGAAAGATCTATGGTAATCCAGAGACCCCAGGGGACCGAGTCGCTAAGGTTTGTGATCACCAAACCATCGCGCAGCACGAAGAAGGCGGATACCAAGCCGATAAGAAGCAACAGGCCGATCAGGCCGAACCATGCAACCAGGCCGAGTGTGATGCCGAAGCGTTTTCTGGGAGGGCTGATAACGGTCATGACGAAAGCTCCTGCTCCCGCGGCATGATGTAGTAGACGCTGGGTTCTGTGCCAAGATCTTCTCGCAGCCGCACAGTGGAGTTGGAGGCGATCAGACGGGAAACCTGGCTGTTGGGATCGTTCAAATTGCCGAAGACTCTGGCGTCCACTGGACAGATATTCACGCAAGCGGGTGTGGCTTCCCAGTCCCGTCCCGGAACAAGTCCCTTTTCGAGGCCTTTATCGATGCGATGTACGCAGAAGGTGCATTTCTCCACCACACCCCGCGGACGCCGCTCGACTTCCGGGGTACCCCAAGTGGGGACGTAGGGATTCTCATCCTTGCGGGCCTCCCAATTGAATTTTCGGGCATCGTAGGGGCAGGCAACCTCGCAGTATCGACAGCCAATGCAGCGCTCATAGTCCATGATGACGATCCCGTCCTCTCGGACGTACGTCGCCTGGACCGGGCAGACGTCGACGCAGGGGGCGTGCTGGCAATGAAGGCAGGGACGACTGAAGAAATAGCGCCTACCCGTACGGGTGCGGTCCTCCACGACGATGTTCCATGGCTTATCCGGGGCGACATCATTAACCGCAGAGCAGGCGCGCAGGCAGTATTCGCAGCCAATGCACTTGTCAAGGTTGATAACCATGCCCCAACGAAGCTCACCCCTCGCAATGGTCTCCTGCTCCTCAGGCGAAATCTGCTTGCGCTTGAGGCTCCCAAAAGGGGAGAAAGGGCCGGTGGTGACCAAGTAAGCCGCGACTGCTGATCCGGCGGCCGTGCCTGCGATCTTGGCAAAATCGCGCCGATTGAGGCGGACCTGTACCCTCTTTCTCTTCCTACTCATTCTCGCTGTCCTCGAGTGTTTCCTCGATCACCTCGATCCGGCGTGATACGATCCAGGCAGCCACGGCGCCTGTGGCAAGCCCCACAATAGCCCCCTGGACCAAGCCGGTGTAGAGACGGACGGTCGCACGCGCTTCCAGATTCTCGATTTGCTGAGCCTGTTCTGTGATCTGCTGCTGCAGATCCCCAATGTCCACGGTTTCAAGGCTTTGCACCTCGCCGCTCAGTTCCAAGATCACATTGCGGGTGTGCACGGTATCCCGATGGCATCCGATGCAGGCTTCGGAACCCACAGTGAAGGTGTGACCGGTGGCTGCCAGTCCCTCGATGGGAGCGTCTGTGGTTGGGAGGGTGTACATGTGGCAATCGCTGCATTCCAGGCCCGATTGGGCATGCGTGCCGTGTGTGAAGGAGGATCCCATATCCCGGTGACAATTGCCGCAAAGTTCGCTGGCTGAAGAGGCGAGGGGCTTCTGAGAATGGGGGCTATGACAGTCCTGGCATTGCACGCCTGCCTTGCTATGGGGGCTTGCTTGCCACTCATCGCTGGTCATCTTGTGGCATGAGGCGCAAAGTTCATGATCTGGCGAGACCGGCATGCTCTCGATGGGATGGCCCTCCTGGAATGGACCGTGGCAGGCCTCGCAGGCGACGCCCTCGAAAGCATAGCGTCCGCCCTCGGCGTCATAGCCGGTGGTGTGACACTCCAGGCAATTGAAACGGCTGCCCAGCTCCTCCCAATTTTGCTGAAAGATCGGCGAGGAGAAGGCTTTGGCGTGGCGTGTGTCTGCCCATTGTGAATGGATATCTTCATGACATACCGCGCAGGCTTGCGGGCCAGCATAACCTCCTTCCTGAGGGAAGGGCTTTGGGGCCGGGGACGCATCTGCGGGTTCGACCAGCCCCCAAAAGGCACCCAGGATCAAGCACAGCGCGAAGGTCGCCCCAAAGGTGATCCAAGGCTTGCCCGAAAATGATCCATGGCTTCTACCCATGCCACTCTCCATTATGCAATAGCATCATGTTGTTGCGTGACGCAAGAATCCGATGGGAATTGCACCCAAAGATTAATGGGGCACAAACCCCATTACAATCACTAGGATAGTACCCTATTGTTATCGCACGCAAAGAGTACAGCGGATCATCTCTGGACTGTGATTTTCATCACCTTCGGCCAAGCCTGCGAAGCCGTTCTCGGTGGTTGTCTGATAGGTTGGGAATGAGGTGGAGGGTATCGCCGCATCGAACTCATTTGCCATTAATCCTGCTATGGCAAACTTCGAACGGCCCGCGGAGTGCGCAAGGCGCGGCGCGCGCCCGATATCGGCTGGGATAGGTCCGCAAGTGCCATGCATCTGTTAGAATCGTTGCGCTTCTCGAGCCGGCTGCCCGGAAGTCGCGCGGAGGAGAAAGAAATGCAGGAAGGTATGCAGGCGACTGGCGATGGAAGGGCCAAGTTCCTGATCGGTGGTTTGCTTATTGTGGCGGCGGTGATCTACCTGATCGCCTCCTCCACCCAGGCCGCAGCCCAGTATTACATGACCATCGATGAACTCATCGCCAAAGGGGAGAGCGTGCGCGATCGCGACCTCAAAATCGCTGGCGCCATTATCGGCGATTCCATCGAATATGACGCCCAGAACCTCACATTGCGCTTCACGATGGCCAATGTGCCGGCCGACCCGGACGAGATCGAGGCTGCCGGTGGTCTGGCCGAGGTGCTGCACCGAGCAGTGGAGGACGAGTCTTCCAGCCGCCTGGAGGTGGTCTACATCGGTCCGATGCCGGATTTGATGCGGCACGAGGCCCAGGCGATTGTGACTGGGCGGCTGGGAGAGGATGGGGTCTTCTACGCCGACGAACTGCTGCTGAAGTGCCCCACCCGCTACGAGGAGGAAATCCCGCTGCAGGCGCAGGAGGGCTGAGGCTCGAACGTCGCAGGCCCTGGTACGGCTTGCTGCTGCGCGGGAATCTTTGTGAGGAGAGAGTGCGCGTGTTGGCCAATATCGGTTATTTCGCAACCCTGATCACCTTCCTGGCCGCGCTCTACAGCGCGGCCGCGGCATTCTATGGCTTACGGAAGAATCGGTCAGCCTTTGTCGAGAGCGCCCGGCGGGCCAAGCTGCTCACCTGGCCGCTGCTGACGCTGGCCTCGCTGGCGCTCATCACTTTGCTCGTGACCGATCACTATGAGATTCGCTATGTGGCCTCGGTCGCCAGCCGCACCATGCCCACCTATCTGAAGGTCACAGCGCTCTGGGGAGGGCAGGAGGGCTCGCTGCTCTTCTGGTCCTGGCTGATGGCGGCCTTCGCCACCGCCTCGGGCATGCGAAAATGGCACCGCGACCAGGAATTGCTGCCCTGGGTCACGATTGTGACGATGCTGACACTGGCCTTCTTCCTAAGCTTGGTGATCTTCTTCGAGAACCCCTTTGGGCGGCTATACCTAACATCGGATGGGGGACAGGTGGCGGCCATGTTCACACCTCGGGGAGCGGTGCCGGTTACCCCTCACGATGGGCAAGGCCTGAATCCCTTGCTGCGGCATCCGGGCATGGTGATCCACCCGCCGATGCTCTATTTGGGTTTCGTGGCTTTCGTCATCCCCTATGCCTTCGCCATGGCGGCGCTCGCCACCGGGCGGAGTGACGATCGCTGGATCCGCATCACCCGCCGCTGGACTTTAGTGGCCTGGTTGTTTCTCTCGCTGGGCCTGATCCTGGGCGGCCGCTGGGCCTATGATGTCCTTGGCTGGGGTGGCTACTGGGGCTGGGATCCAGTCGAGATTGCGGCCTTCATGCCCTGGCTGACGGGCACGGCCTTCCTGCACTCGGTGATGGTGCAGGAGAAGAAGGGCATGCTCAAGCATTGGAACATGGTGCTCATCATCCTCACCTATGCCCTGGTGATCTTCGGCACCTTCCTGACGCGCTCGGGCGTGCTCTCGTCGGTGCATGCTTTCGCCCAATCGGCCATCGGCCCAATGTTTTTCGCCTTCATCGGGATCACCACGGTGGCATCGCTGAGCCTGCTGCTCAACCGCTGGGAGACGCTCAAGGGTGAGAACACACTCGGATCGATGCTCTCCCGCGAGGCGCTCTTCCTGCTCAATAACTTGCTCTTCATGGGCGTCCTGGCGGTTTGCTTCTGGGGTGTGATCTTCCCGCTCATCTCGGAATTGTTTACAGGCCAGAAGGTGACTGTGGGCCCGCCTTTCTACGAGCGGGCCACAGCGCCACTCTTTCTGGGTCTCTTGTTGCTGATGGGGATTGCTCCGCTCTCGGCCTATGGACGAAGCACATGGAAAACACTCGGGCGGGGACTTTGGAAGCCGGCCCTGGCGTCGCTGGCCATCCCTGCGGTGCTCCTGTGGCAGGGGCTTTCGAATTATGGCGCCATTCTAGGTTACTGGATCCTGGGCTTCGTCACTTTGGTGACTCTTTATGAGTTCTGGAGGGCGGCGCGGGCGCGGCATGCCCGCCATGGCGAAAACCTGTTCCAGTCGCTCTGGCGGCTGGCAGGCCGGAACCGCCGGCGCTATGGTGGCTATGTCATCCATCTAGGCGTCGTGCTCATGGGGCTGGGCATCATCGGCATCGAACTCTTCCAGACCGAGACTCAGGCCACGCTGGCGCAAGGGGAACAGCTTACGCTTGGCCGCTATGTGATGACCTTCGACGCCCTCTCCCAATTTGATACCCCAGATGGCCGCAATGTGACCCGGGCAGTGGTCTCGGTCTATGAGGATGGCAAGTACGCCGGCGAGCTTTATCCTCGCAAGGATTTCTACTATGCCTCCCAGCAGCCTGTGACCATCCCCGGCGTGCGCTCCACGCTGGAGGACGATTTCTACGTGCTGATGGTGGGCTGGGAGCCGATCGGTGCGCAGGGTGCGACCTTCAAGGTCTATCACAACCCGCTGGTTAACTTCGTATGGCTGGGCGGGCTGGTGTTCATCCTGGGCACGATGGTGGCGGCCTGGCCCGACCGGGATCCTGAACCTGTCCCCGTGCGGGTATCGGCGCGGGCGCGCGCCGTCCGGGCCTGAAACGGAGGCTGCCATGAGCAAGAGGCTTCTGATTTGGCTGGCTTGGGGTGCGCTCATGGGGGCGATGCTGCTGGCAGTCACCGCCCCGGTGAGCGCCCAGGGCGAAGGCCCCACCGATGATGAGGTGAACGCCATCGCCCGCGAGCTGTACTGTCCGGTGTGCGAGAACGTTCCGCTGGATGTCTGCCCGACGCAGGCATGTGAGCAATGGCGGGCGATGATCCGCGAGCGACTCGCTCAAGGGTGGAGCGAGGAGCAGATTAAGCAATACTTCGTGCAGCAGTATGGGGCACGTGTGCTGGCAACGCCGCCCGCACAAGGCCTGAATTGGCTGGTCTACATCCTGCCGCCGGTGGCATTCCTGGCGGGTGCATGGGTGCTGGCGCGGGCGCTGCGCTCCTGGCGGGCGGCAGCCGCGCAGCCCATCGAAACGCAGGCGCCGCCGGAGGACCCCTACATTGCCCGCGTGGAGGAGGAACTGCGACGCATGGAGCGAGGCGATGATGCCTGATCCGGTGAGGATCGAGATGAACGAGACACCTGAGAGCGACCTGCAGCACGAATCGCCCCCCCGCCGGCGCTGGGGTGTGGTATTGGTGTGGGTTGTGGTCCTGGGGCTGCTGGCAATTCTGGGCGTGGGCCTGATCCGCACCCAGGAAGGGCACATCCAGGTGGGGGATGAAGTCCCCGCTGACTTGGTCTTCCATGGCTTCGAAGGCGAACAGATCCCTTTCGCCGAATTCCGCGGACAGGTGGTGCTGGTCAACTTCTGGGCTTCCTGGTGCAAACCCTGCGAGCAAGAGGCGGCCGAGCTCGAGCAGGCCTACCAGATCTACCACGATCGAGGAGTGGTCTTCCTAGGGGTCAATTATGTGGACACCGAGCGCGAGGCCAAGGCCTACCTTAAAAAGTTCGGCATCACCTATCCTAACGGCCCGGACCTGGGCACGAGCATCTCGCAGGTCTTCCGCGTCCGGGGAGTTCCGGAGACCTACATTCTCGGGCCGGATGGCCGCCTGAAAGCCTTCAAGATCGGCCCCTATACATCGCTGAGTGAGATCACCGAGCAGCTCGAGGGCGTGCTGGCGGCGGAAGCGGCGGGCAGCTAGCCATATCGACGCTTCAGGGCGGAGCCCCTCGAAGCTGCATAGAGAGGAATCCCGGTATGGATCCTGGTTCGATCATGATTGGCCTGGCCCTGGCGCTCGTCGCCGGCGCCTATGTTGCACGGCCGCTCTTCATGGATGGCGCCGTGGCTGATGCGTCGGCCTTGGAGCGCCGCC
>CAZQDE010000077.1:0-10172 GCA_964591485.1 uncultured Anaerolineaceae bacterium | reverse complement strand
GGCGCATGACTGCCAGCAGAGCCGGCACTAGACGATGATAGAGGGCATAGAGCACGGGGCGCAGAGGAAAATCCCAGGCGCCGACCGTGCGAATGAGTTGGGCGCCGAATCCCTCTTTGAACCGGTAGACACCATACATTCGATCCTCAGGGTCAAGATTGTCGGGTGCGCCCCAGAAATCGTAGCTGGTGCAGCCGTGCTGCTTGGCCCAGCGGATGGCCTCCCATTGCAGCAGATGATTGGGCATCTTCTCCCGGTGGAGACCCCGTGACATGCCATAGAGATAGTAGACGGTCTTGTGGAAGCGGAAGGGGATCACCGCAGCCACTGCCTCGCTTTCGACCTCGGCGATCAAGGGCTGTGCCAACCCGGCTTCGATGAAAGTCCCCCAGACCATGCGGTAGTATTCGCGGTCTCGGATGGCGAAGCCATCCCGCAACGAGGTCTCGGCATATATGCGGTAGAGCATGTCCAGGTCACCCATCCCGCCCTGCCGTACTTTGACACCCCGCCGGCTGGCGAGTCGCACATTGTAGCGGGTCTTCTGTTTCATACCGGCCAGCAAGTCCTCCTCCGATGGCCGAATATCGAGCACGAGCGTGTTGCGAAACTGCACCTGCTCGGGTGAGAAGCGCCAGCCTCCCGCCCGCAACGCTGCTTGGATTTGGCTTCCCGGCGCTGACTGGGCCAAGGACTGGCTCTCCAGGTTCGCCTCTCCCAGGGGGATCGCGGGGTCGATTTTGAGCGAGAATGCGCCCGCGTCCGCCGCGAGCTGCGGCAGATCCGTGAGGATCTGGTTGACAAGACCGGGCTCGCCCCAGCTGAGCAGGGGGCCGCGGGGGCAGTAGGCCAGGGTGAGGCCGCGAGCGGCGCTGCGCAGGAGTAGCTGCGCGGCGGCAACCGGTCGGCCGCCTTGGCGCCAGATCAGCCGGACCGGACGCCAGCCGTAGCGGCGCTTGATCTCTCCCCATTCCCAGGATTGAAGCAGGTGCCCGCCCCCAAGCTGGCCTATGCAATCGTTCCAGGCGACGGGATCCTCATCTGAGATGATCTGCAGCTCTATGGTCATCGCTCAGCGACCCAGGTGTACAGCCGTTTGAATATCCGATAGCGCAGGGGATCGTAGATGCGATCCCAGGCCCCGATCGAGCGCACGATTTCACCTCCGAAGCCCCGCTTGAAGCGATACACGCCCCAGAGGCCATCGCCGCGGCTCTGGAATTGGGCTTCGAGAGACTCGGGCTCCTCATCAGGAATACCCCACAAATCATACAACTCACACCCGGCCTGCTTGGCCCAACGCATCGCTTCCCATTGAAGCAAGTAAGTCGGCATTTTCTCGCGGTGGGCCTTGTGCGAAGCGCCATAAAGGTACCAGGCGCGCCGTCCCCTCCGGAAGACCATCACGGCGGCCAGCGGGGAGCCCTCGAATTCGGCCACAAACAGTTCGCAGCCGCCCTTCGGATGGAATAAATCGTACGCCAGCCGGTAATAGGCCGGGCTGTGGGCCCCGAAGGCGTCGCGCTCGGCCGTCTCGGCCATCATCTGGGCGAACTGGTCCAGGTCGGACCAGGCGCGAACACGGACGCCCCGTCTGGAGGCCAGCCGGATGTTGTAGCGGGTCTTCTGCTTCATGTTGGCGAGGATCTCATCCTCGCTGGGGGTCAAATCCACGTGGATCGTGCGCGGCGGCTGGATAGTTTGGAAGGCGGCGGTGAAGCCTGCTTCCATCAGCCTATCCCTGCTTTGTGGGTCCCAGTTTTCATCCGGCTCGATCTTGAGCATGAAGCAGCGCCGCTTGCGGCAGCGCTGGTCGAGCAGCGGAAGCAAGCCGGGAAGCCATGGGCCGATCGGGCCCTTCGGGATGTAGGCCAGCGTGAAGCCGGGGAGTGGGCGCCGGAACAGGATCTGGGCGCCCGCCTCGCCGTGCTGCACGCGCTCGGCCTGCCAGCCGAAGGCGGCCTTGAGCGCGCCCCATTCCGGGGTTTGAAGCAGATGGGCATCGGGATGGCTTTCCAGGAAAGCCTCCCAGGATTTCTGCGTTTCTGTAAACACGGGGTGATTATATAGCATGACAGGGCGGCGTACGGAAGGTCGCTCACACGTGCTCCCGCAGGGATCTGCCGCAGGGGTGTGGGGCGAGCGGGGGGGCCTCGATCGCAGCATCCATGGCCCTTTGGGCGTCCGGCTTTCGTTGACCTCGCCTCCCGCTGGATGCATTAATCTGCACATGCTTGGAAGAAGATCTGGCATGGAAGATCGCATGAATGCGCAATCGAAGAACCGGCATCAGTGGACTCATCGGGCGCGGGGCTATCATGGTGTGAACGTGAACTGGCAGCGCTTTCTGCCGCCCACAGCCATTTGAATCGGGCGGTGTATCATTTCGATGCTGGGAGGCGTGGTATTAAATCGCCTTGCCTGCGGGGAGCTATGTCCTGGATGCCTTGGGAAGAAGATGGCATTGGTTTCATATGTGCCGTGCCCAATGGAAGGGGGCGATTGAATGCGTTGGAGTAGAATCTGAACATGGAGCTGCAGGCCCTCGGCTGGAATGGGTCAATCGAGAGCACAGAGACAAGCAGATATCTCTAAACGCGAAATAGATAATTGCAGCTTGTGCGCGTGTCGATCTTTGATTGCTGGCGAGAAGGCACCATCCGCGCCTAGATCAGAACGCAACCCAGCATATCGCACCCGGTAACATCGCATATGGATGTATCAAGTTGCCTATCCATGACGGGCCTGATGAGCTTCGATACGCGGGGCGTTTCGTGGTCCAAGTCCTTTGCCGCGAGGTGCCTTGGCCTCAAAGTCACTTCCTGCCGCAATATGAGATGGGTGACCAATCGCCCCCTTGCCGATTAAAATTCCGTAGCGGGTGCAGAAGGCCCGAGGAATCAAGAAATGAGCTCGGCGTACCTAGTACCCCGTCCAACAGGAAAGGATGGATTTGCTCAGGCAGCAATCCCCATTTGGGATCCCGTCAGGATTAGATTGACCGGGCACTAGTCGATGTCGGTGATGGACATGATAGAGTTTGGCACAAGCGCGGCTAGACACTCATTCAATGCACTGGATCCTGCACCGCCGGGAATCATGGGTGTGCCAATCGCCATTCTACTTGCGAAGCGAAAGCGCTTGGCCTGGTGGCGGACAGAACATGCATCCCTCAGGCGGGCAACGAATCGCCTTCTTGAGGCTGGATAGGGAGCAGTTATCTGAGGAGAAGACCTCAATCTATCTCAGATCCTATGTCTTTATGGAGGATGACGCAGGCCTTTTCTTATGATTAGAGGAAGGGGATCATGGATGTGAAACATTCCCAGAGCGTAAGGGCGGAGCCAGTAAAGGGTGTGCATGGCGTAACTGTGCGCTGGCTCTGGTCTACGCCAGACGGGGCGCTAACGTTTGCATTGCGGCAATTCGAGGTCCAGCCAGGCGCTTCAACACCCTATCACAGCCACGCCCACGAGCATGAGGTCTACATTCTCAGCGGTCAGGGCCTCTTGCGGGGCAGATCTCAGGAACATGCGCTGGGACCTGGCGACACAGTCTTGGTGTTGCCTTATGAGGAGCACCAATTTGCCAATACCGGCGACAATCCACTACGTTTCCTTTGCGGCATCCCCCTGCCGGAAGAGCCCATGGAGGTGGCTGCCCAGGTGAGCATATATCCACTTCGGCAACCGGAATTGGCTCCATGGATCGATGAGGCATCTAAGATCTTCCGCCAGCACAAGCTTGAGGTGATACCAGGGCGGATGAGCACATTGGTCACGGGTAACCATACCATGGTCTTTGGCGCCATAAAGAGGGCTTTCCAGAGGGTTGCCGAGAATGGTGACGTAGTGATGGTGACCACCTTCTCGAATGCTTGTCCCATAGCGAACAAAGCCGAACCGGCGGGTCTGTCGTTACGAGCGATCGGCTACGTGCAGAACGAGTTCGATAAACCTACGGATCCTGATACGCTAATTAATTCGATATCCCACATCGTCATCGACGCCGATCTTATGGATGGTCTGACTGGCCTACATCCGGGGGAAAGGGCGCTGGTCATCTTCTACTTTCATCAGAGTGAGGGGTATGAACTGCTTCAGCATCCGCGCGGTGATAGGAGTCGACCCTTGCGGGGTGTCTTCGCCCTGCGTAGCCCAAACCGCCCCAACCCTATTGGTGTCACCGAGGTTGAACTGATAGGCATGGACAATAATGTTCTCACAGTTCGCGGCCTGGATGCCATCAGCGGGACGCCTGTGCTTGACGTCAAGCCTGTTTAGATGTCTGAGTCTGAAGGGCCAAAATGAAAGTCAGTCGGGTTGGTGAGATGAGGGCCATGGATCGAATGGCCATCGAGCAATTCGGCATATCCGCGGAACTGCTGATGGAAAACGCCGGGCATGCGGCCTATTTTGTGTTGAGGAACGAATTCAGTTTCCTGAACAAACGCTTCCTTATTTTTTGCGGCATGGGGAACAACGGTGGGGATGGTTTCGTGCTTGCCCGAAAGATTCACGCCAACGGCGGAGAGGTCCGGGTGATTCTCCTCGGAGATCCTGGCAAGTATCAAGGGCCCGCAGCAATGAACTACGAAATCCTCTCGCGCCTGCCAATAGCTATGGCGGAACTGCATGACCTTGAAACGGCACGCGAAGCCATCGCAGATTGCGACTTGATCGTGGATGCGATCTTAGGCACCGGTCTCTCTCGAGAGGTGGAAGGAACCTATAGGAAGGTCATCGAATTGATCAACGCGAGCCATAAGCCCGTGCTAAGCATCGACATCCCCTCTGGAGTTCACGGCGATACTGGCAAGATCATGGGGGTGGCCGTAAGAGCCGACCTCACTGTAACCTTTGGTCTGCCAAAATTGGGGAACATGCTCGACCCCGGCTATGATCTCTGTGGGAAGCTGTTTGTCTCACACATCTCCTTTCCACCCTCCCTTCACCAGTCGGACTCGCTTAGAATTGAGATCAATCAACCTGTCAAATTGCCGTCGCAATATGAGATGGACGATAAAGGCCCCTTTGGCAAACTGCTTGTCATCGGAGGCGCCTCGAGCCATCCTGAAGCTTTGTATTTCTCTGCACTTTCATTTCTTAAGAGCGGTGGCAGATATTCGTGTCTCGCGGTGCCAAGATCCATCGCTCCTTTCATCGCCAGCAAGGGAGATGAAATCGAGCTCATCCCTCAGGAAGAGACAGCATATGGAAATATATCCCTGGCCAGCAAGGATGCCCTGCTGCAGCTTGCAGAAGATGTGGACATGGTCATCCTTGGGCCTGGATGGTCGCTCCGGGAGGAAGACCAAAGACTGACTCGCGAGTTGGCCTTGGAGATCAATAAGCCCATGATCCTCTACGGCGACTCGATCGCGGCGCTCTGTGCGGATCTTGAGGTCCTGGGCGCGCGAAAGGGCGCCACTGTCATCGTTCCTAGTCTCGCTGAAATGGCTTGTATCACCTCAAAATCTCTGAGCGAAGTCGATCTGCATAAGGTGCCCATGTTGCAGAAGACCGCCGAATCCTTGGGTGTGATCATCATCCTGAGGGGGCATCGTTCCCTGATTGGACTTCCGGATCGACGCGTTTTCATCAATATGAGCGGGATTTTGGGAGACGCGACGGAGGGCTCGGGCGACATCCTGACAGGCGCGATCGCTGCCATGTACAGTCTCGGACTAGCCCTGGAAGATGCGGTGCGGCAAGGTGTCTTCATCCATGGGCTGGCTGAGGATATGGCCGCCCGGGTCGTAGGACAAGAGGGTCTCACTGCGCAAGACATCTCGGACCATTTGCCGCTGGCTGTCGCGAGCTGCCGGGAGGGGGCAAATGAGGAGTTCTTGGAGCGTTACGTCGGCGTACACAGCATATAGGAGACAATCTTGAAAGCCTGGATCCTGAAAGAGCAAGCGCCCATTGACGAGAGGCCCCTTTCTTTGGTCGAGCTTCCAATCCCTCGACCAGGCAAGCACGAAGTACGCATACAGGTGTCCTACTGCGGGATCTGTCGCACAGACATTCACATCGCCGAAGGGGACCTTCCCTTGAAGAAGAGTCCGATCGTATTGGGCCATGAGGTCGTCGGTGTCGTGGACGAGCTGGGGCAAGAAGTCACGCGATTCAGAGTCGGGGAGCGGGTCGGCGCATACTGGCTTTACAGTTCTTGCGGGCACTGCAAATACTGCCGCTCGGGTCAAGAAAACTATTGCCCGGATTTCCAAGCAACAGGTTGGCACGCCGATGGCGGATTCGCCGAATACATGATCGCGCAGGAGAGATTTGCTCTATCCCTGGAGTCCCTTCGGCTGGATTCGTCAGAGATCCCCCCTTTGCTTTGCCCAGGCATTGCAGGGTACGCAGCGCTTAAGCTTTCGGAGGTTAGGAGAGGAGATGCACTAGGCCTCTATGGTTTTGGGCCCACCGCCTACTTCGTGCTGAAAGTCGCTCAATCCTTTGGCGTTGAGAGCTATGTGAGCACACGCTCGCCAAGGAATATCGAGAGAGCGATTCGCGCCGGAGCGGTCTGGACAGCGAGATCTCCTGAAGCAGAAGTGCCCAGGAAATTGGACGCAGCCATCCTGTTCCCTCCAGCAGGAAACCTGGTAGAACCAATCCTCGCTCAGCTCGATCGCGGAGGAATTCTCGTAATGGCACCGGTAAGCTCCTCTCCCATTGCTATAGAGCACTACAGCGAAAACTTGTGGGGTCGCACGATCAAGACTCTTTATCAGCTAAGGAGATCGGACGCGGAGGAGTTCATAGAGATGGCTAATCACTTGGACCTCCACCTGGGTGTAAGCCTTTTCCAGTTTGAAGAATTAGATGAAGCGCTCATCCTGGCCAAGGGGAATGGATTGGAGAAACCCAATGCGGTGATTGCAGTGCGGCCCCAATGACGGATCTCTGGATTTGATGTGGGGGGTTGTGGAGGGGCGGTTATGAATAGATGGAGAGGGATATTGGCTTCGGGCCCATCGGGTGTTTATTCCAAGGAAAGGAGAAATTGACCATGTCGGTGTGCCGAATACGACTCATTCTTTGGCTCATCTTGGTGGGTATCACAGTTGTGGGTGGGGTCGCCACAGACCTCATCCTGCAGACCGCTCCTTTTGCCCTATGGCTTCGCGCCGTCGGCGTCGTCGGGATGCTGCTGGCGTATTTTCCATTGAAAAGAACGGGCAAGTTGCTCGGTCGCATGACGGACCCGGAGGAATGGGGTTGCACCAACCAGCTGGTTACAACCGATATCTATAGCTGCATCCGACATCCTCACCATCTCTCTCTTGGTATCTTCATGACATCCTTGGGCCTCGCGATCGGGCATATTTGGTCCTTCCTTCTCATTGTGGTGCCGCAATGGCTATGGATTCTCTGTTTCCTGTTCCTGGTGGAAGAGAAGGAATTGCTGGAAAAATTCGGGGAGGATTACGCAGATTATCGACGGCAAGTCCCGATGCTCATCGGAAGTCCTGCCTGCCTATTTAGAGTCCTCTCCACCTCGCTCGAGGTATCGATGGAATCCGCTGTGCCCTCGAGTGGTGGAAAGCCCAATAAACTGACATGATCACGGCTAAGAAGGCGTGGTCATACCCGTACAATTGGTCGATTTAGGCATCATCGATTTGCGATCGATAGCGCCGCTGGACTGGCGGGAAATATCTCCGCGCTGTTTTTGACCCATTGGAGTGCTTTCGGGGGGCAGCTCGGAAACTTTCCGTATTCGAGATACCTATTGGGAATAGGCGGGCTTTGGAAGCGCCGGCGGAATAGAGGCAATATGGCACCCAAGCGCACATGGTTACAGATGTCACACGGAGAGCGGTCACATCAAGATATCCTAGCGTTCTCCCTATCGCAGGGGCATCCTCTATTGTGAAATCGCCGTCAGCGTAGTCGATGGCATTCATGCGTACCACCATGGGGTGGGATGGCTCAACCTGGGCACGCACTGCTCCGATCACTTCCCGGCTGAATCCTGTCTGATTTGAGAGTGGACCTCCGAACTCGTTCTCCCGGCGGTTCGCATGTGGGGGAGGGAATCGGTGGATAAGATATCCGTGGCTGAAGGGGATCTCGATGGCCTTGAAGCTCAAAGTCAGTCCTTCTGGCTCGATGAGCCGCCTTACTAAATGCGGCAGTGCCATCGTTGATTTCTACCCTTGTTGGAGGCCCCGCGGTGACCTCCTGATCGGCATAGAACATGACATTCGAAGCTGATATGAGCTATCCCTGCACCACAAATTGAGGGATAGCTGCGCGTCTGGCGTGGTTGATGCTAATCATGATGTGGCTGCAGGCGTGATGCGCAGCCGGGCCCAGTTGTTCCAGGTCAGGGATAAAGCTGTCATTGTTGATCGCGAGCTGAATGGGAGGTTAGCGACCATTTTCCTGAATGAACAAGGGCTCGTTGGTCGGCAAATCAACTTTTCCCTGTATGCAAGGATTGTAGAAGGCGATATGGCGATCGATCCCCTCACCCGCCTAGGTTCCATGGTTCGTGTTATGCGCCTAATCGCAGATCGGTGATGCGATCCAAGAGCATTCGGATAACACAATTCTGAAGCGAATAGCCGATCCTGCAATGGTCTTCCATCAGATTATGGAGCGCTACGACATCAAGGACCAAAGTCTCGATCTCCGTAATGCAGCGAACCGTAGAGGAATATGTATAGGGTTCAACGAGCGAGGAACATCCAAGAATGGCACCCTCGCTGGCCGTGTCCACTTGGTCAGGGCCCTCCTCGCCGATGCTGTACAAGACTTCGACCTCTCCGCCGGTCAATATATAAAGCTGTGTCCCAGGCTCGTCCTCGCGGAAGAGAACATGCCCGGGGTAATAGCATTCTTACGAGGCCAATTGCGCAAAGGCTTCGCACTGATCTTCCGTGAGGGCGCGAAAACATGCATGTCTTCTCAGTCTCTTCGCTTCCATTGGCATCATGCACCTTTTTTATCCATGCCTCATGGCGTCTTTCGATGGAAGGATATCCAGCGTCTATTCGTTCCTCAGGGCGACGATTCCGAAGAGCTCGGCGAAATGGGTTCATCATTTGGATGCAAATCTGAGACCCATTCCAATGAAGCCGCCCCACGGCAGGGGCAAAGCCCAAGGGAAGAACCTCCACAGAGTCGTCCGCCAGAAGAGTTCCGTCCCGGCATCCTTGATGGTTCCTAGCATGTGCATAAGTTCGGCGGGGGTGAAGAAGTGCGCCGATTGCCATGGGGGACCGCCTTGGCGCTGATACTCTCTTCCGATGCGGCTCTGCCGGTTGATCACGCCCAGGATTAGCCCCTTCCGAGCAACGCGCATTGCTTCCTGAAGGGCATGCACCGGATCCCTTAGGAACTCAAGCGTTGTGATCATAGCGACTAGGTCGAGAGCCCCGTCTTCGAAAGGGAGGTGCGAGGCATCGGCCCGTACATCGGCGCGCATTCCAAATCGCCCTGCTTCCCTCAGCATGACAGGTGAAATGTCAAGCCCCACCGCCCACAACCCGAGCAATTCAAACCATCGCGTGAAATGTCCTGTCCCACACCCCACATCCAAGATGGAGCGAGGCTCTTGGAAATGGCCAATCAACCACTTGAGGAGCGCCTTCTCGAGGCGATCCACGCGAAGTCCTTGGTTCGCGTACCAGCTCTCGTATCCTTGAACCAGTGACAAATCATCAAAGGGGTTAAAGTTCATCTGCTCTTCGTCTATCTTCTCTATTGGAGATTTCTGGACTCATCTCCTGCTCAGCATCCTGCCTAAAGTGACAATGGATGATCTGAGTGGTGGCTCCATTCGCTCTCCAAGATCGGCCCATTTCTTTGGGGCCTTAGGCATTGCGATTCGTCTCAAAACAGAAGGGTTTTCCATCGTGAAAGTTAGGCGGATAAGAATCTTTAGACACGAAACGACATGAGTTTAAGCTAGACTCCTCCTTTCTGCGAATAGCAGTTGGGCTGCGTGGCCCTGGTAGTAGAGCTCTGCCGGAGTGCGGCAATCCAGCGCCTGGCGGGGGCGCTCAAAGTTGTAGAAGTGGAAGTATCTCCTCAAGCTCTGGCGGGCTTCCCGGGGACTGGCATAATCATGCAAATAGACCTCCTCGCATTTCACACTCCGCCACAGCCGCTCAGTGAAGATGTTGTCCACCACCCGGCCGCGGCCATCCATGCTCA
>CAZQDE010000076.1:0-10250 GCA_964591485.1 uncultured Anaerolineaceae bacterium | reverse complement strand
ATCACCTCGTCGACGGTGACCTTGCTCATCAGGTAATTGA
This sequence comes from uncultured Anaerolineaceae bacterium, assembly GCA_964591485.1. Classification (GTDB taxonomy): domain Bacteria; phylum Chloroflexota; class Anaerolineae; order Anaerolineales; family E44-bin32; genus E44-bin32. The sequence goes on along the minus strand of CAZQDE010000076.1, from coordinate 10,210 downwards.
TTTCCCAGATGCTCAGGCTGGTGGCCTGGGAGGGCGAAGCCTTGAGGATATCGCTCTCTGAGATAATCCCTATCAGCTTACCCTGCTTATCCACAACCGGCAGACGCCGGATGCGCTCCTTGCGCATCAGTTGGTGTGCATCCATGATGGGGACATCGGGCTGCACGGTGATAACCGGCCGTGACATGCGTTCTCCTACCAGCATTCCGCTCCTCCTTATAATCCATCTTGAATACGTGTCCGCCCTCAAACGGAGGGGGCGATTGCGCTCCCTTATTCTAGCAGCTTCAAGAGTGTTGCTTCAAATTCGCTTTGCTCGAGGGGGCCAATCCAAATCCGGACAAGTCGTCCGTCCCTATCCACTAGCATTGAGGCTGGCAGTCCATTGATGTGATGCTCAATGAGGACATCTCCGAGCGCGTCGCGCAGGATGGGGAAGCTAAGCGCATGTCGCTTGGCGAAATCCGCAGCTTCCTCAGGACGATTGCTGACGTTGATGCCAAGAACCACAAAGCCTTGCTTCGCATACTTTTCATATAGCTCTTGCAGCAGAGGCATTTCCTCAACGCAGGGATCACACCACGTCGCCCAGAAATTGGCCAGCACGACATGACCTCGATAGGAGCTAAGGCTCACCTCGCGATCCTGCAGGTCCCGAACTGCAAAATCCAGCGGGGGCGTCAAGCTGCCTCCGCTGCTGGAATCTGGCGCCGGCGTGTTCACACTGCAGGCAGATATCCCCACACCCAGGACCAGCATGGCCACAAGCATGAGAGCCATAGGTAGGCGCCTCATCACCTCTCTCCCTGTCTGCAAGGAATCGCTCAATTGTATGGCACAGATGGCGTTTGGAATCAAATCACCTTTAATCTGCGACCGACACGTTCAAAGATAGAAAGCGCCTGGTCCAAGTCCTCCTCGCTATGGGTGGCGCTAACCATCACACGGATGCGGGCCTTACCCTTTGGCACAGTTGGGTAACCGATGGCCATAGCGAAGACCCCCTCTTCGAACAGCGCCTGGCTAAACCGCTGCGCGAGCGAGGCCTCACCAAGCATAACCGGCACGATAGGGGTCTGTGTGGAGCCAGTGTCGAAGCCCAACTCGCCCATCTGGGTCTTGAAGCGCTCGGCGTTGGCCCACAGGCGGTCGACGAGTTCGGTCGATTCGGCCAGCAAGTCGACGGCTGCAATGCAGGCGGCAGTATCCGGGGGGGTAGTGGCACTGGAAAAGAGGAAAGGCCGCGATTTCTGGCGCAGGAACTCGATCAGCCTCTTCGAGCCGGCTGCGTAGCCCCCGACCACGCCAAAGGCCTTCGAGAGCGTGCCGATCTCCACATCCACGCGCCCGTGCAACCCGAAATGATCGACAATTCCGCGCCCGCCGCGACCCAGCACACCCTCCCCGTGGGCATCATCCACCATCGTGAGCGCCCCCACTTCTTCGGCCGCCTCGACGATCTTGTCCAGCGGGGCGATATCGCCGTCCATCGAAAACACACCATCGGTGACCACCAGGATCTTGCCGTAGTCCTTGCGAGATGCTTCGGCCAGCACCCGCCGCAGATCTTCGGGATTCGCATGCTCGAAGACAGCCCGGTCGGCCTTCGTCAGGCGGACGCCGTCGATGATGGAGGCGTGGTTGAGGGCGTCGCTCACGATCAGGTCGCCCTCGCCCATCAAAGCCGGGATCACGGCCTGGTTGGCGTTAAAGCCGGATTGCAGCGCAATCGCCGCCTCGGCCCCCTTGAAGGCCGCCAGCTTCTCCTCCAGCCGGTCGTGCAGAATGGTGTTGCCAGCGATGGTGCGGACCGCGGCCGGCCCCACGCCGTACTCCTCGATCGCCTGGATGGCCGCCTGGCGCAGGCGGGGATGGTTCGCGAGGCCCAGGTAATTGTTGGAGCAGAAGTTGAGCACCCGCCGCCCATCCACCGTGAGCCAGGCGCCCTGGGCGGACTCGATCGTGCGGATGTGAATGTAGAGGCCGCTTTGGCGCAGTCTTTCCAGTTCTTGGTCGATGAAGGCAAGTTTGTCTTCGGTGGCTTTTCCAGCAGACATGGCATTCCTTCCTTAGATGCGTGTTGCTCTCCCGGGGACGCGGCTAGGCAGCCCGATAACGCTCCCGGATATTGGGTACTAGGTACTCATCGAAGGCCCGGCGAAGGTCATAGTCTGGGCTCCAGCTCCAATCCTGCCTAGCGGCCGAGTCGTCGATATCGGCAGGCCAGGAGTTGACGATCGCCTCGCGCTTGACATCCGACTTGAAGCTAACCGTCGCGCCTGGGAAAGCGGTCTCCACCTCTCGCAGGAAATCCTCTGCCGTCAGGCTAAAGCTGGTCACGTTATACACCAGCCGCGTGAGAGCCTCTCGCGGCGCCGCCTCCAGATCGACCAGCGCTTTCACAGCGTCCGGCATGGCCATAAAGGGAAGTTGCGCCTCGGGCTGGACGAAGCACTCGTAGGGCACGCCCTGGGCGGCATGGTGCAACATCTCGGGCCCGTAGTCGCTCGTCCCGCCCGTGGGCACGGTGAATGCGCTGATGAGTCCTGGGAAGCGCAGGCAGCGGAAGTCGACGTTGCAATGGCCGGCGTCGGCTGCCAATTGCTTGTAATAGCGCGCATAGTAGCGCCCCAAATGCTCGCAGTAAAGCTTGTTGCAGCCGTACATGGTGATCGGTTGCAGATGTTCATCCTCCCGCACCTTGCCGGCGGCGGCTTTGGCTTCCAGGTCTGGCAGGCCATAGGCGGCGATCGAACTGGGATAAATGAAGCGCACCGCCTTCTGCTGCCAAGAAGACTGCTCCGCCGCAAGACGGAGCAGGTTCAACGTGCCCTCCACGTTCACACGGTGGGCGGCCTCGGGATTGTACTCGGCGCGGGTCGAAAGGATCGAGGCCAGATGAAAGATGGTCCCGATCTCATACTCCAGAATCAACCGGCCCAGCAGCATGCTGTCGAGGATATCCCCCTGGATGAAACGCAGGCAGTAGGGCTGCAAGGATTCGTCCAGCGGCTGAATATCCAGCGCCACGATGCGGGTATCGCCGCGCTCCCCAAGGTGAGTGATCAGACCATGACCGACCTCGCCGTTGGCCCCGGTGATGAGCACCACTCGCTCACGCATATTCCCATTTCCTCCGGTTTCCCCTGATATCGTGTCAGATTCTCGGTGTCTTGGCGTCTTCTTGGCGTCTATCGAAATCTAGAGCATCTCTACGGAAAGCAATATCTTACTTCGGGAAAGCGTCCCTTTAATTGCATAACCTGCTGGCGAATGAGTCCCGGATCTTCGCCCTGGACAAGCACGGCATGGATCCATTTGGCGACTGTCTCCATCTCGCGAGGTCCCATACCCCAGCGGGTAACTTCCTGCACTGCAAGTCGCAAGCCGCTGGGATTCCGCACAGCAGCAAGCGGATCCCAGGGCAGGAGATTCATATTGCATATGATGTGCGCCTTCTCGAGGGCATGGGCCGCAGCCCGACCGCCCCCTAGGGTGTGAACGTCGAGAGCGAGCATGTGCCCATTGGTCCAGCCCCGCGGCTCACCCGCTACAGGCAAACCCTCAGCGTCCATGCCTTGAGCCAAACTCTTGGCATTCTCGGCGCAGGCTTGCGCATACGCCCTGCCGAATTCCCTCGCCTCCAGCATGGCTATCGCGAGCGGGGCCATGCGCTGCGTGTGATAGTTGGCTGTCATGCCGGGGAAAACCGCTCGATCGACGCGCTTCGCAATCTCTTCGTCATCCGTCACGACAATCCCGCCCGGCGGGCCGCCCAAGCTCTTGTAGGTGCTGGCGGTCATGACATGCGCCCCCTCCTTTAAGGGGTGCTGCCAGACACCGCCCGCAACGAGGCCAGCCACGTGCGCAGCGTCGTACATAAGCCACGCGCCGACCTCATCGGCGATCGCTCTAACTTCTGCAATGGGATATTCAAAGAGAATCAGGCTCGCTCCCAAGATAATCAGCCTGGGTCTGATTGCCTTGACCTCATCTCGCAGTTCTTGCAGCTTGATCTCCCAGCGATCCACATCATAGGGTATGGTATGAATGTCCAATCCCCGATACCCCGCCGCCCCTACTTGCCGATGACTAATGTGGCCGCCAACGGAAGTCGATAGACTGAAGATTGAATCTCCGGGCCGGGTGAGGGCATTCAGCACGGCCATGTTGGCCATGCTTCCTGAAAGCGCCCGCACCTCGGCAAAGCGAGCCTGGAATACCACCCGTGTAAGCTCTGTGGCGAGCACCTCCGCCCGCTCTGACCATTGGAGGCCAGTCTGATACTTGGCGCCGGGATGCCCCTCGCTGGCTCGCGTTGCCAGCCGCGAGCCCAGCAATCTGGCGACGCGAGGGCTCATGACATTGGTGCCAGGATACAGGTTGATGCACTGTCCCTCAAGAAAGCTTCGTTGCTCCTCATCCAGATGCTCGAGATGAGCAGCCAGCGCCTGCGAGGAGAGCCCTTTGACACCGTCAAGCGTCTGCTGATAGAAGGCCTTTGCCTCTGCCTCATACCAGGGGGGAACGACTTCAGAGTTAGCCAATTCGGATATCTCCGATCAGTGTCTACTAGACGCCCAAATAAACCTTTCGGACTTCGTCATTCTGCGCAAGTTCATTTGCAGAGCCCTCCAGAACGATGCGGCCTGTCTCCAGGATATAGGCGTAATGGGATATCGCCAGCGCCGCTCGGGCGTTTTGCTCAATGAGCAGGATCGTCTGGCCTCGAGCGTTAAGTTCGGTCAGCTTCTGAAACACGTCCTGGGCCAAGACAGGCGCCAGGCCAAGAGACGGCTCATCAATCATGAGCAGACGCGGTCTTGACATGAGTGCTCTTCCCAGCGCGAGCATCTGTTGCTCCCCCCCTGATAGCGTCCCCGCGCTCTGAAGCCTGCGCTCTGCAAGGCGAGGGAACAATTCGAAGATCTCTTCCAGCGTTTGCTCCACCGCCTTCCTATCCCGATTTGTATAAGCGCCGATGCGCAGATTTTCAGCCACGGTCAGGTTGGTGAAAACCTTGCGCCCTTCCGGCACCATGGCGATGCCTCGCTTTACCACCTCGAAGGATCGCAAACCGGTCAAGGCCTCGCCTTCAAACGTGATCGTCCCCTGGGCGGGCTTTACGATGCCCGCAATGGTTCTCAATGTGGTGCTTTTCCCAGCGCCATTCGCGCCCAGGAGCGCAACGATCTGCCCGCGGCTGACCCGCAACGTTATTCCCTGCAGCGCATGGATTCCGCCATAAAGGACGTGGAGATCTTGCACTTCAAGCATGTTCACCCACTCCCAAGTAGGCTTCAATGACCCGCTGATTGGTTTGGATGGCTTCCGGAGGCCCCTCAGCGATGATTTCTCCATGATCGATCACGATGATGCGCGGGCAAATGCCCATCACAACCCTCATCTGGTGCTCGATCAGAAAGACCGTCAATTCGAAGGTCTCAAGTATGTGCAGAATGAAACGCATGAGATCGTTGCTTTCCTCAGGGTTCATGCCCGCCGCAGGCTCGTCCAGCAATAGCAGCCTGGGCTTAGTCGCTAAGGCGCGTGCAATCTCCAATTTGCGCTGCTGTCCATAAGGCAAGGAAGTGGCATCCTCGTGGATGAGGTGATCCAACTCAAGCGCTTCGAGCAACTCTTGAGCCTGCGCGACCATCATCTGCTCTTCGCGAACGTAGCCGGGCATCCTCAGCACTGCAGCGAATGGGCCTGCCTTCAGTCGCAGGTGATAGCCGACAAGCACATTATTCAGGACGTCAAGACCCTCGAAAAGGCGAATGTTCTGAAAGGTGCGTGCGATCCCTCGCTTGGCTATAAGATCCGGTCTCTCGCCGCCGATCTCCGCCCCATCGAAATGGATCGAGCCGCTTGTCGGCCGGTAGATGCCGGTGATGAGGTTAAAGATGGTGGTCTTCCCCGAACCGTTGGGGCCAATCAACGCGCAAAGCTCACCCGCCTCCAGACGCGTTGAGAACTCATTGACCGCTACCAGGCCTCCGAACTTCTTGGTGAGGGCATCAATTTCGAGTAGGGCTGTCATGAAGACACCTCATCACTTGACGATTCTCGCCGACCCAATCTCAGACGCAGCCCGTTGAGCTTGCCAATGAGACCATCCCAGCTGAACTCCCGCCTCCCCATCAGCCCTTGACGATAGAACAAGATAACCGCTAAGAGGAGAGCAGAGAAGATGACCATCCGCATCCCTGGCAGCGGGGGCACATGAATCGGGCCCAGGGAGAAGGACATCTCCAACGGGCGCAGCAATTCGAGGAAGACCGTGTAGAGGCACGCAGCGATGACGCTTCCAGTAATACTACTCATACCCCCCATGACGGTGATGCCTACGACCTGATACGTCAAGAAGAAGAGAAACACTTTGGGATCAATTGTGCTGATAAGGTTTGCCAGCAAGGCCCCTGCGATGCCTACGAAAAAGGATGAGACAGTGAAGGAAAGCACCTTGTGATAGGCCAGCGATATGCCTAGCGCCTCCGCCACGATGTCATCATCCCGAACGGCTTTCAAGGCACGGCCATAGCTGCTATCGACGAGCCGCTTGACGATGAAGACCGTAGCGGCTGCCGCGCCCCAGCTCCAATAGAGATTGGTATGCTCCGGAATGCCTTTCAGCCCTAACGACCCATTCGTGATGCTCTGCCAATTCACAAAGAGCACACGCACGATCTCGCCAAAGCCCAATGTGGCGATGGCCAAGTAATCGCTTCGAAGGCGCAGGGCGGGAAACCCCACCAGGAAACCAACAATGGCCGCCAGGATCCCTCCCAGCAACATGGCGGGCAGGAAAGGCCACTGGATATCGGCCAGAAGTGGAACGATCGGTTGGAGAAAGAAATTGGCCACCTTTTGCTCAGGTGTCATCGTCAGCAAAGCCGCAGCATAGGCGCCAATAGCGGCAAAGCCTGCGTGGCCCAACGAGAATTGGCCCGTAAACCCATAGATGAGGTTGAAGGTCACGGCGAAAATTGTGAAGATGGCGCAGAGGTTCAACACCCGTAGCTTATAGGGATCAAGATTACCCTCTGCCAATGCCAGGAGTCCGCCGAGCAGAATCAGGGCTGCAAGCGTGAGAATGCGATTTCGAGTGATGATCTTCTTCATGGCCCTCACACCTTCTCCGGTTCCACTTCTCCCATGATGCCTGTGGGCTTGAATAGAAGCAGCAGGATCAGGATCGTGTAGGCAAAGGCGTCGCGATATCCGGCGAACTCGGGAAAGAATGCCACGATCATGATTTCGGCCACCCCGAGCAGGAACCCGCCAATCATGGCACCCGTGATATTGCCGATGCCCCCGAGGACGGCCGCGATGAAAGCTTTCAAACCCGGCAGCACCCCCATGAGTGGATTAATCTGCGGGAATTTGATCGCCCATAAGATGCCGCCCGCGGCAGCAAGCGCAGAGCCCATGGCAAATGCAATCGTGATCACGGTATCAGTATCCACACCCATAAGACCTGTTGTCTCAATATCGCGGGAGAGGGCGCGCATGGCAATCCCCACCTTAGTGCGATGAACGATGAGACTCAGAGCGCTAAAGAGCAGAATGGCTGTAACGATGATGAGAAAGGTGTAGCTAAGCACCTTCGCACCCGCGATCTCGAGAACCGCATCCGTGAAGGCGGGCCGAGCGAAGGCCTTGGGCCGCCCTCCAAAGACAACAATGCCTAGATTTTCGAGCAGAAACGAGACCGCCACCGCCGATGTGAAAAGCTGAATGCGTGGAACATTGCGCAGTGGCTTATAGGCGGAGCGCTCGATAATGACTCCCACGAGCGCCGTGACCAGAATGGCCAGGGGGAATCCCAGATACCAGGGCAGGACAAACATCCCTCCCAAATAGAACGCTGCATAAGCCGCGACCATCACAATATCGCCATGTGCAAAATTAATTAATCGCAGGATGCCATAGACCATGGTGTAGCCTATGGCGATGAGGGCATACAGGCTGCCCAGCGAAATACCATTGAACAAATGCTGGATAAATAACTCGAATGTCATGGGCTCATCTCCAAACCTGGCAGAGCCATCGACTTGATGCCTGAAGGGAAGAGCGCCCCAATGGGGCGCTCTTCTTCCATTGCCATAGCGATTACGGCGAAACCGTTGTCAGATATTTGAACTCGCCGCCCTCCACAGTCAGAATCACGGCATCCTTAACGGCATCGCCATTATCGTCCAAGGTTATGTTGCCCGTCACGGCCTGGAAGTTCTCCGTAGAAGCCATGGCATCCCTGATAGCCTTCGGGTCGAAAGATCCTGCCCGCTCTATGGCATCCACAACCAGCATGTAGGCGTCATATCCCAGCGCAGCGAAGGCGCTCGGGCGTTCGCCATATTTTGCTTCGAAGGCCTCGACAAAGGGCTTTGAGGCTGGGCTCAGTTCGGCATCCGGATGATAGTGCGTGCTGAAAACCAAGCCCTCCGCAGCGGACCCCGCGATCTCAATTAATTCGGGGGCCTCCCAGGCATCGCCTCCCATCAGGGGGCCTTCAAAACCCAACTCACGAGCCTGCTTAGCCAGCAGCGCTGCGTCTCCAAAGTAGCCCGGTGCGTAAATCGCGTCCGGTTCCTCCGCCATGGCAGAAGCGAGCTGCGCGGTGAAATCCTGATCGCCGGTCTGGTAGGAGGTGAAAGCCACGATCCCGCTTGGGTCACCCGTCAGCTCAATGAAGGCCTCGCGGAAGAAAGCCGCCAGACCCACCGAATAGTCCTGGGCCACATCTTGAATGATCGCCACTTTCTCCACACCCAGGTCTTCCACAGCATACTTGGCCATGACGCGCCCCTGGAAGGGGTCGATGAAACAGGCCCGGAAGTAATAATCCTTGCCCTGGGTGACCAGCGGATTGGTCGGTGAGCAGCCCATGACCGGAACCCCGGCTCTCTCTGCCACCTCGCCGCCCGCCATCGAAAGCGAGCTCCCATAACTGCCGACAACTGCTACAGCACCCTCTTGCTCAATAAGGCGCTGCATCGCGGTTGCGGCCTCCGCCTTATCGCTGCGATTATCGACGAGCACAAGCTTGATGGGAACTCCCAGAACCTCCCCTTTTTGCTCATGTGCAAGGTCGACACCCTGCATCGTGAGCTCGCCCCCGGCGGCCATGGCTCCCGTCATGGGTTCGTAGACCCCGATTACGATTTCGTCGGGCTTCTCGACCTCTTCTGCAGGGACGCCCTCCGCAGGCTCCTCAGCGGGTCCGCAAGCCGAAGCCAGCAGACCGATAAGGAGCAACGCAATGAGGGAGATCTTCGTGATCCCTTTCAACATGATCTCTTTCCTCCTCATCGAAGGATGAACGTATCAAATGGACCGGATTCTCTTCTCGAATTGGTGCGGTATATTATTCAATGCCATAGACATTCCCTCCAATTTGATCCCCTGCCTCGGCACAGGGAATTCTCGGCATCCCCCAAGCGGATCGCATAATGCATGATCTTATTTTCACTATAGCATTAATCAGCTTTGAGACAAGACTAACATTCATCCCCTAAAAAATTGCCAAGAATCTTGTATGGCTTCGTGCTCATCCACGAAAGCCAGTTAGGTCGATAATGGTCTTGCTTTGGCAGTTCACTCAATTTCGGTTGTTCCCCTTGGCCCACTCTCGTCAAGTGGTCAATATCCATTCTTTCCTTCCCAAGCCTCCCAACCTGCGCAGACATCGAGTGACCCAAGCGCCGCCTCGGAACGTTTGATGCTGGAGATGTGCACTACAGGGCTTTCGAGACAGAGCATTCAAGATGCCTTGCGGATATCCGGCGGGACACTTCCAATGATCAGCCAGCTGACGGATCGGCTGCTGATCGAACCCACGGCTATCCCTGGCTCTCGCCGCTTGAGGCCAGTATCTTTCCCTGAGTGGAACGTTCGAGTAGCGGCGACGATAGGAAAGTCTGAAGGAAGAACCGTCGATCGATCGGCCTGCACGGGCCTAAGGTCCTCATGCACATGACGCTGGACGGAAAGGATGGCCATAGTGCCCGGGTGGGTATCCTCCGCAACATGCATTGACGGGGATTACCTGCGCCAGCGACGAGATCTATTCACTTGCGATTGGCGCTTCTCTTCGCCCATCTTCCATGCGAGGCATGATGTGAATGGCAATTCAAGGGGGGCTTCTAGGTGCCCTGGGGAGGGATTCCTGGCCCCCTGCGGCCATGTAGGTCGTCCCTTGGCAGCC
>CAZQDE010000075.1:8796-10832 GCA_964591485.1 uncultured Anaerolineaceae bacterium | reverse complement strand
GCCTTTGAGGACCTGCGCTCGGGGCGGTTTGTGGCGCAAGGCTGAAACCGGAATTTCCGCTCAGACACCACTCACCGAAGCAAGGCGGGAGCGCAAGAATGCGCTCCCGGTTCGTTCTGCAGGCTCAAGATACCGCATGCGTACCCAGGAAGGCACGCCGTGGAGCCGGCTTCGGCCTACCGCGCCAGCGATTTCCAGCGACCGTAGTTGCCCTGCTTGCGGCGCGCTTTTCGCAGCAGCGCCGCGGCGGATGGCTTGGCCCAGTCCGGGGCGGGTACGTCGTAATCGAAGCCGGGCAGCGTAAGGCGCGGGATCTTCTCCCCCAGCAGGTACTCGATCGCCGCGATCTCCCCCTCGTCGTCGGGCGTGACCAGCGTCCAGGCGACGCCTTCGGCCTGCACCCTTGCAGTTCGCCCGATGCGGTGGACGTAATTCTCGGCCTCCTCGGGAACATCGAAGTTAATCACATGTGAGATGCCCTCGATGTCCAGGCCGCGCGCGGCGACGTTGGTCGCCACCAGGATTTTCGCCGATCCGGCACGGAAGCGTTCCAGAGCCCGAAGCCGCTTCTGCTGGTTGAAGTCGCCGTGGATGATTGCCAGCGAGAACCCCTCCTCGCGCAGTTTCCGGGCAAGGATATCCGCCTGCTGCTTGGTGCGCGTGAACACCAGAGCGCTCTCGACCCCTTCACGCTGGAGCAGGGCCGCGAGCAGCGGCGCCTTCAGGTGCTTCGGCACAGGGTAGAGCCTTTGCTCGATCGCCTCCGGGGGTTTGGCGGTTTGGATTTCGATCCGCAGCGGGCTCTGCATAAAGCGCCCGGCCAATCCCAGAATGGCCTGGGGCATTGTGGCCGAAAAGAGCATGGTCTGCCGCTGGTCGGGAAGTCGCCGTACGATGGCCTCGATGTCGGGGTAGAAGCCCATGTCCAACATGCGGTCGGCTTCATCCAGGACCAGGATTTGAATGCCATCCAGCCGCAGGTTCCTGCGCTGCAGGTGGTCCTTCAAGCGGCCAGGCGTGGCGACGACCAGGTCCACACCGCGGCGCAGTTGCTTGGTCTGAGGGTTGATGGCCGCGCCGCCGAAGAGCGCCGCGACGCGCAGGGAGGTGAAACGGGCCAAAGCCCGTGCCTCCTCAGCGATCTGGAGTGCCAGCTCGCGTGTCGGCGCCAGGACGAGCATGCGCGGGCGCTTCTGAGGCTCGCCTTTCAAGAGTTGGTGCAGGGAAGGGAGCAAGAACGCAACCGTCTTGCCCGTGCCGGTCTGGGCCGTGCCCAATATGTCCCGGCCCTGGAGCGCGCCGGGGAAGGCCTGTTCCTGAACCGGAGTCGTCTGTGTGAACCCTTGCTTCTGGACGGCGCGCAGCAGGCGCCCGTCAAAGTCGAATTTGTCGAATCGCATATCGTGTTGCTTTTCCTCTCAACATGGTGATCGGCGCAAAAAAAAGCCGCTCCAGACTGGGAGCGGTCACGCTGCCGATCCTTTTACATCCTGAATTCATTATCCCTTGCCCATGAAGTTCTGTCAAGTTGAGGTGCACCTTTCAAGTGGTCCACTCCCGGATCGCTTCCGTTCGACCCAGGCACAGCGAATGAGCGCAGCAAGAACCACCCATCTCGTCGCGTCCAATCATGCCAGTCTCGGCGCGGGCATGCCCAAGGGCAGCCCCCACAGAAAAAGGAGCAAGTCATGTCGTTGAAGGGAATATCGATAGGCAGTGGGATCGTGGCTGCAATGGTCATTGGGGCATTCATCCTGGTTGCCGCCCCCTTCGACGCGAGCGCGAATAATGGTGAGTTCGCGCATGGCGTCGTGATCCGCGTGGATGGGGAGGACTATGACATGGCCGGCGCGCCCGATGGCCGTGGCGGCGCCACCGATATCCCTTCCCGAGATGGGCCACTTGGCGGATCTGGATAACCTATTGATCGCTTCCATGGGCTATGACTTCCAGCTCATCCCCAACTTCTTCATCGCCCATAGCCCTGCGAATTCCCAGGGACGTATGGCTGCAGGTAGCAGCCGCCTGGGCCCCTT
>CAZQDE010000075.1:0-8696 GCA_964591485.1 uncultured Anaerolineaceae bacterium | reverse complement strand
CCTTCCTGATGCCTCTGTGATGAGCGAACATCGCGCGGAAGCCCCCAGCCTCCGGGCCAGAGGGTGGATCCATCTTCCCAAGCTTCGTTTCGATATTCCTATGCAGCTTTCGCATTTCCGGCGATGCCCTATAATCACCTGCCAAACGGTACCGTGGGCGGGGAGCGGCCCGCGGAGCTATGGAGGGTATCCCTGTGGCTGGCAATGCATGCCTCGTCGTGGGGGCGGGAATCTCGGGCCTTACAGCCGCGCATCAGCTCAAGCAGGCTGGCCAGGATGTGCTTGTCCTGGAGGCCAAGGACCGCGTTGGCGGACGGATGATCACGGTCGAGTGGCAGGGCTTCCGTTTCGACCCGGGGGCGAAGTTCGTGACCACCTCCGATCGCTTCCTGCTCGATCTCGCTCACCAACTCGATCTCGAGGAGCAGATCCGCAAGATCGAGGAGGGGCTCACGATCACTATCTATCGCAACAGTCAGTTGCACACCGCGAACTTCCTCTCCATCGGTTCCTATCTGCGCTGGGGTGGTGTCTCTTTGAGCGCCCGGCTGGCGATGCTCAAGCTGATTCCGTACCTGCTGCGCGCCATGCGCCTGAAGAACGTCTACCATCTCGAGCAGGCACCCGGGGGGGATGTGGACGAAACTTTCGAAACCTTCTTCGATCGCCATATTAGCCGCGAGATGTTCGAGTATTGGGCCATCCCGATGTTCGAAACCATGTGCAGCTATACTGGGGAGGATGTCTCACGGAAGGCCTTCGTGGCGATGCTGGCAGGATATCTCAACGCGGATTCGATCGGATTTCGAGATGGCATCGGCATCCTGCCTGAGACGCTCGCCAAGCACCTTGAGGTGGAGCTGAACGCCCGCGTCGAGAACATCACTCCCTATGCCGATGGCAGCGGGGTGGCGGTGGCCTATACGCAAAATGGCACTCATAAGACCCTGCAAGCCAGGCGAGTAGTGGTAGCCGTGCAAGGCAATCGGGTATTGGACCTCTTTCCAGATCCTGCGCCGGCCTGGCGAGAGTTCTTCCCGAAGGTCCATTATTCGAACACGGCCATGCAGTTTCATATCGCCGAGACGGACTTCCAGCCCGAGGTCCCTGGCACCTTCATCCCTCGATCGACGGGCAAGCCGATCAACGCCATCGGCTTCGAAGAGTTCAAGGATGATCACTGGTTGATCCTCACCGACCCCAGCGTGTATACGTTCCGCCTGGACGAGGACGAGAGCGTGCTCATCGAGCGGGCGACGCGCGTGATGGCGGAGGTGTTTCCCGAGCTTGAAGGGACCTTCCGCGCCCACCGCATCTTTCGTTGGCCTGAGAAAGTGCCCACCTTCCGGCCCGGCTACCTGAATGCGTTGGCCCAATTCTGGGAGGACCCTCAAGAGAATCCGATCTACTTTTGTGGGGATTACTTCGCAGGTCCCAGCACGGGCGGCGCCCTCTATAGCGGGCGCGAGGCGGCCTTGCGGTTGTTGGACTCGATCTAGCCGTCGGGCGCGCATCCATCGTGGTTGCGGCGCTCGCCGCATGGGGAGAGAGTGACTTTCAGGGAGGAGGTTCCCCGCATGGGTAAGAAGGGCAGGGTGGCCCTGGCGCTGATTCCATTGGTGCTTTTCACCGCCTGCAATTTTCCGGCCCCAGGCATCGGAGCGGACCTGCGGCAAGAACCTGCGGAGGTGGCCCTCAGCATCGGCGAGACGATCGCGGCGTTGAAGGATCCGGCTCAAGCAGAGCTGGGTGTCTGGTCGCTGCTGGCGAACCTGGGAATCGGTGTCTACACCCCCGATGGCCGGCAAATTATGCCTGGCTCTGAACGGGGGGAGGGGGAGTTCTGGCTCTATGATTTCGAAGTTCCTGCCCTGGCAGCCATGGCAGGCGGGGATGCGGCCCCTTTCGGCCAGTATGCCGAGATGCTGGTTGAGCTGGGCTATCCAGGCACTACGGAGGCATTGCTGGCGACCTATCGGCGTATCTATGCCCAGCACGCGGACAATCCGCTGGTTCAGATTCTGGAGGGGACGGGCCTGAAGTATTCCGAAGATGCAAGCCTCACGCCTCTCCAGGAATGGCTTCTGCTCCTTGACACATTCGTTCCTCCCAACGGCGCGCCCGGGAGCGCCATCGGAACTGGCGGGGTGCTGAGGCGCGCGGCCGGCCTGCCGCCAGACAGGCGCCGCCAGGGCATCTGCGGCGAGATTCGCGGTGGGAATTTGATCCCCTATTGGGGCACGGCCTGGACGGAGAGCGACCTGGCAGCCATCATGGCCGCGCATGAAGCCTACCTCGCCATCCATGGGCCCATGCTCGCCCAGGCCGCGGACATCAGCCTGGAAGCCTCCCGCCAAACGGCGCATGAGGGCCACGAAGGCAAAGGCGATCGCCTGGAGTATACGCTAAAGGCCAGTGCGAGCTACCATCCTCTCCAAGCCGTTCCGGTAGGCGGCATCTCCTGCGGAGTGCTCGTCGATCTGAATTGGCGACCGATCGAGGGGGGGCTTGAGGGTGTATTTGTCGAATGGGAGATCCCCGGGGCGATCCTGGGCCATGCGGAGCAGGAGGAATATGATGCGGTCACGGATGCCCAAGGGGAAGCGAAAGTGGCCTTCCGGCTTGTCGAGGAGCAGGCGCGAGGGATCGGTCCCTATGAGGAGGAGAGCGGATCTGTCCGGGCTTATGTTCAGCTGCGAAATGCGTTCCTCATGGCGGGAATTCAGAATCCGCGGTTGCTGGACTTCGTTCCCGAACGACGCTTCGCAGGGAAACAGCCCGTGACGGTTTCGTGGCATGACCTGTGTGAGGGCTTTGTGGTCTGGTTCGCCGAGGAGCTTCATCAGCAGGCGCCCTTCGTATCTCAGGATATTCTGATTGAGGGCCCAGTGATGGTGGACATCTATCCCGAAGAGAGTCCTGCCCGGCTGGAGGGGAGCGCTTCCTTGCCCGTGAGTGGCGGGGGCAAGGCCGGGGACTGCAGCTTTCAGACGTCCGGTATGGACAGCGTCTCCATTCGGGGCACAGCCTCTCCAGGCGAGGGCAAAGACCCTCCCAAATTGCACATGATCATCGAGCACACGATGCAGATTCAAATTCGGGGCGACCAATGCGGCGGCGGCATGCCCGCCCCGGTGCCAAGCGGTCCATCGGAATTGGAAATGCCCTTGCGGGATGGCGCCTGGGAGGGCGGCGAATGGAGTCAGCCCACGGTTTCAGGCGTAACAACCTATGAGATTGAACTTCGCTGCAATCGCTGAGCCAGGATAGGGAGGCGCAATGCCCTTTGTTGATTTGCGGGATGTGGAAGCGAGGGAAATCATCTCGGGCTATCGGGCGGTCTTTGCCCACAGCGATGGCATGACGGTGGCGTTCTGGACCATTGAGGCCGGGGCCGCGTTGCCTGAGCACAGCCATCCGCATGAGCAAATCTCGAGTGTGCTGGAAGGGCAGTTTGAGATGACGGTGGACGGGGAGACCCAAATCCTCGAGGCCGGCATGGTCGCGGTCATCCCCTCGGGCGTGGCGCACTCGGCGCGGGCGCTCACAGCGTGCAGAGTGGTCGATGCCTTCCACCCCGCGCGGGAGGAATATCGCTAGGCCCCTGACCACCCTGCCACCGCTGGAGCTGAACTGCCGGGGATCGGATCTCCGCGGATATCCTCTGCCCCCCAATCATACACTGGCTCGGGCTTCTGGCCCTGCACCCCCGGTCAGCTTCAGCGAGCTGTCATTTGGCTTTAATATTGATTGGATATCATCAGTCGAGCGCGAGAGATAGTGCAAGACCCTTCTCGATTTGCTCTATGACTTGGTCAGAAACTTCCCCCAACCGATTGACAAGTCGTTTTTCAGAGATGGACCGAACCTGATATGTATCAGCTGAACTCTTCTTGGATAAACCGTTTTCAGAAGTTGGCTCAACCAAGACATGCCAGGGTGCGTCTTTAAATGCTTCCTTCCACTCCGTGAGAGGGACAATGATTTTCAAAGGCAAGCGCGCAAGGGCATCTCTACTCACAATGACACAGGGGCGGACCTTCTTAATCTCCGCCCCTATCGTGGGATCTAGATTCACTTCCCACACTTCCCCTCGTTTCATGCAAAGTCCTCTCCATCGAGCGCGGTGAATTCAGTCAATTCGCTTTCGGTCTCATACAATGTTGCCAAAGATTCTGCCGCGTCCGCCAGGCGTTGGTCTTGAGTTCGCGCGAATTCCCTTTCCAGCGCTTGACGCACAAAGGCCGACATTGAAATTCCTCTCTCTTCGGCGCAGGCAGCGAGCCGCTCGACCATGGACTCGCTTAGAACAATATTTAGCCTTCGGGTTCTTGGCGCTTCATGAGTCAGCATTACGCACCTCCCAGATACCTATTCCAATGGCGCATATATTATACATCGTAATTATACACATATCAACGGTGTATCAATGGTGCCATCGACTGTTGGACTGGTATCAGCCTGTGAACCTCACGATGCGACAATTAAGCTAAGAGCAAGCTGGCGAGCCATGGCAGCAGGGCGATAGCGGCCAGCGCCGGATGCCCGCGCCTGGTTTGGTTCTGGCGGTCCCAGTTGAAGAGGTAGATGGCCAACCAGAAGGCCAGGATCCCGCCTGCGAACAAGATCGCCACCGATCCCCATGCCGAGAAATCGGCTCCCTTGCCCATTGCCAGGCCATTAAAGGCGTTCATGGCGTGCGTGGGGGGGAAGATTCGCGCCAGCATCTGTGCGCCCGTGGGCAAGAAATCATAGGGCAACATCACGCCGCCGACGAGCATCGAGGGGATGAAGATGATTTGGGAGAGCATCACCTGGAAGTTCGTGCTCGGCGAGATCACGCCGATGAGCACGCTGATGCCAATCATGGCGACCAGCATGGCCAGCGCGACAAGCAGGAAGTTCGGCCAATGCACGGGGTAGGGGGCATCGAAGAGCGGCCCCGCGGTCCCTGTTATGATGGCAGACACGATCAGGAGATGGATGCAGGCCGTCAGGGATGGAACCGCTAGAATCGAGCCGGAGGGGACGCCGTTGATGTAGTAACTTCTGAAGATCCCCGCCTCGCGCGCCGTCACCACGTAAGCCGGAATTCCCATCAAAAGCGCCGCCATGATCGCAAAGACCACCATGCTCGGAACCACCGTCTCCAGGAACAAGGGGTTGATATCGATCATGATGAAGCCCATCATCAGGTAGAAAAGCAGCGGGAACATGTAGTTCAAGAAGAGCAACTGGCGGTTGCGAATACCTGTGCGGAACTCGAAGGCAAAATGGTTCAGAAAGGCGGTCATCGAGTATTCTCCCCGCTCGTGATTTCAAGGAAGCGGTCCTCAAGCGAGGGCCGCTCCACCCGTAGATCGATCAGGCGATCGCCCCGGCTGTTCACATCCTGGATGATGGCGGCCACGGTTGGGCCGATGTCGGTGCTGAAGAAGATGTGATATTCGTCTTTGCGGTGCATGCGCTGAACCGCAGGGAAGGCGACGTCTTCCCTGGCAAGCGAATCCTTCTCCGTGCGGACAGAGACTTTGGTCAGGCCGGCGCCCGTGGCGGTGATTTCGAGCGGGGTTCCAGTTGTCACCAGCCGCCCATCCAGGAGGATTCCGATGCGATCGGCGATTTGCTCCGCTTCGGCCATATCATGGGTGGCCAGCAGGATGGTCGCGCCGCGCGCCTTCTGTTCCTGCATGATTGCATGCAGCTCCACGCGTGTTCCCACGTCGAGCCCGGCGGTAGGTTCATCCAGGAATAGAACCTCCGGGCCATGCGCCAAGGCGAGCGCCAGGGCCAGCCTGCGCTTCTGGCCGGTGGATAGGTCGGTATACTGGGTCTTGCGCTTCTCCCTCAGCCCCAAACGGTTGATGAGGCCCTCATTAGGCCTGACCCCGTGGTAGGCGCAGAAGAAACGCATCGCCTCCTCGACGGTGATGTTATCCGGCAATCCGGATGTCTGCAGTTGCACGCCGATGAGATTTCGCAGCCGGCGAATGTCCCGGCTGGGGTCGACTCCCGCCACACGTAACTCGCCGCCATCGGGCCTCCTCAAGCCTTCGAGGCTTTCGAGCGTGCTGGTCTTCCCGGCGCCATTGGGGCCCAGCAAGCCATAGATCTCTCCACGGTGAACATTGAATGAAATCCGGTCGACAGCGACGTGGTCCCCATAGCGTTTTATGAATTCTCGAACCTCGATGACGGGTTGGCCCATAGAACCCTCGTTTCGTGCGGAGATATCCGTAGAGACCCATTATAAGGGCGTCGCGCCCGGAGGGGCATGTGGAAAGGCACCCGCGGCGGGTGAGCTTGCGCCCTGGCAGTGGCTTAGCTTCGACGCGTTCCGGGGCGCGACCAGGCATCCGCAGCGTTTTTCCCTTGGACTTGCCGCCATGGCCCGTTCTCGATCAAGATTCTGGCGAGGTCAACGTCGGGGGGCAGAGACTCTGGTGCGCTTTATGGGGAGGTCAGGCCCAAGAGCGATCTGATCTCGTTCTCCATCGCCTCGATGTCCAGCCGTGGCCAGGATGTGTGGATGGTGCCGTCTTGCCCGATAGAGGAATGCGCTATTCGGCGCCGGGCCGTAGGTGCACCTCACTGGATCGAGGTGTTCTGCTGAGAGCTCATCGAAGAGAACGATTTGATCGCCTTCCAATAGCTTCTCCACCTGCCGGGCGGCCTCCCGGCGCTGCCCCCTGCCTTGGGCTGATGGATGGTGCTGCAGCGGCTTTCCTGCACCACGCCGCCATAGGGGCTGGAAAGGGGTGCGGCAAGCTTCGGTTCCTGGGTGCTCCAATTATGGGAGGCCGATGCAAGTCTCTTGTTGCGAGCCAGCTAATCTCGGGCAAACGTAAGCCAGCCCTTGCGATGGGGGCAGCCTAGCGCGGCCGGATGCGCAGCCAGTGGCGTTCGCGCGTCGGGGTGTGGAAATAGCGCAGGAGCTGGAGCCCCGAGTCGGCCTCATACCGTCCATCCGAAACTTCGATCCTGCAGCCCTGCGGGTATTGATAGCGCGGCAGGAAGATCTCCGTCGGAGCGTCCGCAGAATGATGGCGGAATTCGAACTCGAATATCCGTCGCCGGGGGTCGAATGCCATCCTGAGAGGTTCCCCCGCCACGGCCCGCGGGTAGGGCCGCACGACGGCTGCCAGAGCGCGTCCGCCGGCATTCTCATCCGAGGCATCCTTGACCTCATCGGCGCAGAAGATGGAGAGATCCTCGCCATTCCACCCGTCGCCGTGGGCATGGGTGTTATCGGCGGTGTAGTTCCACAGCGCGCAACTCAATAGGCTATCTTCGATAGCCCGGAAGCTGCGGTCCATGGCGCGCATCTGGCGGCGGTAATCTCCGCTGTGGAATGCTTTGCCTCCATCCAGATCAAAGGGGATGCCAAATTCGCCGATGACTGTGGGGATGCCCCCCAGATCACGCGCCGCGATCTGTTTCAGCCGCTCAAGCTGGGCCGCGAACGCACGCCGGATGCATGGGGCCCCAAAGATGGGGCGCTCTGTGAACATGTCGACCGCGATGTGCGGGTGGAAGGACTTGCTGAAGAGCACGTAGCCGTCGTACCAGTGGGGCGCGAACACGCAACGGGGTGCATCCTGTGGCCCCCATGTAAGACCCGTTTCCCGGGGCGGGGGTTCCAGGAAGATGGCTGCCTGGGGATCGACCGATTGGATGGCTTGCGCGAAACGGCGCGCGAAGGGCTTGAAATAATCGCGGGCGAAATCGACGCGTTTGCCATTGACCTCGGCGAAGTGCGCCGGCCTCAGGGCGCGCGGTGTGCCGCTGCCATCCAGGTCCCACACGCCCGCCTCACGCCAAAGGCAGGGCCGCCCGGCGAGCCAGGCTCGCTGCCCTTGGGGGTCGATGCGCAGTTGGGAGACAATCCGGGCCCCCCGCAATCCCAGGGCCCAGACGTCCACCTCCTGAGGAAGACCCTCACCCAAAGCCATGGATTGCAGCGGCGTGGGGCAGGGGCCCAGCTGGAGCAGCCCCCAAGGCTTCTCGAGGTCACGGCAGCCGATATAGCCTGGCAGCGGCTCGTTCATCGTGTCGTACCCGATCACGTTGGGCAGCCCGGCAAGCGTCTTGGCGATGGCCGCCATGGCGTTCAGATAATGGCGTTGCAAGTATTGCTGTATGGGCTCGCCGTCGATGCGACATAAGGGTGCGAAGTGGTCACCCCCGAAGAAGAGCGTGAACATCGTCGCCGCAGCCAATTTGCCGCTGTTGGTGGGCCAGATCATGCGCGGGAAGGGGTCGCCGTGCGTCTGATGGAGGATGGCCGCGCCGGTCTGGTGGAAGTTGCGGAGGTCCATCCCGGCGGCCTCGAAGGTCCAGCCGGGTGCGCCATCCCCGCCGGAGAAACGGCTCCATACGTCTTGATGGGGGTCGACAAGGATATAGAACCCGAAGGTTGAGGCCACCTCGACCAGTCTCCGCAGGTATTCGAGGTAGGCCTGATCGTAATCGCCCGGCCCGGCGTGCTCGACCGCCTCCCAGGGAACGAGCAGCCGCAGGAAGTTGAAGCCCCAGGATTGGAGCCGACCGAGGTGTTCCGCCGCTTCCTCCAGCGGGAAAGGCCGGCCGACAAAGGACACCCGCCGGTGGTCGAAAAAGCCTTCCTGCTGGTGCGTGGCCCCGTCTGGAACGCGTGGCACCTTGGAGCTTCCCCCCAGGTTCACGCCGCGGAGCAT
>CAZQDE010000074.1:3154-10848 GCA_964591485.1 uncultured Anaerolineaceae bacterium | reverse complement strand
GGATGGCGGGCGGTGGATCGCGATATCAGAAGAGGCAACTCCCAGGATGTTTCGGACTCTCGCCGCAGCACAGATTTCGGCAAGCTCCTGCAGGATGTGCGGCAGGTATGGCGGGAAAAGCCCACGCGTGCGAAGGCGGCGATCCTAATGATCGCGGGCTTGACTCTCTTGCTCCTCGGAGAGCTCTTCCTCTGGCAGGCGATCTTTCTGCCATTCGCCGAGCAGTTGGTACAGCAGGCCTATCATGGAACGGCCTCCGCCCCGCTCCAGGCCGCCTTCAACCGCATGGCCAGTGCGGCCGAAACGGCCCCTTTGAGCTATTACGTCGACAAGGTTCAGCGCTTCTATGCCGCGGCACGCGTCTACGTTGCCGTGGGGTCCCTCGCCCTCTCAGGGTTCATCCTCTCGCGCTTGTTTCGGTCGGCCTTGGAGCCGCACTTGCGAAGTTGGCGCCGTCGCAATCTTTCTTGGATGGTTGCCGGGATTTTCCTGGGCTTAGCGACCGCCATCCGCGTGGCGGGACCCTTTGCGGGGGTCTTGGTCAGCCTCTATGCGCTGGGAAGATCCCGCAGGGCAGCCTTGAGGCCGCTGATCATCTACTGGCTCGTTGCCGGGTTGACCACGTACATCTTCTGGCCATACTTATGGGAGGCCCCGTTGGCGCACTTCATTGAGAGCTTGCGGGCAATGGGGGCCTTTGAATCGCACCGGGCCCTCTACCGAGGTGTCATCTACCCATCCACAGATCTGCCTTGGCACTACTTCCCGGGCCTGATGGCGGTCCAGCTCACAGAACCGGCGGTCTTGCTGATCCCGCTCGGCCTCTGCGTGGCCGTGGCCTGGGCGGTCCGAAAGAGGCTCGATCGGCTGCAGGTGGCGCTGCTGGCCGCCTGGTTTTTCTTGCCTGCGGTCGCCATTGCGGCGACGGGTGCTCCGCTCTATGGGAATGCCCGGCAGCTTTACTTCCTGCTCCCGCCGCTGTTTGTCTTCGCGGGCTTGGGCCTGGAATGGCTTCTGCAGCGGATCCCCGTGCGCTGGGCCCAAGCGGCTTTGGTCCTCGTTATCCTGGCGCCGGGGTTGATAGGGATCATCTCACTCCATCCCTATGAATACTCCTACTACAACAGCTTTGCCGGCGGCATCAGCGGCGCCTTCCTGCGCTATGAGACCGATCACTGGTGCACCTCGTTCCGGGAAGCGGTGGAAACCCTCAACCAGATCGCTCCCGAGGGGGCGACTCTTGCCGTGCGTGGACCGCGATCGGCCGCCGAACCCTTTGCCCGGCCCGATCTCCGCTTCGTCTCCGCGGACGCCCACCCGGATTATGCGCTGGGCTGCAAATGGGCCATCATCGAGGGCGATTTCTTCCCCGAATACCAGACCATCCATGAAGTGAAGCGTGGCGAGGCGGTGCTGGCGGTCCTCAAGGCCGCGCCCTGACGCTCCACGGAACGGAACTCAAGAAGCAATCCTGATATACTCATGGGCCGGAACCCACTGCGCAAAGGTGCGGTGGATGATCTCCGAAAGGCCTGGAAATTGCGGTTTCATCCAGGCAGGATGCCGTTAGTCATGCCCGATACCCCTCTTATATCCATCGTGACGCCATCGTTCAACCAGGCGCGCTTCCTGGAGACGACGATCCGCTCTGTTCTCGAGCAGGATTATCCTGCCATCGAATACATCATCATCGACGGCGGATCGACGGATGGCTCGCTCGATATCATCCGGCGCTATGAGAGCCGCATGGCGCACTGGATCTCCGAACCCGACTCAGGGCAGGCCGAGGCGATCAATAAGGGTTTACGGCTGGCAACCGGCGAGATTGTGGCCTGGCTGAACTCCGATGATGTCTACCTGCCAGGAGCGCTGCGCGAGGCGGCCGAGGCTTTTGAGCGAAATCGAGGGGCGGGCCTGGTCTACGGCGATGGCATCATGGTCGACGAGGATCTTCATGTGCTGGATTTCCATCGCTACCGGCCCCTCGACTTGGTGGAATTGCTGGCGTTCGAGGTTTTGCTGCAGCCGGCGGCCTTCATGCACCGCCAGGCGTTGGAAGCCGTTGGCTTCCTCAATCAAGACTACCATCTGATCCTGGATCACGAACTTTGGGTGCGCATCGCCAGTCGCTTTCCCATTGTTCACGTGCCCAGGTATTGGGCGCTCGAGCGCACCCACCCCCAGGCCAAAACCATCGCGCAGGCGGGGCAATTTGTTCTGGAGGCAGAGCGTTTGCGTCAGTGGGCTGAGCGCGATGAGCGATTGTCGCCCATCATGAGGGTGCATGGCCGCAGAATCTATGCAGGGATGGAGGTTTTCGCCGCTCGCAGGCTGATCGACGAGGGCGCATTTTCTCGGGCATTCGGACATATATCGCGCGCCCTCCGCACCCATCCGCCGACTGTCCTGCGCTACTGGTATAAGCTGATTCAGGCTCTGCTCAGCGCCATGGGCTTGCACGGCCTTTTCAAAAGCTATCGCCGGCTCCGCCGGAGAATTCGCTTCCAGGGCGTACAGGTGGAATGGCAGGATCCTGAATGGATCCAACGCTTTGGCGAAGGCCGGCTTCCCTTCTGGAGGCATTGATTCCGGGGGTGCTTAGCGTGTCAGGAGGAAGTCTTCGGTGGCGTTCGGCCTGGCTCGAGTTCTAAGGAAATACGGCCTCACCTGGCTTGTGATCTCCCAATGGGCAGCCATTATCGCTTTGACGCTGCCTCTGAGGGCGGCGGGGTATCTCGGTCTTTCGGCCAGGTATCTCGCCGATGATTATTGTACGGCCGGAACGCTCATAGATCTGGGCTTTTGGGGTAGCCAGCGCTATTGGTATCTGCACTGGTCGGGGCGATACGCCTTCACCTTCTTCGTGAATCTGTTGGAGCTGGCAGGCCCGGGCATCACGCGCGCGCTTCCTGGGATCTTTCTCGCGCTGTGGTTGCTGGCGCTGACGCTCTTCTTCCGGTCCCTTCCTGCAGGCGCAAACTCGATGTCATGGCGGGCAGCCATTCTCACCGCAATCAGTCCCCTGGTGGGCATCGTGCTGGGCATGCCCGATCGCTATCAATCGCTGATATGGTTCACCGGCCTGCTCACGTATACCGCCCCCCTGGTCATCTTGACTGCGCTGGCCGCATGGAGCGCGCAGCGATGGGAAGGTTGGCGTGAGCAGGGGTTCTCCTGGAGGAGCGGACTAGTTGTGGGGACGATCGCCCTCGTCAGTGGCGGGTTCTCCGAGACGCTTGCGATCACGCAGATCGCCGGCTTCGCCCTGATCGCGCTCGTAGGCGCAGCCCTCCTGGATGACGGTCGGAGGAAGACGCTCCTTAGCTGGAGCTTCGCCGGACTTGTCGGATCTTTGCTGGCCATGCTGATCATCTGGCTCGCGCCCGGCAATGCCACTCGGCAGGGCCTGATGCCGGAGCCGGCGTCGCTTCCCTCGGTGGCCTGGCGCTCGCTTTGGGACGCCTATGTCTATGCTCGGGGGGCTTTCGAAGCCCACTGGCTGCCGAGCATGATGGTCTTGCTGGTCTCCCTCCAGGCCGCGCTGGCGATGGATAGGATGCCGAGCGAACGATTGCGCCCATGGTGCCGGGAGGACCTGCTTCTTCTGGGCTCGATCCCGATCATGGCCTTTCTTCTCACAGCGGCGGTCATGTTCCCGTCGGAGTACGCCACATCCTCCTATCCCAGCGGGCGTGTGTTGGTCACCGCCGAGCTGATCCGCAACGCTGCCCTGGCTGCTTTCGGAATCTCGCTTGGGCGTCTATTTGCCTCGAGACCAGCCCTGCGCGCACAGGCATGGACACGCGCGCTCTGGGTCTTGACGCTATTAGCGATCGCCTCCACCGCCCTGATCGGGGTTCGGACAATTCTCTCGGACCAGGAGCGACTTTTCCGGTTTGCGGCACTCTGGGACGAGCGTCACGCCTTTGTGCAGGAAGCCAGAGCGGCTGGGCAGATGGATTTGGCGGTCCGTTCCCTGCCCCACCTAGCGGGTTTGGGAGAGATCGAGGCGAGCTCTGATCACTGGGTGAACCGCTGCTTCGCCCAGTACTATGACCTGCACACGGTTAGGGCCAAATAGACAGCGGGCAAGTGTAGGGCCTGGAGCGGATTCTCGGGTATGATAGGCGCCTGATCTCTTGCGGAGGGCGAAACGCTTGTGATGTCTGTGGATGCGAACCCAGGTGCCAACTCCGAGCTGCCGATCGTCAGCGTGATTACGCCATCGTTCAACCAGTCGCCGTTCTTGGAGCGCACGATACTTTCGGTGCTGTCCCAGGACTATCCCAACCTTGAGTACATCATCGTCGACGGTGGCTCTACGGATGGCAGCGTCGAGATCATTCGGCGCTACGAAGACCGTATTACATCTTGGTCGTCCGAGCCGGACCTGGGTCAGACGGATGCGATCAACAAGGGCTTCGGGCGCGCTCAGGGCGAGATCCTCTGCTGGCTGAATTCCGACGATACGTTTAGGCCTGGAGCGATCCGGGAAGCGGTTGAGTACCTGCAATCGCACCCTGAGATCGGGATGGTCTATGGCATCGCGTATTACATTGATGAGCAGGATCGCGTTCTCGGCCGTTTTCCGATGGGGCAGATCGGATATGCTCAGCTCCGGCGCGGGGGCAACGCCATTGCCCAGCAGGCTTCCTTCTTCAGGAGGCGCGTGTGGCAGATGGTGGGGCCGCTCGACCCCTCCTTCTACTACGCCATGGATTGGGACCTCTGGGTGCGAATTGCGGCGGTAACCCCGATCCGCTTTGTGCCCCGGCCTTGGGCGAACTTCCGTCTGCATGGCGGCTCCAAGTCGCTTAAGGAAGCGAATCGCTGCTGGCCCGAGATGGTCCGGGTCCACTTCCGGGAGGGGGGCAGTCGTTTCTCCGTGCTCTATGCGAAATACCTGCTGCGCCGGATGGTGGAGCCGCTGATGCCTTTGCGCATGCAGCTACGGTTCATCGCGTATGCATGGCAGAAACGGCTTGGATGGGTGGAGACTGTGGATGAGCGCTGAGGTTCGCTTATGGCTCCCGAAGCGGCAGCGGAGGATCTGCCTTGCCTGAGGCCGGGATTGGCGTGAAGCATTGGCGCAGGCTCATTCTCATCAGCGGCCATCGCCGGGGTGGGACCACCTGGCTCAATGCGGTGCTGGGCCGGGCCGCCGAGGCCGGCTACATGCGCTATGAGGCTTTCATGGTCAGGCGCCATCCCGAGTCCCCTGTCGCTGAACGGGTGCAGGAATGGCGCCGGTATCCACACTGGCATGTGGACTGGCAAGGCTATGGCCCCCTTCGGGGGGATCATGCCGAGGCGCTCCGAGAGCATCTGAACTTCCTGGTTCAGCACTACTTCGGAGGGCCCGTTGAAACCCTGCTGGTGAAGGACCCTTTTCCCGGACGGTTGCCCTTTCTGATCGGCGCTCTCGAGCCCGACGCGGTGATTTACGTCCGCAGGCATCCGCTGGGGATTGTCAACTCCTACGATAAGGGGAACCTCTATAGCCAATGGGCTGTGGAGCGCGACTGGGTCTGGTTCCTTCAAGATCTGCCGGGCCTGCTGCCAGCCTGGATCCCGGTCGCCCAAAGGGCGAGACACCCGGTGGAGCGGGTGGCGCTCATGGCGCAGGCCAGTCATCGTCTTTACCCACAGTTCCTGGATGGAATCGCCTGCCAGGAAGTCTCTTATGAAGCGGCTTGTGTCCGGCCCAAGGAAACCTTTGGTGCTCTCTTCGAGTGGCTGGGCTGGCGATGGGATGAGACGGTCTGGGATCAGGTGCGTTCGATCGTCGAACCGCCAGAGGAACAGGTCGTCGATACTTTCTTCAGCCTTACGAAAGTATCCGAGGACCGGGCGAGCGGATGGCGGCGAGAGCTTGCACCCCATTTGATCCGCCGGGTTGGGCGAGCGCTTCGGCAAGTCGATGCGGGAGTCCCGATGCCGGGGCATGGCCTGCCGAGCCTGACCCTGGGAGAGGTGAAATCGTCCTTACGCATGTACCTGCTGCGCCGGGCCGCGTATCGGCGGGGCTGGGGTTGGCGCTCTGTCTTGGCGAGCCGCTAGCCTCCATCCTGGTTGTGTTGGTGAAGGGATGCGGGTTCAGGGAAAGGTTCAGGCTGTGAGTTCCATTGGGGCCTCGAGTCCCCCTGTCGTGAAGCGAGTCTTTGTCATTGGCCTGGATGCGGCCGTTCCAGAGTTGGTCTTCGGACAGTGGCGGCCGCAACTCCCCAATTTCCTCGGCCTTGCCCAATCAGGCTATTGGGGGAGGCTGGCTTCATGCGTGCCGGCCATCACCGTGCCGGCCTGGTCTTCGATGCTCTCCTCGCGCGATCCCGGAGCACTTGGGTTCTACGGGTTCCGGAATCGCGCCGATTACTCCTACGACCATATGTTCGCGGCCGATGGTGATACGGTAAAAGTCAAGCGCGTCTGGGATTACCTGGGGGAGGCGGGAAAACGCAGCATCCTTGTGGGCGTGCCGCAAACCTATCCGGTTCGGCCGGTCGAAGGATTGGTGGTCTCGGGCTTCCTCACGCCCGGCCGTGAGGTTCGCTTCACCCATCCGGAGAGCTTGCGCGAAGAGGTGCTGAGGATCGCACCGGAGTATGGCTTCGATGCGCGCCCGTTCCGGACAGAGAGGAAGAAATGGCTGCTTGGGACCATCCGTGCCATGACAGAGGACCGTTTCTCCGTAGTGGACCATTTCCTAGAGACCGAGCCGTGGGATTTCTTCATGGCCATGGAAATTGGGCTCGACCGGTTGCAGCATGGGTTCTGGCACTACCACGATCCCGATCATATCCATCATGAGCCTGGCACGCCCTATGAACATGTCTTACGTGATTACTACCGGCGGTTGGACGCCAAGATTGGCGAGTGGATCGAGCGCCTTGGTGCGGAGACCGCCATCCTCGTGGTCTCGGATCATGGCGCCCAGCGGGTGGATGGCTGGATCTGTATCAATGAGTGGCTCCACCGCGAAGGCTATCTGCGGTTTCTCGAGGAGCCCAAGATCGGGCGTCCGCTGCCCTTCGAGAAAGTCGAAGTGGACTGGAGCCACACGCAGGCTTGGGGCGCAGGCGGCTATTATGGAAGGATCTTCCTGAACGTGCAGGGGCGCGAGCCGCAGGGGGTGGTTCCTGAGCGGGAGGTGGAGGCGCTGCGTGATGAATTAACCGAACGCCTTAAGTCCTTGCCCGCTGCCGATGGGACGCCCTTAAAGACCAGAGTCTTCAAGCCGGAGGAGATCTATCCGGAAGTCAACGGCATTCCCCCGGACCTGATTGTCTATTTCGACAACCTGCGCTGGCGCTCGGCAGGATCGCTGGGCCATGGCGAGGTCTATCGCTTTACGAACGATACCGGCCCCGACGAATGCAACCACGCCGAAGACGGCATCTTCATCCTTTCGGCGCCTGGGCTTTCGGACCCGGGTGCGGAGTTGCAGGGGGCGCAATTGATGGACGTGGCGCCGACGGTGTTGAAGCTCCTCGGCCATCCTGTGCCTGAGGAGATGCAGGGCCGCCCGCTTTGGGAGCGGCCGTTGGCTGGGCCCTCAGACCACGGCTGAGGCGGCCTGCCATCCCTCATTCTGTCGAGGCAGCCTGCTTTGTCAGCAAGTGAAGATGCTTCCCCTCCTTCCTGCCTGTCATGCGAGCGGGCTTTGCGAGCGAGTACCCAAAGGGGCACAGGTACCC
>CAZQDE010000074.1:0-3054 GCA_964591485.1 uncultured Anaerolineaceae bacterium | reverse complement strand
GGAGGTCTCCAGGATGCAGCCGTGCGCGGCGGCTGGTGGGGGCGGCTCCATTTGCCGGCGAAGCTGCATCGGGTCGCCTGGCCCCCATGGTCCAATCGTTTGCACGGCCTGGTATCGATGCACCGACCGACGGACAAAGATGTAGGGGCAACCGGCCGGTCGCCCCTACCGCGTGCTTGACGCCACTGCGTGCGCGTGGCACAATTGCCCCCGCCCGAATACAGGGCTAGGCCGACCCCGGACCAGGGAGGGTGGATCCGGGCGTTATTGTGTTCGCATACTTTCGGGGAGCTTCTCCCCATCTAGGAGCAATGGCTTTATGGCGAAGAACGGCAATGGCTTTTCCATCGCGCCCCATGGGGGCGATCTCATCGATCGTGTGCTCCGGGGAGAGGTACGCAAGGCTGTCTGGGAGAAAGCCCAGGAATTGCCCAAGGTCTCGCTCACGCCGATGGGCCTGTCCGACCTTGAGCTGATCGCAACGGGGGCCTTCTCCCCGCTCAAAGGCTTCATGCTACGTGAGGATTACGAGCGGGTGGTCCGGGAGATGCGCCTGGCCTCAGGGCTATTGTGGTCCATCCCCGTGACGCTGCCCGTGGATGGGAGCTTCGCCGATTCGCTGAGAGAGGGCCAGGAAGTCGCCCTTTGCGAGGGGGACCGGGTGCTGGCAGTCATGACCGTGGATGAGAAGTATCCCTACGACAAGCAGCTTGAGGCCCAGGAGGTCTATCGCACGACGGAGGAGGCACATCCTGGTGTGGCCCGCCTTTATGCCCAGGGAGATATGCTGCTAGGCGGAGATGTTTGGCTTGTCGATTGGCCGAGCGCCACGGAGACCGAGTTTCCCGAACTTCGCCATACTCCTGCCCAGACGCGCCGGATGTTTGCCCGCCGTGGTTGGCGCCGAGTGGTAGGCTTCCAAACCCGGAACCCCATCCACCGGGCGCACGAGTACATTCAGAAGACCGCCCTCGAGATCGTCGATGGCCTCTTCCTGCACCCCTTGGTCGGCGAGACCAAGCCAGACGACATCCCGCCGGAGGTGCGCATTGAAAGCTATCAGGCCATCCTGCGGGATTACTATCCCTCCGAGCGCGTGATGCTTGGCGTCTTCCCGGCGGCGATGCGCTATGCAGGCCCCCGCGAGGCCATCTTCCATGCCATCTGCCGCAAGAACTATGGGTGCACGCACTTCATCGTCGGGCGCGATCATGCTGGAGTCGGCAACTACTACGGAACCTACGAAGCGCAGGAAATCTTCGACGAGTTCGACCCGGAGGAGATCGGGATCACCCCGCTGTTTTTCGATTACGCGTTCTATTGCCGCAAGTGCGGAGCCGTGGTGAGCGCCAAGACCTGTCCTCATGGCAAGGAGGATTGGGTGTACTTGAGCGGGACCGAAGTGCGGGCCATGCTCGAGCGGGGGGAATCGCTTCCAGAGGAGTTCACACGTCCAGAGGTGAGCAAGGTGCTCATCGACGGGCTTAAGCGCTGGAAGGAGCAAAATCGCAGCGAGGATACGGGCGAGGAATAATCCCGGTCCTCCGCATGGCTGTGCCTGAAAGGTATGCTCCCTGCAAATGTGGAAGCGATTGATCCTGGTGGCCGGACTGAGGCGTGGGGGCACGACCTGGGTGGGGAAGGTGCTCGAACAGGCCCAGGAGGCGGCTTATCTCTTCGAGCCGGATGCGCCCGCCGCCCATCCTGAAACACCCTATACCGATGCCGTGACTGCGCTCCGTGAGCTACCCCGCTGGTGGCTGGGGGCCGAGGATGTTGAACGGTACCCTGAATTGGCCGAAGGTCTGCGGCTTCACACCGAGCAACTCTGTGTCCGGGCCTTCGGCGGGCCGGTCGACACACTGGTCATCAAGATCCCGCAAACGGAGCGCCTGCCCTTCCTGGCGCGGATATTCGAGCCCGATGCGTTGATCTACATTCGCAGGCACCCTTTTGGCGTGTTGAATTCATATGATGAGCATGGGCTTTACCGAGCCTGGCTGGGCCGCGAGTGGTCACTCTTCCTGGGCGAGCATGAGCAGGCCCTGCCCGAGCTGGAGATTGCCCCACGGGCCGCGAGACACTACGTGGAGAAGGTCCTCCTTCTGGCGCATGCACGGTTGGTGCTTTCGGAGCGCATACTGCCGGTCCTCGGCGGCCTGAGCCTGCAATATGAGGATCTCTGCTTGGCGCCGGAGCAGCAGTTCCGCGCGCTTTTCGGGCATCTGGGCTGGCACTGGGGCGAGGAGGTGTGGAGCAGGTTGCGGCCGCTTGTCGATCCAGCACCGGAGGAGATCGAAACCCGCGGGCTGTTTTCCACCCGCAAGCCATCCGCGGACCGGGCGTTCGGCTGGAGGCGAGAGCTAGCCCCACACCTGCTCAGGCGGGCCAGCAGATTTGCGGGGCACCACACGCTCCCTTATGCCCTGCCGGGACGCGGGATACCGCGCCGGTCCCTCAGAGAGCATTTTCACTCGCTTCAGATGTATCGTTGGCGGCGAGCAGCCTACGTACGCGAGTGGGGCTGGCGCGAAGCTGTGAAGTGGTTCTAGCGGTCACGACCGATAGTTATGGCACGAGATTGAGCACTTGAGGAGGCACATTGGAGCATCAGGGATTCACACTCTGGTTTACAGGCCTATCAGGGGCCGGGAAATCGACCCTGGCGCAGGCAGTGGCGGAGCAGTTGCGCGCCCGGGGAATGAAAGTGGAGGTGCTGGATGGCGATGTGATCCGCACCAATTTGAGCAAGGGTCTGGGCTTCTCGAAGGAAGATCGCGACACCAATATCCGCCGCATCGGCTGGGTCTGCGAGGTGCTGAGCAGGAATAATGTCGTGGCGATTGCCGCTGCCATCTCGCCCTACAAATCGATCCGGGATGAGATTCGCGCCAAGATCGAGAACTTCGTGGAAGTCTATGTCGATGTCCCGCTGGAAGAAGCCATCAAGCGTGATGTGAAGGGGCTTTACGAGAAAGCGCTGCGGGGGGAGATCACGAACTTCACCGGCGTGTCCGATCCCTACGAGCCGCCCGAGAATCCGGAGGTGGTCTG
>CAZQDE010000073.1:0-11420 GCA_964591485.1 uncultured Anaerolineaceae bacterium | reverse complement strand
AACCGGAGCCGGGCGCAGGCGACCCAGCCTCGCACCGGCCAGCCCTGGGCCGCTAACCCCTCCACAAAACAGGCCCGGCCGGTCAGATCCACCGACAGCAAGGTCACGTCGGACCCCGCAGTCAGGTCGCCGATCCATGGGCTCTCCGAGTCAAGAGCGGCGTCCGCATACACCGGCAGGATGCGGATCGGGTCGGGGTCGTCATAAGGCAGCACCGAGGCGGAGACCCAAACCTGCCTTGGGAACCAGGCCTCTGATGTAGGGGACGGTTCCAAAAGTGGATGCTCGCCGTCAGGCTCGATGCCGTAGAGGGCCTGTGCTTCCTCGCCTGCAATGACGCGCGCCGCAGGAGATTCACCCCCGTTCCAGCTTTCCGGGACTGCGGTCACCCGTGAAACGCACGCGACGAGCATCACGGAGAGCCCCATAAGGTATGCAAGCAGCCGGTATGTGCCAGGCGCCGACGATCTCATACCGCCCCCGGAAACACCCAAATATACGCCAGACCGGCCAACGAGGCCAGGACCGCCCAGGGGAACCTGATGGCCTCCGCATCCGGCGAATGCAAATGCCTGAGGACCCACCAGAGCCGCTGGATGCCGCCCTTGGGCCCGCGCCTCAGCAACATCATGGAAAGCCCCAAGACGATTGTGCCTCCGAACAGGTAGGCCAAGATCCACCCATCCCTCGCCATCGCAAGCAGGCCGAAGGCAAGCTGCGCATCCCCTCCCCCGAACCAACCCAGGCCGAAGATCGTCAGGACGTAGAGAATCCCCAGCACGAATGAGATCATTGCGGGGCTCTGCGCCCAAACCATCACACCCAGGGCCAGAACAGCGATGCGCCAAAGCCCACCACGGCTCCCCCAGATCGCGGCGAGGTAGAACGCGCCCTCAAGATAGAACCCGCCCAATAGAAGATACAAGAGGCCGAGCGCCAGAACGCCGAACCCGGCGGCGCGGGGAATCAAGCGGGAACGAACATCGCTCACCGCCGCCCAAATGATGGCTCCGCTCATGATAAGAGCCAGAGCGTCACTTGGTGAAACCCGCATATTCACCTCGCACAAGCCTCGATGGCCGAGAAAATGCCTCGGCAATATCCAGCTATCGGCTCACGTTGTGGCTGGTTCGCCTTGCATTGTAGCGCCGCTATGCGGAGGGAGTAAGACGGCCGGGGACACCCAAGCGCTCCGACTGCCAGCTCTCCTCCGCAGGCACGGGCTCTCCCACGAGGTCGAAGGAGTAGGCTGCGCCATGGTATCGATGCCGGAATTCCAGATCACTCGGCCCCCGCCGGTTCTTCTCGACCGCCCAGCGGATGATCACCTCACCCGCGGGCGACGCTCCCTCCCGGTTGCCGATCCAGATCACATCCGGTTCATACTGGATCGCGGCGCCGCCCCAGAGGTTCTCTGCGTGCACCCGGCCACCTCTCAACCCCTGGCCATCGACGGCCGCCACAGCCACGATGGGGAGCACCTTGCCGGCCTCGAAGTGACGCAGCGCCAGGCCCTTCAGCCCCCTCAAGACGCGTTCGATGCGCTCCTCAACCTCGAGGGGGCGTTCTGTGCCCGGAACCGGAACCTGCTGAAGATAATCGATGAAGAGCACCACCCGGCGCCGCGGACGAAAAGCAAATTGGAGGTACTGCGCCAACGCATCCACACTGGTGAAGAGCCCATCGCCGGATACGAGCCACAGATTCTGCGCGATTTCAGCCATCCGGCTCCAGGCCTTTATGCCGCCCGGCACGCGGCGGATGACCTCGTCCAGCATATGAGGTCTCCCGCGGTTCTCTCCGATCGCCACCCCGCCCCGTTCGCTAACGGCGGCCAGGTAGGCCTCGCTGAGCGAAACGGCGCTCACGCGATGCTCTCCATGCAATGCGTGGGAGCTCTGGCAGAGCAGGCGCTCCCAGAGCATTTGCACGCCATGTTCATAGCAAACGACAAGCGCCAAGGCCCCCTCCGAAGCCACGCGGGCCGCGATCTGGAGCAACATGGCGGTCTTCCCGATGTTCTGGGCCCCGCCGATGATGTGAAGATCTCCGCCGCGAAGCCCGCCTCCCATCAGCCGATCGAAATGCAGGAAGCCCGTCGGGATGGGCTGGAAGAGCGTCGCATCGCCCACCGCCAGCATCTCCTCGATGCGGAGCGCAGCCTCTTCCAGGTTGAGCGGCGCCGCACAACCGACAGGCAGGTCGGACTTCCTCTCCGGAGCGGGCACTCGTTCGCCTCCCTCAGATCACCTCGACGACGCGGGGATTCAGGCGCCACTTCGAGGTATGCCCGCCTCTGCGGATCTCGATGGGATCCTGCCCGAACAGGCTCTTGGTGCGAGCCTTCAGCTGCCTCAGGCGGTTGGCGTATACGAAGGGATGCCCTGAATACTCCTCCGCCCACAAGTTGAGCATCAGGGCGCCGCGGTCGATATGCAGCCAGCCTTTCTCGTCCCGCGCAGAGGCGAGGATGCGCATGAGCTTCAATTGAGAGTCGCTGAGGAAGATCTCCTCCTCCCCCTCCCCGGCCTGATAGGAGCCGCGACCCAGATCCAGCACACCATGCCCCACCCTCAGCATGATGCCCTCATGGGCCTGGAATTCGAGCCCCTCCAGACGCGCCCGAACCCTGGCGATCTGGGAGATAAGTGATTTGGGCGAATAGGGTTTCCGCAGGAAACTGTCTGCGCCGAAACCAAGCAGCTCATGCTCCGGATAGCGATCGTAATGGCCGGAGAGCACGACAATGTAGACCTCGTCCCCCCACAGACGCCGGATGTCCTCCACGACCCTTCCGGCGTAGCCGTCCTCCAGTTCGAGGTCCAGCACGAGCCATGCGGCGCGCGTCTTGTCCAGCATGCGGATCACATCCGCCCTGAGCCACGCGAGCCAGACCTCGTATCCGCCCACCGTTTCCAGGATTTCACGCAAACCATGGGCCAGCTCGCGATCATCCTCCACGAGAACTATTCGATTCAAATCACGCATGCTCCACCTCTTTCTCCTCCTCACCCGGGGAGACAGGCTGCGCCAACGGCAATACCACTTCAAAGCGACCGCCGGCCGCAGAGTGGTTTCCATGACAGCGAAGATCGCCTCCGTATGCCCGGACGACGATGCGCGAGATGCTCAGCCCGATTCCCATCCCCTGCCGGGCGCCCGCTCGGGAAGATACCTGCGCGCGAGACGATGCCTTGTAGGGGTCGAAAATGGCCTCGGTATGATCCGCATCAACCCCTGGTCCTTCGTCATCCACATAGATGCGCGCAAACTCGCCGTCCTGCCGCACGCGTATGTCAATCAGACCCTCGGCCGGCGAAAATGAGGCCGCGTTGTAGAGCAGATTGCGCATGACCGAGCGCAGATGGTGATCGGCCAGCACTTCGAGGTCATCCTCGGCCTGCAACCGGAAAACGCTTTCGGGCCAGGCCGGCCGGGCCTCCTCGACAACCTCCGAGAGCAGATCTCCCAGCCTGATCGGCTCGGGTGAGATCGGCAGGAAATCATCCCGGAACATGGGGACATCCCTCAATAGATCCGCCCAATAGCCGGACCGGGTCAGGCTGCGACGGATCCTGCGGAGGGATGCTCCCGCGCGGCCGTCTTGCTTCTCCTCTTCTCGATCCAGGCACACGATAGTCGCCTGCAGTTCGCCCGAGAGTTCATGCACCAATGCCCGCACGAGCAGTAGGGGATCCTGCGGCTGCCCGCCGGCAGGGCGACTTCTTCTATGCGTCAACTCGGCAAGAAGGCTACCCAGCCGTTGTACAACCATATCCAGCGCCGCATTCATCACATCGGCGATCAGCCGCTGTCCGCGCCCGGCTTCATCCGGGAGAGCGATGGCGATCCCGATGGCGATGTCCCCCGTGGAGGATTTCCTCATCCAGCACAGGAGGCTCCTGATCGTGCGGACAGCCCGTGGCAGGGAAACGAAGACGCCGTTCCCCCGTGCGTCCCCCTCCAGCCAATCGCGCAGGAAGCTCTCCGCCCAGCCGACATCCCAGGCGCCGTCCAGGGCGTTGGAAAGGACCCGAAGATATCGCTGCCGCATGACCTCCCCCCGGATAAGGAGCCCGGGCGCGCGGATCAGCAGGATCCAGCCCCCCTGGCCGGGGAAGAGATCGGCGAACCAGGCGCCGATGGGCCGGATCACCTCGCTGCTCAGCGGATACCGGACCGAGCCCAGCACATCTTCGAGGCCGGCGAACCAATGGATGACCCGGATCACATACCCTTCCCGTCCAGCCGTGTGTAGAAGGATCATGCCCATGAGGGCCGACATGCCGCCGGCGGACCATATGGATATCACCAGGCTGCTTGGCGGCGCTGCGGAGACGAAGAATGTGATGGACACGCCGATGGGAATCAAGACGGCGCTGATGACCAGGAATGAAATGCCGAAATGCTGGGTCCTGAACTCGGGGCGACCCCAGTCACGAATGCGACTGCGCAAGGTCTGGATCACATGCCCCCTGCCTCTACGGCGTCGATCAGCCATAGAGCCCCCTCCGGAGATAGGCCCGGCTCTCTCGCCATCCATGTCAGGAACGCCCGCAGGGCTTCGGTTGCGGATCTGCATCCCTCCCCCTCCTCCAAGAATTTAGATACTTGCTCGTACATCCTCTGGCTGGCCCGGATCTGAGCCGCCATGGGCGGATTGAAAGCCGCCATCACGCCCGAATCGGCGAAGCACATCGACCGGTATTCGCAATCGCCGCAGGCCCTCCAGCCGCAAACCATGCGCGGGGCGTAGGCGCCCGATCTGGCTCCCAACAGGAAACTGCGAGCCAGGGCTTCCAGTAGATCGGCGCCGGCGCTCAGATCAGGGCGGAGCGGTTGCACCTCGCCGCTATGCACGTGACGAACGAAAACCCTATCGACGACGGCTTCATCAGCGTCCAGATCCAGGTCCTCCGGCAGGGCCTGCCCCAACGCGAGCACGCGTAGATCTCGCGAGAGCGCGTAGGGGTTGGGCGGATCGCGGTCGAAGAGGTGCAGCTCATATCCCAGCTTGCGCTTCTTCCGCGGCCCGGCGCTCCCCTTCCGGGGGCGGCCACGCGCCCCGGCCTGGCCGAGATCCACCACCACAGCCGCCTGGCAACGCAACCGCAGCGATAGAAGCTCGATGCTCAAGGCCGCGTCGACGCCGATCACCTTGTCCGGCGGCGGGAGATCCTTTTGCGCCTTCATCGCGTCGAAGGAGGTGGCAAAGGCATCCGCCAGGCCCATGGCGGATCGCGCATCCCGATTCGAGGATGGATCGCTCTCCCACAGCCCTACACGCGGCCCCAATTCATCGATGTTCCTGCGAAGCTCGAGAAGCCCCGAGGCGGAAGCCAGCTCCTGCCACCAACGCGTCCACATGGGTCTCTGATACAGCGTGCCGTCCGGACGGCGGATGTCGCCACCCTCTTCAAAACGGCGCAGGATCGCCCGCCGGCCCTCCTGATACTCGACCAGGTCCCTGGCCAAGGTGCCGTCCAACCCCCAGCTCTGTAGCCAGGCCTTCCAGACGAAACCCAACGCCTTCACCGGCGAGAGATCATCGATCTTGTCCTTCCGTAGAAGCCTGTAATAGGTCCCGAACGCGGCCTGGATGGCCCGGCGCATCAATTGCTCGCCGGTGCGCCTGGCTTCCCCGCCATCGACGCCGCGCCTACGCCACCAGACCCGCAACGGGCAATACGCCCAATCCCAGAGATCCTCGAATGCGACCTCCGGCTTGGCGCGCTTCACGCCGGCCATATCGCGGCTCGCCTTCATGCCCCTCGCCCCCCGCTGGGCACAGACCCCCGACCATGACGACCTATCTCCGCCGGTGGACGCGGCTGCCAGGTCACGATCACTCCAGGCTGCAGCCCAGAGAGATGGCCGGAATGCAGCTCCAGGATGTAGCTCGCGGGTCGGGGGGAGGCGTAATTCGGACGCCAGGGACGAGCCAAGACGGCATGCACAACCCGTCCGGCCGGGTCCAGCCATGCCGCAGCGATCGGAAACCTCATCCCGATGGTGTGGATCGAGGTGGAGAACCCGGAGCTGGCTCTGCGTCGGCCGGGCATCACCAGCAGGAGGCCCTCCTCTCTCGTCAAGGCGGTCCTACCGAGCAGACCCCGGCGGCGGGTAGTGGAAGAAACA
Source organism: uncultured Anaerolineaceae bacterium (assembly GCA_964591485.1). GTDB lineage: Bacteria > Chloroflexota > Anaerolineae > Anaerolineales > E44-bin32 > E44-bin32. Next base: position 5,282 of record CAZQDE010000073.1, on the reverse strand, counting down.
CAGGCGAGCACTCCGGACGCCAGCTCGACGCCATCGGCACAGACAATGAGGGGCATGCCATCCCGGAGGGTGTACCCCATGGGAGAGGCGGCCGCCATGCTAGCCATCGCCAATCTCCCGCCGAGGAGCTTCGGCCGACCGGAGCGACCCATTTGAAATGCAAAGAAGGGATCGAGGGGTTATCGGCGGCTCGGTCGCGCCTCGCACTCGGCATGAGGGCGTTCCCGGACGGAAAGGATCCCCATCGTGGACAACCGGATGAGCGCCGGCGCGCGCAGGCAGGAGTCGGAGCAGAAGGAGCATGGAATGGGGCCTTGGTAAGGCAGGAACGAAGAAGCCGCCCGCGCTGCAGCGCGGGCGCGCGGGGCGGATTTCGGTTTGCTGCGCAGACAGGAAAACGTGGAGGAACGACATCGAGGACACCCTTCCTCTCCCCCTGAAGGTCCTCGACGAATGATCGCGGTGTGCGAGAGGAACATCGGCAGCGGGCCCTCTTCGGTGGTAGGCCGGTCCCCGCTGCCGTCTGCGTGGAGGCTGGTCGGCTCTTTGAAGGATCCGCGAACCGACCGTCCATGCCCTTCGAAGTTGTGATCGTACTATATCACGGAACGGCATGCGTCTCAAAAGGAAAATGACTCCCTCAGCCGCGCCGCCGCCCTCACGCGCGAGGCCGCGCGCCGCGATCGTTCGAGGCGCCGCTGGCTCCGCAGAGCTTTTCAAGAGCTGCATCCGGCTCTCTGCCGGCGGCGGGTCATGAGAGAGCACTTCCGCCCCCTTCAGCGCGAGATGCGTGACGCGAGAGCGCCTTCATCACGATCGCCAGACCCTGGGCCCGCGAGGAAAGATCGTCCCGCCTCCCGGCCACATCCCCGCGGCGACCATGAGAGCGCACGAAGGTCATGCCGGCGGGAAGGCGGGCCAAGCCATGCCGCCGCGCATGCATGCACGCCGAGCGGGTCGGCCGCCGGCCGCGGGGCAGTCGGCGAAGATGGGCTCTCACGCGAGCGCCGGAACGGGCGGCCACGTGCGCCCGAGAGGTCTCACCCCACGACCATAGACCCGCAAGACGCACGCTCGACAGCCCACCCGCCGATCCACCTCCGCCGGCATGTCCGGAGGCCGAGGTCCGCTGCATGGACTCGGCCCCGACGGAGAGGTCGTGCCAGAGGGCCGCCATCGTCAGATGGATGGCGGGAACCGCCCAGGCGGGAAAGGCCCAGCAACTCAGGTGGGCCGGCGACGCCCACCAGCGGAAGGAGGGGCCGACGCAATCGCCCGGCTCGAGGGCGACCCACATGGCATCGGGTGGATCGATCCATACGCGGAGAGAAGCCACGCTGCATCCGCCGAGTTGAACCTCCTCAGGCAGACGGACTCGAAACGACCCGACGGGACGGCATCTAGCACTGGCGCCGAGATTGTTCAGCAGCCGGCGGGAGAGATCGTGCGCCCACACCCCATCGACAGGAGGCAACGTATCCCACCGACCATCCGGGCGGCTCGCTCGATGCCATTGGGGGAGCGAGGGAATCACTCCGTGATATCCGGTGAGATAGCGGAGCACCCGGCCCGCTATGCGGCCGCGCTCCCACTCCATGATCTGCAGCCAGGCGAACTCCATGGTGGGTTCCGGGATGCGGAGGGAGACGCCGGCGACCTTCACAAGCGGCCTGGGCCGGAGGGCCATCCAAACCCCTGCAAGCCGGGACAGATGAAGGACATCCTTCTCAGGGAGGCGGGCCTGCGAGAGCGCCCGCCTGGTTTCGCACCTCCACAGCGATCGGGAAACCGCGAGTCCATACCGGGCGCGATCCACGGCGCCCTCCGGCACGGCCCTGCTCACCCTGCCCGCCATCGCACCCCGGAGAAAACGATCGACGTGTTCGTCGATCTCCTCGTCGGACAACCTCGAGGGATCGCGCGCCGCCGGTTTGCGCGCCCATGCCGCAAACCATGCGGGCACGCGTCGCACCGAGGGCAGGCCCGCCTGCAACCCCAGCGAGGCCGCGAGACAAGCGGCGGTCAGGGCCGGCGAGAGGCGTCTTCCCGATCGATGCTCTGATCTCTCAATGGCCTGCAGGGCCTGAGCAGGGGATATCGCCCGCGGGCGGGTGAACACCAGTGTGATCCGCGATTTCTCCGATTTCTCCTGCAGCGCCTGGATGGCCTGCCAGCCGCTCCCCTCTTCTCCCCCTCGACCTCCTGCAAGCCGCTTCCAGACGGTCCGCGGATCGAGCACAAGATGGTCGGCCACAGCCCCAAACGACCGTACTGATCCCCCGGCACGATCGATCCGGATGCTGGGACCACCTACAGGCCCGACCTGCAACACGCCGCTCTCCATGGACTTTCCCTCTTGGCCGCCATGCCCCCTGGACGAGGTCGCAAGGCGGCGACGTATCTCAACCGATCAAGAAACGGATCACCACCAGGAAGGCTACGGCACCGATCACAAGCGCTGGAATCGCGCAAAGCATGGGGTATGCGGCGAGCAGTCCATGCAGGCCGTCTCCCAGGGCAGGAAGGCGAGACTCACCCATAGAATGCAGATCCCCCGAAGTCCTCTCCGATTGCATCCGAAGAAGCCAGGCTTCATCCAGGAAGCGGTCCTCCTCGATCTGCACGCTTTGCTGCTTGAGGTCCTCCATCCATCCGCCTTCCACCCGCTATGTGCCTCCGGTCTTCCAGGATCCTGCCTTCTGGAGAGGCGATGCGCCTTTCCGACCTGCCTGATATCGCCGTTCCGGCCGCCTGGCCGACCCTCCATCCTCCCCGTCGCCTGCCCATCGATCCCGCCACGGCTCCAGGCCCAGGAAGGGGAGATGCCCCGGAAGATGCGTCGCTCTCCAAACGGGCCGCCAGGGCGCCATGCCTGCGATGGCTTTCCATCGGAGCCCGACCCGGCTTCCCCCACCCGAAAAGCATGCCGGCGCGTGCTGGAGCCACCAGCTGTCCTCGGGCGGAAGGACGAGCCTTTCCAACGTGGCCGTCCAGCCCTGAAGCCCACGCGCCCGCATCCTCTCCAGGATCTGCTTCTCTCGATAGGGCGAGCCGTCGATAACCCATACCAGCGCGGGTATCTGCGAGGCCAACGAGCCCCATATGAAGGCGTAGCGGTCCATGCGATCCTCGAGCCTGGCGGCGGGGATCGTCCCCCGGTCCAACTCGATGAAAAGCGTGCGGCGCTCCAGGATGCGGGGAGGCAAAGGTTCTCCGTGCAGAAAGGCTCTCCGCCAGAAGGCGACATGCAGGCGCGCGTCCGGCGCGACCCACAAGACCTCCTCCCCGCCGTCCGGGGCAATGCTGCTGAAGGCGATACGGCTCCCGACCGTGGTATCGATATGGACATGGACGCCGCCCCGCGCGTTGCTGACGCACCGGCCCCCGTAGAGCAGGGCCAGCGCGAATTGCCTCGTAAGGCGCTGATGGGCTTCCTGGTAACGGAGCCAGCCCGTGGCGTACTCGAGATGGCCCTTGCCGCGGGGGTCCTCTCGCTGCGGCCAGGGATGCAGGCGCCGCATGGCCTCCAGGGAGACACCCCAGTGCTCGGCCAGAAGCTCGAGGCCGCGCCAGGTGAGCAGCTTGCGTTTCTCGCACCGGGCGCGCAGTCCCGCGTCCTGCGCGGTCTCGATCAATTGAAGCGATTCGAGCCTCTGGATGCGCGCAATCTCGCGGCGCATGTTTCGGGAGTCGTCGCCCGCCAGGTAGGCGAGCTCATAGGGGGAGAAGAGCGGATTGCCGCCCACCTCCCCCAACAGGGTCCAGTCCGCGCCCGAGAGCTCCATCGCGAGGCGCGCAAGGCGGGAGCGATGATGCGATCCCCGCAGGCGGCGCCGAATATGCCCCTGCACCTCCTCTTCGGAGGGCGCTTGCCACACTTCAGCCCCGACCGATGCCCTTGGTCGCGCGACGCGATGCGCCCGTCCCTCGAACAACCAGACATGAACATCCCGGCGGCCGGTCCATCGACGCTCAATCTGCGCCGCCAGCAGGTCGACGCGCCGCGGGTCCGTGCTGAGAATGAAGTCGCGCACGCGGTCGCCGAAGGCCTTGGGAGGCCGTGCGAGGAACGGCAGCGCCTCCGGCGCGCAGCCGCCGAGGTCCACCCAGATCCGCCACCATCGGATATCCGGCCCCAGCCGGCCTGGGAATTCGCCGTCCGCCTCGAGGCCCGGCGAAAGGCCCGCGCGCACCGCATCGGGGCCCAGGCAGGCGAGCGCAAAGCGGCGCGCGATCTCCCGGCGATGGATGCCCAGCAGCGAGGCGTTCGGCTCCTGCCTGTGAGCGTAGCAGGCGCCCAACTCGGGTACCTCGATCTTGCGGAGACGACCGCCCTCGGACCGGAGCAGCACACGCAGAACAGCCTCGCCGAAGGCGCCTTCCAGGAAGGCGAAGCTCGCAAAGGGATGTCGCAGAAGGAACGAGAGAAGAGGGCCGCTCCCGCTTCCGAATGGGTGCAGGCGCTCCTGCAGCGGCTCGAGCGCGCGTGCCCCGGCGATCATGCCGCGCCCCATGTATAGGCACTCATCGGTTCCCTTCCTCCGGGCGCGTGCTCCCAGGGGGATCTTCCTCCAGGTCCTCGGTGAACATCGACTCGAGTTCCTCGAATAGTTCATCCTGGATGTCGGCCCCAAGGCCATCCGAGGACCCGGGATCGAGCGACGCGGCGCTCTCCCGTTGAACTGAAGAAGGTCTCCCCCGTGCCGCGGGCTCCCAGGGGGAATCGATCATGCCCCGGAGGCTCGCGTCCATCGAGGGGGACCTCCCCTCTTCGAGCATGGCCGCTCTCGCCGCACCGCTCGGCGAACGGCCGCGGCCTTTCCGGGATCGCATGCTCTCCGCCCCATCGCTGAGATGGACCTTGGCATAGCGGTCCAGGTAGGTCAGGCGTTCGCGGGCCTCGCGCAGCGCCGTTTCACAGGGGATGCTGTACCCGGACCGCAGCGACCAGACCTCCTCGGCCAGCGCGGCGTCATACGGCGGCGGCGGGGCGGTCTCGAAATAGAAGGGCGGCGCCACTGTGCCGTCCTCGCGCACGAGGCGTGCATAGGCGCGGTAGGGTTCGAGGTTCGTCAGGGTCTCCGGCCCGGGCCCGCCCTTGCCGCGGCCGAATTCGAACTTCGTCAGGTAGTCCGCGTCCTCCCCATTCATCAGGAAGGCGAACAGCGAGTGCACGCCGCTGGTGATGATGCCCGGCAGCTGGCCGCTGCCGTTCTCGCGCAGGCTGGCGAGCGACTGGGTGCCGATGACGACCCGCCCGCCGTATTTCCGCATCTGTGCCA
>CAZQDE010000072.1:0-11793 GCA_964591485.1 uncultured Anaerolineaceae bacterium | reverse complement strand
GCGTGGGATGCGTGGAAGCGCCGCGCGGCACACTTACCCATCACTATTGGACCGACGAGCGCGGCATCCTCACCAAGGTGAACCTTATCGTAGGGACAACCAACAACAACGCTGCCATCAATATGTCGGTGAAGAAGGCTGCGCAAGGCTTGATCAAGAAGGGCGTGGAGATCAGGGAAGGCCTGCTCAACACGATTGAGATGGCCTACCGTGCCTACGACCCCTGCATGGCCTGCGCCACCCACACCCTCCCTGGACAAATGCCTCTGGAGGTCACACTCAGGGCTCCGGACGGTGAGGTGATCGAACGCTTCCAGCAGAACCTCGACTAACCATGCACGCAGCAGCCGTCGGTCCTATCTCGCGTCCCGCATCAGGTCGACGGCTGCTGCATATATCGGCTATGCGCACCCTGGTTCTTGGCCTTGGCAATCCTATCCTCAAGGACGACAGCATCGGCTTGCGAGTGGTCGAGGCGCTCCGGCCGCATCTCGCCGACCATGAGGGCGTCGAGCTGGACGTCGACTATTGGGGAGGTCTTCGCCTGATGGAGAGACTGGTGGGATACGACCAGGCCGTGATCATCGACGCGATCTGCACGGGCGAGGTCCCTCCGGGCACGCTTCGCTGGCTGGCGGTCGACGATATCCCAACGCAGCGCAGCGCCTCCGCACATGATATGAATCTTCCCACCGCTCTCGAGCTCGGCCGCCAGGCAGGCGCCCATCTTCCTGACAAGGACCACATCCTGCTGCTCGGCATCGAAGCAGCCGACGTGCAAAGCTTCAGCGAGGATCTCTCTCCCGAGGTGGAGCAAGCTATCCCTCAAGCCATCGAGGCTGTGCTCGCCGTCTTATCCAAGCGGGACGGCCCTTCCTCCCCTTACTAGCAGCTCACTCGCTTGCTCTCGGCGATGGCAATCTATGCCCGGCATGGCGCGCAACCAATACCGGGCGGTGCGCGTGTTCCACGATCAGATCGGTAAGGCTGCGGACGAAGAGATGATACAGCCCCTGAGAGGCATATGTGGATCCGAGCGCGACGAGATCGTACTCACCTTGATGCAGTTCTTCCATCACCTGAGCAAACACATCGCCATGGCGAAGGCTGACGCGGCTCTCGACCCCTTGCCTCCTCAGGTAGTCGAGGCTTGCCTTGAGGATGCTGCCCCCCGGGAACTCACTCGCGATGAGAGCGCCCCAGCTTTCTTCCGTCTCCTCCAGAAAGGGATAGCCAAGCATTGTCTCTGGCACAACATGCAGAGCGGTCACTTCTGCCCCGACAGCGAGCGCGATTTGGCCTGCCAGCCTCAGCGCCTGCTCCGGAAACCAGAGGTCCCCGCTACAAAGCAGGATTCGATTCAAACGACTTCGATCCGATGGGACCACAAGAACGGGCTGTTCAACCGCCTGCAGCACACGCCGCGTCGAGGGGCCACGAAGCGAACGGCGCAGCCATCCGCCGCGCGTGATCAAGCCGAACACGATTAGGTCATAATCTCCTGCCTGGGCCTCGCTCATGATAGCTGCACGGGGAATCCCTCGTCGAATCACTCGGCAGTGGCGGCCGCTAGCTAGGCCTGTTTGAAGAACAGAAGGAACGGGGCCTCGGCTCGCCTCCCCCGCTTCACCTGCCTCGAGTAGCGTCAGGCGTGCGTGGAGCCACTCGGCCAGCGCGGCGCCGAAACGCAGCGCAGGTTCACTTGCAGGAGTTCCATCGCTGCAGAGCAGCAAATGCATGGCATTGTCCCTATCGAAGCAGCACCGCGCCCACCAGGCCCGCGGCCAAGAGAACCAGCGCAGCGGGAATCTTGAAGTATGCGATTCCCAGCAGACTGGCACCACCAATGAGAAACGACAACCAGCTCTTCCATCCGCCCTCGCCGAGAAGAGAGAAGGCGGTGATCAGCAAGAGGGCGGCCAATGCAGGTGTCAACCCCTTGACGAAACCTCCAATCCAGGCCTCTCCCCGCAGCCGATTAAGAATACTGGCGAGCGTCAACATGATAAGTGTAGGGGGTAGGATCGCGCCCGCACAAGCCACCAGCGCCCCAACCGGGCCAGCCACGCGATAACCGACAAACATGGCCAACTGCAACGCATCCGAGCCGGGCAAGACACTTGAGTAGCCGACAGCTTCGATGAACTCCTCCCTTGTCATGAGCTTGTCAACTGCCTCGGCATAGAGCAATCCCACCGAGGCGGACCCTGATGTGGTCAGCAGATTGACCTTGAGAAATGTGATGAAGAGGGACCACAGCTCTCTCATTTTGCCTCCCGAGGCTAGTACTCCGACCAACAGGAAAGGATGGATTTGCTCAGGCTGCAATTCCTATTTGGGAGCCCATGAGGATCAGGTTGATGGAGCACTAGTAGAACTCTCCAGCTATGTAGGCCCTCGTTTTCTCCTCTTTGGGATTGCAGAAGATCTCCTCGGCCGGTCCGTGCTCAACGATCTCGCCGAGATACATGAACAATACATATTCCGCGAGATGGCGGGCCTGCCGCAGAACGTGTGTCACGAGGACTATACTATAGCCATCTTTTAGCTCAACCAGGCGGTCCTCGAGCCGCCTGGCAGAGATCGGGTCCAGGGCGGAAGAGATCTCATCGCAGAGCAGCACTTCAGGCTCCACAGCCAGCCCCCGAGCCAGGCAAAGACGCTGCTGCTGTCCCACGGACAGTGCGTGCGCAGGTTCTTGCAGACGGTGCCGCACTTCTTCCCATAGACCTGCAGCACGCAACTGGCACTCCACGATTTCATCAAGCTTCTCTCGATCGCGCACTCCATAAAGGCGAGGGCCATAGGCGACATTCTCATAGATCGACATGGGAAGGGGAAAGGGGCGCTGCGCAAGTAGCCCGATCTTTCTACGGATCTCGGTCACATCCACACTTGGGGCATAGATGTCCTGTCCATTGAAAAACACTTGGCCCCACACACGCACTCCATCGCCCAATTCGGCCAGACGGCAAAGCGAGCGCAGCAGCGTCGTCTTGCCACAGCCCGATGGGCCGATGATGGCCGTAACTTGATTGCGCGGCAAATCCACATGAACATCATGCACAACTTGTCGATGCTTGTAGGCCACATTCAACTTGCGAATGCTGAGAACAGGATCCATCATTCCGCTCTCACCGGACGACATGTTCCGCCATACGGCGCGTGAGCAGCCTTGTGGCCAGGCTGATTATCAGGACAATTATGGTCAGGATAAGCGCCGAGGCATAGGCCCGTTGTCGCACTTCGGGGACGGGCGTTCCCAATTGAAAAAACACCGCGAGCGGCAGAGAGGCCACAGGCCTGAAAAGCGAACTGGGAAGACGGTCCGTATACCCAGCAGTAAACAGCACAGAGGCAGCGTCGCCGATCCCCCGGCCGAACCCCAGAAGGAGAGCGGTGATCATTCCGGGCAGGGCCTGACGCACGATTGCGCTTCGCGCCATCTGAAAGCGGGTCGCGCCCAAGGCAAGGGAAGCCTCTTTCAAGCCCTCCGGGATCAGGCCCATCACTTCGTCCATCGTGCGAATCATGATGGGCAGCTCCAGCAGCGCCAATGCCATGATACCCCCCAGCAGACTTGCGCGCATTCCAAGGAAGAGCATTACCGAGAAGCCAAACGCGCCATATACAATCGAGGGAATGCCCCAAAGGATATCGATGGAAAGGCGCGCCAGATCGCGCCAGCGGCTCTCGCGCGCGTATGTGTGCAGATAAACGGCCACGGCCGCGCCCAGAAGAAAGCTTAGCAGGGTGGCCCCGCCAGCCAGCGCCAATGACCCCATTATGGCATTCAGAACGCCTCCCTCTTTCCCGAGATAGTATCCTCCCTGCGGGGCCTGGGTGATCATGGCCCAATTCAGGGCCGGCAGCCCCCGGATTAAGATGGTGATCAGAATCAGGCCCAGTGAGCCGAAAATAAGGGCGACTGAAGCCCGCATCAGGACGCCGAAGAAGCGCTCCTCAAGATGCCGTCTGGCCGGCTTCACCTACATCACCTCCTTCAGGCTTTGCAGAAGCACGATACGCGCCAGGATTGTGAAAACCAGAATCGTTAGAAGAAGCAGCAAGGCCGCTGTCATCAAGGCCGCATCATAGAGAGGAATGGACATCATTTCACCGTAGTTATTCGCGATCAGCGCGGAGAGAGGATACGCTGCATCGAATGGAGAACGGGGAATCTGAGCCACATTTCCCACCACCATCATCACAGCCATCGTTTCGCCAAATGCGCGCGAGAAGCCAAGCATCACGGCCGCAATAATGCCTGGCATCGCCCGCCGGACGACAACGCTCTTCACCACCTGCCACTGAGTGGCTCCAAGCGCTAGCGCGGCCTCACGCTGGCCCTGCGGAACCGCCCGCAATACCTCCTCAACCGTGGAGATGATGATGGGAGAAACCATGACCGCAAGGACGATGCCTCCCGCCATTACACTGTAGCCGGTAGGATTGGCCGCCCGGAGCCATGAAATGCTCCCCAGGCGTTCAGCCAGGCCTTCAATGATTACCTCGCGGAGAAAGGGCACGACTGCCAGGATCCCCCAAAGCCCATAGACAACCGATGGGATCCCCGCCAGCAAATCCACCATCGGCTTGGCCGCTTGCCGTAACCATCGCGGCGCATACTCGGCAAGATAAATGGCCGATAGAAAGCAGGGCGGGATCGCAAGCGCCATGGCCAGAAAAGTCACCCAGAGCGTGCCCATGAGAAACGGGAAAAAACCGAATTGCCCCTTCATGGGACTCCACTGACGCGCCAGGAGGAGCTGTCCGAGCGAAGTTCCATCGAGTAGCGGGCGGGCGCGCAAATAAAGGGCCACCAGCATGCCTGGCACCAGCATGACCGCGCACCAGGCAAGCATGCCCATGAGCATATATGCAAACCGATCCTGAGCTTTCCTGGAGAACAGCTTCAATCCGCCTTTACTCCAGCTTGGCAAGTTCCCGCTGGGCCTCACCATAGGAAAGGCGGATATATCCCGATTCCTCCGTCCAGGCCTGCCCCTCCGTGAGCACCCAAACAAGGAATTCCCGGACTAGGCCGCCCGGCTCTCCCAGCGTGACGAGGTTCAAGGCACGCGCTGGAGGCGCAGGATATTGGCCCTCCGCGACGGCTGACAAGAGCTCGCCGCGGGAGGCATAGAAGGACTCGCTCTCATCCAAGGTTCCATTGCCGTTGAGATCGATGGGGGCGATCGCAAGCCCAGAAATGGGTTGTTCCGTTTCAGAACCATAGGCGAAATTAAGATTGTTGAAGCCAATCCCCAAGGCATCCTGCGCCACGGCTTCCGCCAATCCCGGATCGCCATAGACTGCGATGCCCTGAAGATCTTCCTGATGCAATCCGCCGAGAAAGGCTGCCCATGTCTCCGCCGCGCCGCAGGAATCCGACCGCGTATACACATGGATCGAGTCCTGGATTGCGCCATCCCCGAGGACATCGCCCCATGTGGCTACCACGCCAGTCCAAATACCCCTCAGGGTTGCCGGCGGAATCCCCTTCGCTCTCAGTTCCTCAAGGTAAGGGTTCTGGGCATTCAGAGTGGCAACCACCGCATCCCTCGTCACACCCACCCAATATGCGCCTTGCTCCACTTCTTCGGGATATATCTCCCGGGAGACCATTCCGATATCCACTGCTCCAGCAAGGACATCTGCCATCCCCTTCCCGGCTCCCCCGGCGGAGATGTCGAATTCCACTCCCGGATGCTGCCCACGGAATTCCTCTGCCCAGCGAATAACCATGGGATAGAGGGCCCACGCGCCGGAGATCGTGATGGTTCCCCGCAACTCATTCGAATCTCCTGTGGGGCGTGCAGGAATGCAGCCTGCGCACTGGAACCCCATCAGGCTGGCGATAAGGCCCAGGATTGCCAGAGCCCTAGATCTGTTCACGTCGGTCCCCTCCTCAATGGTGCTTTAAAGGCGCAAGCTCTCTTGAGCCGAATATTTGCCCTCTGCCATTGAGCATGAGCCAAGCATCCTATCGATAGTCTTCCGGCCTCTGGTTGGAGTATCATCGATACGATGGCATGCTCCTCTGCCATCTGATCGGAATGATCTCCGCGAGATCGGTCTGGTGCCGGTTTGGTTTAGCAGCATACCGACCAGCCGCCGGCACACAAGCCTTTCCTTCCGAAATTCGCGCAGCCTTCTCGATCATTTCTCCACACGATGTCTGCGCGTGCACGAAAATGTTCAGCCTCTCGCCGGTGGCCAAGCCGCGGAAGCTATGCTTCCTGATCCGATTGTTCCAGAACCCATTCCACTTTGGAGAGGAGATCGTCAGGGTCGATGGGCTTGTCAACGAAGAGATCCACAGGCAGGTAATCAATGTCCGCCTCGAAGCGCAATGGCGTCGTGCTATGGATCGCGGTCAGCATCAGAATAGGGATCCTGCTGAACTCAGCCAGATCAGATGTGGGATCCGGCTTTCTCAACTGCAGCGCCAACTGGAATCCCTCCGTGGCCGTATCCATCATGACGTCTAGAATGATGAGGTCTGGGCACTCGGATTTGATCTTCGAAAGCCCCTCGCGTCCATTTGCGGCCTCGATGACCTCATGGCCTGCGCCTTCAAGCGCCATGCGTGCGGCAAGCACGATATCCGGGTCATCATCAATGATCAATATCTTCGCCATGGCTCTTGTCCTTTCTGACTCCTCGGACGTCTGTACAATTCGGATCGGTCTTACTTGCGAAATGCATGATGCATCATCTTCCTTCAGGCTCAAGCGAATCAACCAGGAAACCTATGGGGCTTCGTGCCCTTGCATTTCCTGTGCCTTCAGTCTCTTTGCAGCTTCCTGACCTCTGAGGTAAGCATCCAGCGATACACCCAGGTAATACGCCATGGCTTCGGGGTCATTAACATCCACCCTGGCCCAGCGGGCGAATTGCAGATCGCCATTGAGGTTATAGCGTCCATCATAGACGCTTCCATCAGGCATTGTGGCTCCCCAAAGCCGCTTGGTTTCCGCCAGCTGCTCATCCGTGAGGTTCCGCGCCTCGCGCAGATCGGCCTTGTAGAGATCGGCTTCCTTGAGCACGGCCTTGCTGAAATCCGCGCCCCGCAAGTCCGCTCGAGTAAGCTTAGCCCCCGTGAGATCTGCTCTGGCGAGATTGCACCCCTGCAGGTGTGCCTGGTGGAAATCCACTCCCCGAAGGTTGGCATTGAACAGATCGGCTCCCTCGAAGTGGACATGCAGCAGGGGAATCCCCATAAGCACACCTTCCTCCAGCCACCCACGGGCACGCAATTCCTCGATCGCCTCGAGCACTTGCCGATTATTAGGGCTTCGTAGCTTTCTTATCAGGCTCATCGGCGTTGCCATCGTCATCCTCCTTTCCTGGACAGGGGCCCTCTCACCTCAGCTTCTACTCTTCATCCCTACAAAAAAGGTAGCAAAAAAGGGTCGCAGCATGGGTCTCCCGACGGTTTCAAATTGGTAACAGCCAGCCCACCTTCCCTCTCCCTGCTGTGGCATACGAAACCAGCGGTGAATCGCCGTTCCGCCATTGGAACGGCCTCCGCCAGAAAGAACTGGGAATCTATGCGTTTGCGAATGCTGGCAGGAGATATCGCAAGGCCACGCGGCCCACAAGAGTCGCTTCTGCGGCTATCCGCTGGCAGGGGCGTCGGTCATATTCGATCGAGGCGCCAATGGAATCCGGAAAGTGAAACGAGAGCCCTGCCCGGGGGCCGAATCCAGCTCGATGGTCCCCTGATGAGCGTCGAGGATCCGCTTCACAAGCGTCAAGCCCAGACCCGTCCCCAGGCGAGCGAACGCCTTTGCCTCCGGTGTCCGGTAGAACTCCTCGAAGATTCGATCCCTGTGCTCTGCGGAGATCCCGATGCCGGTGTCCTGCACGGTGCCGATTGCAGCTCCATCTCTCTCTTCCAGCGAGACTCGCACCGATCCGCCCTGCGGGGTGTACTTCACGGCATTCGAAATCAAATTCGACCAGAGCTGTTGCATCTGCTCGGGCCTTGCCAGGATAATCGGGCGAGCACTGATCTCTACTTCGAACCTCAACCCCCGCTCCTCGGCCTGCATTTGATAGAGATCGGCGACCTCCTCCAAAGGCGATGCAAGATTCATAAGCTGCAGCCGCTCGGGCTCAAGGGCTTCACGCGCCTCTGCCAGCCGTAGCAGGTCATCCACCAGCTCGAGCAACTCCTGCGAACGATCGATTGCTCGCTGCAGGATCTCCCCTTGCTGTTCGGGCTTCACGATTTGCTTGCGCAGCGCGAGCAAGAAACTCTGCATCGCCGTGATGGGCGCTCTCAGCTCATGTGCCACTTGCATCGTGAAGGCAGATTTGAAGCGTTCGAGGCGCTCCATCTCTTCCTTCTCCAGCTGCAATCTCGTCGCCTTTTCTTCCAGGGCTTTCGACCGCCTTGCCTCCAAAGAGAGCCTCCGGCGTTCCAGCCCTTGATCGATTGCATGTAGCAGAAGATCGGCCTCAAAAGGCTTGGATATGAAGTCATAAGCACCACGCTTGAGTGCCTGCACAGCCAACTCAACCGTAGCGTAGCCCGTGATCACAATGATCACCGTCTCGGGATCCTTCTGCCTTAATGGCTCAATCAGATCAAGCCCGCTGCCATCAGGCATCATCACATCCAGCAGGGCAAGATCGAAGCTTCCCGCCGCGGCTTTCTCCAGCCCTTCGGCCAAGGTCGAAGCCTCCTCAATGCTATGTCCTGCAGGTTCAAGAACTCGCCGGCATCCCGCACGAATACCGTCTTCATCATCCACGACGAGAATCCGCGCAGCTTGCTCCATGGACCGTCTCCTTTTCATCCTTAGGCATGCAAAGTCGCCTGGGTGCCTGACCTGGATGCCGCCTCGGAGAGTCGCGTTGGTAGCGTGATCACAAATGCTGTGCCTTTACCCTCTTCGCTTTGAACTCGTATCTGGCCCCGGTGAATCTTCACAATTCCGTATGAAATCGCCAATCCCAGCCCGGTGCCTTTCCCTGGCCCCTTGGTCGTAAAGAAGGGTTCGAACAAATGGCCCAGGTTCTCCTTGGGGATGCCAACGCCCGTATCCTCGACGGTGAATTCCACCCAATCATGATCAAGCGCTCGCGTGCTGAGCGTTAGGACGCCGCCATCAGGCATCGCATCAATCGCATTCTTGATGAGGTTTGACAAGAGCTGGTGCATCTGATTCTCATCGGCCTGGATCTTCGGCAGACTGGCGTCGTAGTTGCGTGCCACCTTGATGGTCTCCAGATCTGGAAGCATCTTCATGCTCTCCAGCACACGGTCCATGATGGCGTGCAGGTCGATCTCCTGCGCCGAAATCTCTTGCTGGCGCGCAAAATTAAGCAGATCGGCAACAATCTTCTTGCAGCGCCTTGCCTCCCGTATGATCATCGTCAGATCTTTCCGATGTGGATCCTCCTCGGAGGCTTCCTTATACATGGCGTCCGCGAAAAGCTGAATGGTCCCAAGCGGATTGTTGATCTCGTGCGCGATTCCTGCGGCCAATTGCCCCATGGAGGCCAGCTTTTCTTTGCGAAGCAGCTCCTGCTGCGTTTCCTGTAGCGTTGTGACCATCCGATTGAAGGCTTCGGAAAGAACTGCCAGCTCGCCCGAACCGCGAACCTCCACGCGGATATTCATATCCCCTTGTGCAAGCCTCGAAGTCGCTTTGGCGAGGGAGACGATTGGCCGGACGATGGCGTTGGAAATCGGGACCGACAGGATCGCAGCAAGCGCGGTGCAAATCAGGGCAATGACGATCATGCGGGAGCGGAAAGTATGCTGTAGGGCCTCAAACGTGGACAGCCGGGCTCCTACATAGAGGATGCCCACGATCTCTCCGCTATGATCCCTCACAGGTTCGTATTGCGTGATGTACATTTGATCGACGACGAATGCCCGGCCCACATAGGATTGGCCGCGGAGCAGGACAGTATCGAAGACATCTTTGGAGACAAGGGTTCCCACAGCCCGCTCGTTCTCGGCCGTCCTCACGTTGGTTGAGACACGCAAATCTCCAAAGAAGATCGTGACGGTATCGACTGCCGCAACCGCCCGGATCCGATCCACGAGTGTGAAATCATTATTCAGTAGATGTCCCGCAATAACCACACCCAGGAATTTGCCATCCTCATCCATGAGCGGCGAAGCTCCCACCATGGCGAGACCGGCGCTGCCCTCTCGCGGATCGTAGGGCTTCTCGGCCGCGCGAGGCGTATCCTTTACCGGGATTCTCGCAGCCTCCTTAAGGCCGATTTGCTCAAGGTATTCGGCTGGCACGATTTCTGTGCCAACCAGCGAAACGCCATGGGCAAGAACATGCTCGACAATGGGAAGACCGCGCCAGTTACCCTGATATACGGCTTGAGGTGCCTTCTCGGAAGCCAGAAGCACCCTGGCCGTGATAATTCGACCATCTCGGTCCAGAACTGCGATCCAGTGAGTGCCACCCAGGGCCAATACTGTGATCTTATTGTCAATTTCCTGGTCGATGATTTGAAGGGCCCTATCATCGCCTCTGGCAGCCGACGGGAAGGATTGCTGCACCCAGGGGTCAAGTGCGAGTCGATGGCTGATGGCTTCGACTTCATCCAGCTTCAATTGAAAGAAGGCTCTCGCCAGATCCATATCCCTGGCCACGCGCTCCGCCTGAGCGGATTCAAGGTAGCTGGAGATCACACGGGATGTGACCAGGGCGTTGATCGCAACCGTCAGTGCGGCCACAAGCAGAAATGCGAGGATCAGCGTATTTCGGAGCCGTCCCCCCAGGAGGCGTGTTACCCGGCGCATCAACCCCTCATATCGGTCCAAGTTGCCGACGGCCATTAAACGCAGGGCTCGTGGGCATCATCGTGGCTCGTACAGCTCTTGGGCGACAGCCGTCCAAGGAGATCCCTTCGGCCGACCCACATGAGCGAGCGTGAAGGCTGCCTTCAGTATAGTGACATGGCCGCTGATTCCAAGTGCATATCGTCAGGGTTCGGTGTTGTGATTCCTTCCCTCGCTTCCCAAAGATCCGAGCCCGGCCCAGGCTCTCCTTGTGCCAGGCGCGGATCACCCGCCACTGTGGATCCTGTCGAAGTAGACCATGCATGCGATCCCTCGCCATGGTCGTCTCCGGCTTGAGCCGCTTTTCCGGAATGCAAAGGGAGACCGCGGAGTGCTTGATGGATTCCCACTCGCCCAGAGCCATTCATCGAAGGGCTTGATCACTACTCACCGATTTACCCATCTCGCGCCCCTCGTGGTGAGATCAAAGGCGCTGACTCGCAGCAGGAAGGAATTCGACTTGCACCCTTCGGGTGCGCGGCCCATCGAACTCACAGAAGAAGATTCCCTGCCAGGTCCCCAGCGCCAGGCGCCCATCCTCGAATGGGATGCTGACACTCGGGCCAAGAAGGCTGGCCATAAAATGGCTGGCGCTGTTGCCCTCGCGGTGGCGGTAATAGGGCTGCCTTCGAGGGACCAAACGCTTGAGGTCCTCTTCGATATCGTGGATCACGGTCGGGTCGGCGTTCTCATTGACGGTGATGGCGGCCGTTGTGTGGGGAACATACAGGACGATCACCCCATTCTGCACGCCGCTGCGCCGCAGGTATTGCTGCACTTCGGCCGTGATCTCGATCAACTCAACATTCTTGCGTGTGCGTATCTGGAAGCTTTCCACAGGACATGCTCCTTGATGCCAGTGCTCGGGGATGGGACCCTACCATAGAGCCATCAACACGGCTATAATCATACTGTCAACAGCCCCCGTAGCTCAATGGATAGAGCGCCTGACTTCGAATCAGTAGGCT
>CAZQDE010000071.1:0-11843 GCA_964591485.1 uncultured Anaerolineaceae bacterium | reverse complement strand
GAAGATGCCGGGCTTCGCGGGTCTCGGCTTGACGGCGCTGGACCTCCTCCCAATCGCTCGAAGGTCTCAGCTCCTGTGCCAGTTGGCGCGAGGCCGAAAAGGAAGTGTGCGCAGCGAGGCGATCCAGAACCCGTGGAAGATCAAGTATCTCTGTTGATTTCTTATCCATCGCCTGGAGTTTAGCACGAAATGCAGCCGCTTCGCCCGATCCAAGTGCCCCGAGCGCTTCTCTTAAGGGCCCGACAGAAGCGCAAGCCACGCGCATGGCCGCCGGCTGGCTCCTGGGTGATATACTTGTGGCCTCGAGATTTACATTGCGAGGGCCAATCCAGGCTGGCGAAGGAAGGCCTAGCCGATAGGGGTTCGTCGCATCTCCGGTTTGCGAGCCTCCTTCCAAAGGATAGGGGACTTGGCAGCACCAAATGACTCTGATTTGAAATCGCCCGCGGACCCTGCAGGCGTGCTTCTCGTTCAACCACGCACGCCCCGGCTGGCACGCCAGCCATGGTTGCTCAGATTAGGTCGCGTCGCCTGGGCGAAAGTCCTGCTCTTTGCCATCAGCATAACTCTTTTCATTCTGGCGATCATCCTTATGCAGGCTGGCGCTTATGCGCTGGCTCCATTCATCCGTGACACTCTCACTGTTAACAAACCCACCAATGGGCTGGGGTTTGGATGGCTTTCTGCCTATCTCGTCTTCAGCGGCTCGCCTATTGCAGCGGCTTCCCTGACATTCTACGCAAGTGGCATTATCGATCAGCTGACCGCCTTCTACATGATCACCGGCAGCCGCCTGGGCGCAAGCATCATCGTGCTCTTCCTTGGTTTCATCTACGTCCTGCGCGGTCGTGACGCTTCCACTAACCTGGGCATGGGTTTGCTCACTCTGAGCGTGACGGGCTCCGTCTACATCGTGGCGCTCCCACTGGGGAGGTACCTACTTCAATCCGATATCTTCGCGCACTGGAACCTGCAAACAGCCTCTATGGCAGGCTCGCTCACCAGTGATCTATTTGCCCCGGCGATCACGATCATCACCGGCATCTTCCCGGACTGGATCCTTTTCCTCGTGGGCCTAGCAATCTCTCTGCTCAGCTTCAATCTGTTCGATCGATGCCTCCCCTATTTCAGCCTGCGTGACAGCGTCTTGGGCCGACCCTCTCGCCTCGTCTACCGCCCCTTGATCATGTTTCTACTCGGCGCAGGGATCACACTCATTTCCATGTCCGTCAGCCTCTCCCTGGGGATCCTGATCCCCCTCAGCAATCGGGGATTCGTCCGCCGCGAGAACGTTATCCCCTACATCATGGGCGCAAACATCACCACATTCGTCGACACTTTATTTGCATCAATGTTGCTTGGGAACTCCAAGGCACCCATCATCGTTCTGGCACAAATGCTCAGCATTGCCATCGTGTCCATTTTTCTACTCTTATTTCGGTTCTACCGCTTCGAGCAAGGTCTGCTTTGCTTTGTCAATTGGATCACGTCCAGTAGGGCCCGTATGACAATGGTTATGGGCTTCATATTCCTTCTGCCCGCCCTGCTACTGCTTGCTTAGGAGATCACTCCTTATGCGCATCTTGATCGCCACCGACGGCCTGCCGCACTCCGATCCGGCCCTGATTCTGGGTTCGCTTATCGGTACCGCGGCCTCCACTCAACCCATGCTCCTTCACATCATCCGCCGCGAGGAGCATCGGGCGATGGCTGAGGAAAGGCTTGCCCGTGCCCTTACGCTCCTCCCCGATCAAATGCGCGAACTCCCGATACACATCGCCGTCGGCTCGCCTCGAGAGCAAATCGTACGGCTGGCGCAAGAAGGAAACTACGACCTCGTTCTCATGGGCATGCGCCTGAGAGTTGGCCTGTTCAGCCGCCGACATGAGTCCACCGCTGAATGGGTCCTGAGATATGGCCCTTGCTCGGTCATCATCTCCAGAGGCAACCCTAAGCTTCCCGAGAGAATACTTATTTGCGATAGTGGTGCTGACAGCCCTCACCTTATGACGCAGTTCAAGGAACTCGCCGCAGACTGGTTGCCGAAAAAGGCTAGGCTGACCGTTCTTCACGTGATGTCCCAGATAAGCACCCGTCCCGGCGTGCCCGGTTGGCAACTGCGCGCGGATGCCGAGCATCTGATCGAAGCGGAGTCGCCCGAAGGTCTGGTTCTGGAAATCGATGAGCATCTACTGGAGGAGGATCACCTGAATGCCGAAGCAATCGTCCGTCATGGTCTCGTTGTGGAGGAGATCCTGGAGGAGGGCAAAGCAGGAGACTATGATCTTATTGTCATCGGCGAGCATCCTTCAGAATCCTGGCAGCGCCTCCTGCTTGAAGATATCGCCCATAAGATCATCGTTGGCGCGGATCGCCCGGTCATGGTTGTGAAGAAGCCGGCAAAGGATCCATCCACAGCCACCTCTGCTGGTGCAACAATCTAACACCCATTCACATAGGAAGGGCAATTCGTCACTTCTCCCTAACATGGGATGCTCTAGTATTAGAGGTGCCATCAAGATCCTGACCAGGGCCCCGATCCATCCGCGCTCTCCGGAGATCAACAATGCCTGAGCTGACCGAAATGTTCCTTGAACTGATCCGTCTCGCCAGCACCGATCTTCCGCCCGATGTGGAGGCCGCGTTAAGGCAGGCACGCGAGCGTGAGGAGCCGGGCTCGGCCGCACAGGGAGCGCTGGATGCCATCTTGAGGAACGTCGAAATGGCCCGCCTGCACTCCACCCCTATCTGTCAGGATACCGGTACGCCGCTGTTCTACGTGCGCCACCCGGCGGGTTGGAGCACCCGACAACTCCGGGATCAGATACGCGCCGCCGTGGCCGAGGCCACCGCCCGGGCCTATCTCAGACCCAACGCCGTGGATGCCATCAGCGGCAAGAACAGCGGCAATAACCTGGGCGATGAAGCTTTCCCCACCATCCACTTCGAGGAGATCGAGGAAGATGAGCTGGTCGTCGATCTGATGCTCAAAGGGGGTGGCTGTGAGAACGTGGGCGCCCAGTATTCTCTCCCGGACACCCGCTTGGGGGCCGGAAGAGACCTCGAAGGCGTGCGCAAGGTTGTACTCGACGCTGTGCATCGCGCCCAGGGCAAGGGATGTGCGCCGGGTGTGCTCGGCGTCGCCATTGGCGGCGACCGCGGCTCCTCCTTCCTCGGCTCGAAGCAGACGCTCCTGCGGCCGCTCGACGACCGGAACTCCGATCCCCGTCTTGCGGAGCTGGAGACGAAGCTCTACGAACAGGCCAACCAACTGGGCATCGGTCCGATGGGCTTCGGCGGCCAGACCACTGTGCTCGGGGTTAAGGCCAAGGGCATGCACCGCCTGCCCGCCAGCTTCTTCGTCTCCGTTTCGTACATGTGCTGGGCACACCGCCGTCGGCGGATGATCGTGCGCGGCGATCAGATCGAGTACATATGAGGGAGGTCCAGCATGCGCTCGCTTAATCTTCCACTCGACGATGAAACCGTCCGCTCCCTCAGGGTGGGGGACTCAGTCCAGCTCTCCGGCGTTATGACCACCGGCCGCGATGCGGTACACAAGTGGATGATCGAGACCTTCATCCGCAAGACCCGCCAGCCCCAAGGGGACGATGAGCAGGTATATGAGGCCATCCGCCCGATCCTGGACGGCGGCGCCATCTACCATTGCGGACCCGTCGTAGCCGGGCTGGATACCGGCGACTACCGCTTCGTGGCCGCCGGACCGACGACAAGCATCCGCGAGGAGCCCTACCAGGGCGAAGTGATGGCGCACTTCAACCTCAAGGCCGTGATCGGGAAGGGCGGCATGGGCCCCAAGACGCTGGCCGCCTGCCAGGATGTGCCCGCGGTGTACCTGCACGCCATCGGCGGCGCTGCCAGCTTGATTGCCCAATCGGTGCAACGCGTGGTCGTCGTGCACAAGCTGGAGTTTGGCGTCCCCGAAGCCATTTGGGTCATTGAAGTCAAGGACTTCCCGGCCGTGGTCACCATGGACTCTCACGGCGGGAGCATCCACGCCGAGGTAGAAAGCCACTCTGCGCAGAAGCTGGAGTCGCTTCTCGCGGCTTAAACACTAAGGCGACTTCTCGGCCCATTCCGGACCCTTAAGCCGCCTGGGGTTCGTTTCGGTCTGGCAGACCCTTACTCGGCTGGCAGAATGTTGTCCTGCTGAAAGATGAAGCTGGCCTCCACGCCGTTCACGACGACCTTGTATTCGCCTGCAGGCAGCCCGTAGACATCCAGCGGCACGGTTTCCTCGAAGCCTATCTCCACCTGCACACAATATGCGCCCTGGGACCTCAGCGTTGGCACTTCTACCTCGAAACGCTGTCCCGTTTTTTGTGTCTTGATCTCGCCCAGGCGCGTGCAGCCATCCGCCAGCGTGCCGCGCACGATGGCATGCACTTGCAAGGGGAAGGATTCGAGAAAGACGAGCTCCACCTCTTCGATCCTTGCCAGGTCGGAAACGAGCTTGCCCTCGCCGCCTGGATTGGCGCTGGCGCCGCCCCCGGCGCAGGCACCCAGCATGAATGCGGCCAACGCCATCACGAGTCGATATTCAATCCGCACCGCAGCCTCCTAATACACCCCTGCAATCACCTCATGCCGCTATCCAAGAGACGCAGGATTGGGGCCAAAAGTTCCCAGCGCCACAATGCCAGGTATCCGACGGACTCTTATTGCCTGGGCTGCTGCGGGGAACTTGAGGCTGACTTAGGAACCGGGGATCAGTCGCGTGAGCACGGGCTGATGGTCAGAGGCCGGGAGGCCTTCCCAGGCCAAGTGCCGAGCCTCTGTGACCTGCCAGGCGCGCACATCGGTGCGCAGGAAGAGATAATCCAGGCGCTTGTGGCGGAACTGTCCACCCCAGGGCCACCGCAAGCTGTGTGTGGCACCTTTGCGCTCGGGGTGCAAGCTGCGAAATGTGTCGACCCATGTGGTCCCCATCGTCCGCATGCGTGCCGTCGCCTCCTGTGCATTGAAATCTCCCCCTATGAGCGAGCCGCCCTCCCCGCCAAGATCGTTCACCCACGCCCGCAGGTGGTTGAGTTGCTGCGCATTCTGGCCACTCAGCATGCTCAAGTGGGTCGAGAAGGCCCACAACCTGCAGCAGGGAAGCTGCAATTGGGCTCCGAGCGCCACACGACGCGAGAACGGGCCGGTCGTGGGCGGCAGCGTCCAATGACGGGCTTCGATCAGCGGAAAGCGCGAGAACACGGCCTCCCCCTCCTCGAATCCGATCGCCGATTCATGCCCATTGGCCCGGGCATAGGCATAGGCCATCCCCAGCCGGTCCGCAAGCCAAACATCCGAGGCGAATTTGGGCGTGCGCATCACCTCCTGCAGCAGGATGATGTCCGCCCCCTCGCGCTCGATGAGCTGCGCCAGGGCTTCCAGGCGCGCCGGGAGGCGCCGGTGCCGGGGCCAATCATGCCAGAGGTTGACGCTTAGAACCGTGATCCTCTGGCCCTCAGGAATCCGGGCATCCGCCGGGAGCGGACGTACAATCAGCCGATCTCTGAACCGCCAGGCAGCGGGAAGCGCCTGAATGCGGCTCAGCGCCCGGCCGGATCCGTTCACCAGCTTGGCACCAAGCCGCCGCAGGTTCCCGACTATTAAAGACATCGCGCGGCCTTCCGGCCGCGCCTCCAAGTGTTGGGATTCATGCATTTCGGGAGATAGACCTCGATGGCGGTCGGTCGCAGTCACTATACCACAGCCGCAACCCTACACCATGCGGGAAACCTGCACCGCCTCAATTCCCCAAGCTATTCACGGCCCAGGGTTTCCCGCATGCCATTCAGGAAGCCTGGGACCACCTCCATTGGAAACTTCGGCCAAGTTACCACGACGGCCGCCAGCACCCAGGCCACCAGCCACCAGCCAGCGCCCGGCGCCTGCATGAGCGCAACATAGATGAACCAGCCATAGATCGGGGCCTGGAAGAGCATTCCCATCGGGCGCGGAATCCCCACTCGCAGGAAGTAAGCCCCCCAGATGCCCGCATAAACCAGCGCCACGGTCGCCTGCACATAACCGGTGATGAACATATAGGCCAGCAGACCAGCGGCGACCGCCATGTCGAACTCCAGATCGTGGTCGCCGATCCAGGTCTGGATCGAAAGACGGCTGCGCCGCGCCAGTGGACCGTCCAACGAATCTCCGGTCCAATCCGCGGCCAGCAAGGCCACCGCCCAGGGAAGGCTCTCGGGGCCCTGGGCCAGCGCCAGCCAGGGGAAGATGAAGACTAAAAGGCCTCGAGTGAGAGTGATCAGGTCGGCGATTTGCTTGGCAACCATGCCCCTCCCTCCTTGGGCTGGGATGCATGCCTTCTGTGCTTCCATTGTATACCGAATGTAAAGCCACAAGTCTGAAAAGTGGGTGACATTTGCATGTCTGACGCGAGGAGGGCCCCTGCGATGTCAGGCGATGCCCAGGGAGGGCAACCTACGCCCTGGAGGATTTAGCTTCTCGAATGCAGGTAGCCCAACCACCCCAGCAGCCCTGCGCTGAAAAGGCTGACGAGCGCCGGGACAGACAGCCCAAGCTGCACGGCGGCCAATGCGTTGCCGGCCCATGTGGTGAGATAGGCCAGCGCCGGGAGGCCATCGTCGCCTGTCCGCAACCCCGCCGAGGCCCTGCCGGGCAACCGCGGCTCCACACGCAGGTACAACCAGAAGAAGACGAACGTCGTCAGTATCCAGCCGATGTAGTTCTGGATCGGCACGCCAAAGTATGCCCCCTCCACCTCCCATACCCAGAATCCGATGCGAACCATCATAGGATCCATAACCAGGTCCCAGGCGGTCATCACGGCCGCCGCCAGCCCCGCCAAGGCCGCCGCTGGAGCCTTACGTCCCTGCGGCCAGAGTGCGCGTGCAATCGCCAGGGAGGGGTAGCTCATCATGAACCAGGCAATGGGGATGAGCAGGGGAACGCCCATTAGCTTCGGGCCGAGCAACCCCATGTAATGGTAAGGGCCGTATACCCAGCCTGTCGCGACGCCCACGGCCTCGAACGCCCAACTCAGCACGGCGGTGAGCCCCAGCAGGCTCAGCGCCCGCCTGGCGCCCCATGCCAGCCAGGCGTGAAGCAAGGCGAAGGCGAATGCCATCAGGCTCAACGGCGCCGTGATCCCTGCGCCCGGTGCGGGAAGCCCCATCGCGGATGCCAGCACGGCGTACGCGGTCAGCATGGCGTAGGCCGCAAGCCATGCCCTCAGCGTGGTCGAAGGCCAGCGCCTCATGATCCATCCCTCAAGGCCAAAAGCCGTTCCGATAGGAGACCGTTGCGGCTACCCCTCTGATTCAAGCTCTTCGAGGAACGCCAAGTCTTGCCGCAGACGCCGGAACCGCAGCGCCAGGCTGCCGATGAACAACCCCATCACGCCCAGGATCACCGCGAAGCCGTAGACCATGAAATCGAAGGTGTCTGCAGGGGCTTGCTGGATGAACATATGTGATCCTCCGAATTATCCCGTGAGGGCTTGAGACTTGCGGGCTTCCACGTATTCCACCAGCCGCTGCAGGCGTAGGCGGTGCCAGAGAAGCGTGATGTAAACGAAGGTAAAAGTGAACAAGCTGAAGAAGAAGGCCGCCTGCATCTTGGGGGTCATGTCGAAGGCCCCCTCGGCCGTGGGATCACTGCTTCCGACCACCACGGGATGGATAGTGCGGAAGATGCGGATCGAAAGAAAGGTGAGGGGCACACTGATGAAGCCCACGATACCATAGACCGCTCCGAAGCGGGCCTGCCGGTCAGGATCTTCGATCCCCTGCCGGAGCATCAGATAGGCTATGTAGACCAGCTCCATGATCGTGGCCGTGACCAGCCGCGGATCCCAGGTCCACCAGGTGTTCCAAATCGGACGCGCCCAGATCGACCCGCTCACGATGTTAATGAAGGTGAAGACCACGCCGATCTCGACCGAAGCCAGGGCGACCTGATCCCAGCGATGACCGCCACGTGCCAGATAGGCGATGCCCGCCACCGCCGTGACCAGGAAGGCGAGTGCGCCCACCCAGCCCGCCGCAACGTGGAAGTAAAACACCCGCTGCACATCCCCCATCATGGCTTCACGCGGGGCGTAGAAAAGCACCATGTAGAGCGCCGCAATAAACAGCAAGCCGGTGAATCCATTCAAGATCTTTAAGAGCCTCGGCGTGGGTTCCATCACTCCTCCTCAGAAGGTGCCCTACTCCTCCACAATGAAATCGAAGACCATGAATGCCACGGCGATGAAGATGACATCGTAGGCAATGAGCAGATTGAGCCAGGGCCAGATCTCGACCATCTCCAAGCCGATCAAGAAGCCATTGCTCGCCTTCACAGAAGCCAGCAACACCGGCACCGCCACCGGAAATAGCAGGATGGGAAGCAACACGTCCCGCGTGCGCGCCTGCACCGCCATGGACGAGAGCAGCGTCCCCACAGCGATATAGCCCACCGAGCCCAACAGGACAACCAGCAGCAGACCCGCCTTCAGCAGATTGAGATTGTAGAGCACACTGAAGGTGGGGATGACGATGGCCTCGACGATGAGCATGAACAGTAAGTTACCGAGCGCTTTGCCAAAATAGATGGCGCTGCGATCCACTGGAGCCAGCAGCAATCCATCCAGCGAGCCCCGATCCTTCTCCATGGCCATCGAGCGGTTGAGTCCCAGGGTCCCAGCGAAGGCGAAGGTAACCCAGAGCACACCGGTTGCGACGCTCTCGCGGGTGCGGATGTCGAGCTCCAGGGCGAAATTGAAAATCAGGATGACCAGCAGCGCGAAAACCAGCATACCTCCCAACAGTTCGCGGCTGCGGAACTCTGCCACCACATCCTTCCAGACGATGGCGGCAATCGAGCGCAAGTAGCGGGCAAGACGGCCTGCCCAGCCTATCCGCATCGCAGCTTCGATCGCGCCGGCTTGCTCAGTCATGCGTCACCTTGCGATACAGCTCAGAAAGTTCCACCGGATCTACATCCCCGCCGGGCACCGAGGCAGCGATCACTCCTTTGGAGAGGATATCGACCCGACCCGCCAGCCGCGCCGCCCGCAACAGGTCGTGGGAGGTCATCACCACTGTGCGGCCCTCGGCAGCCACCTCCCGCAGCAGCCCGTCCAACATACCGGCCGCCTCCTGGTCCAGGCCGGTATGGGGCTCATCGAAGAGCAGGACCTTGGGGCGATGCAGGATCGCCCGGCCGATGGCCAGACGCTGCTGCATGCCCCGCGAGAATTCGCGCACCAGGTCGCGGCGCCGGCGGTGCAGCCCCACCAGCCGCAAGACCTCCGCGATGCGGGCTTCGCCATCTTCTAATCCATACATGCGGGCATAGAAGCGCAGGTTCTCCTCGGCACTCAGATCGCCATAGAGAAGGGGCTGATGCGAGACCACACCCAGGATCCGGCGGACCGCGCCGGCCTGGGACGGGAGCTGCCAGCCGCCCAACACGACCTTGCCCATCTTCGGCCGTGAGAGCGTGGCCAGGATGCGCAGGAAGGTGGTCTTGCCAGCCCCGTTAGGGCCCAACAAGGCAACGAACTCCCCTTCCCCTACGTTGAAGTTCAGGCCCCTCAGCACCACTTTCGGGCCGAATGCTTTCACCAGTTGGCGGACTTCAATCATGCGGGTCTTTCATCAGCTCCAGGAGTTCCGCCTTGATGGCTGCACGCCGCTTGGCATGCTCCTCGGCGTCGATCTCCCCGGCTTCCAAGGCATCATCCAGCGCAGCCAGCGCGTGCAGCAGCCGCTGGCGCGCATTCGCTTCGGGAGCCCGCGCAGGGGCCTCGGATTCCAAATCCTCCTCCGGTCTGTCGGCCCTCCGCCAGATCAGCGCGATACCCGCGCCGGCGGCGATGAGCGCGACTCCGCCTAGGACCCAACCAAGCCAGCCCGTCGTTGTCTGAGCCGCCGGGTGCCGTCCGCGGAGCATGAGTTCCAGAGACTCTCCAGGCTCCAGGCTTCCCATGGTGTAGCTATGCAGAATGAACTCGCCCATCGGCTGCGTCCCGAGATCTTCCAGGCCCTCCCCGCGGAGTTCCGGCGCACCTTCCTCCGTGAGTGCCACCACTGCCCGCACGCGATAATCAACGGGCTGCACGAAATCCAGCCGTCGCTCGTAAGGCAGGGTGAAGCTGAAAATCACCTCCTGCGAAGCGCCCGGAACAACCGGCTCATGGAGCACGAAGCCATCCGGCGTTGGGGTGAAGCGCCCAGGAGTGGCGTCCGCGAACTGCAAGCTGGCGAAACCCTCCGGGAGCCGGATCGGTATCGCCAGCTGCCCACTGCGAGCGGCCACCGTCCGGTCGCCCTCGGTTCCCAGCAGCCAGAGTTCTGAGACCTCCACCAGCCCCTCCGCCGAGAAATCGAAGATCAGGTGTAATCGTTGCACCTCGATCTGATCGGTATCGGGCGTGGTCTCGTAGATCGTCACGCCAAGCTCAAGCTGCGGGTCCTCGGCCGGCAGGTGGCCGCCGCTCGAGAAGTAAGACACGCCCTGGTACTCCACCAACGCGCCGAAGATCCGACCGCGCACGGCCTCGACACCTTCCAGCGAGGCCTCACCCTCCGCACCTACTGCCACCACTTCTTGCAGCGTGCGATGGTCGCCATCGAAACCCAGCAGCGTCACTTCCAGCCCCTCAGGCACCTCCGCCCCCTGGGTGCCGTTGGTCACCCGCACCCGGATCGTTCCCAACGCTTGCGCGGCTTCTTCGGTGGCCGGCTGCTCACGATCGCTGGCGAATGCCAGACTGCGCGTGAAGGCCGCGACGGCCTGGAGATCCTCTTCCGAGAGGCTCTCTCCAAAGGCGGGCATCTCCGCAGATCCTTCGGCGATGCGGACCTGATAGGACTCCAACGAGATCGCTGCGAACAGTTCCGGCCGCGTCAGATCGATCTGAACTCTGCCCCCGCGTCCATCCTCGCCATGGCAGTCGGCGCACGATGCCAGGTAGACCTCTTCGCCCTGTGTCACCATCTCCGGCGGCGCGCTCATCGTGAGCGCATAGGCGACAACATCCCAGCGCTGCGCTTCGCTCAGGCCACGGAATGGCGGCATGAAGCGGTCCATGCGGCCCTCCGTCACTACCTGGAACCAGTCCTGTGGTTTGACCGAGGCTGCGAAGGCCGCCTCACCCAGGGGCAGCGGCGGATTATCGATGTTGGCAGCCATGCTCCCATCACCCCGGCCGCTCGGGCCGTGGCAAGGCTCACAATCCTCGGCGTAGATCAGGGCTCCGCGCAGCGGGTCGGGATTCGATGGGGGCACCGCCGGCGCCGCCTCAACTGCCTGGGTCGGCGCGGGCCGGGCGGATGTGGGCGCGGCCAGGGGCTGCGCTGCCTGGGCCGTGGCCAACGCCGGCGGCGGAGTCACATCCTCCGCCAGGCTGCACCCAGCCAGGAGGAAAGCTGTCAAGATTAGGGTGCAGTGCGGCTTCATCGATCACCCTCTTCGGCAACCAGCGAGGCTCCGCATTGAACGCAGAATTGATCGCCCGCGTAGGTCCGGGCGCCACAGGCCGGGCAAGAGCCCTCCTCGCCCCCGGCCTTCTGCGAGCGCAGGCGTGCCACCGCTGCCTCGATCTCTGCCTCCAGGTCACCGGGGCCTGCCTCCTCGCCTCCCGCCTCCTGCTGGAGTTCGTCGATCGCACGCAGGACTTCGGCCCCTTCGAGTACCAGAGCCTGCCGCTGCTGGCGGTAATCCGCCTCTAGCAGCTTGCCCATGGCGAAGTCCAGATCAATCTCTTCCAGGGTGGTCAACACCCGGTCACGCGCTGCATACAGCTCCGAAAGGCGGCGCTCCAAGGCCGACGCATCAGCCACGGCGCCATCCATGAAGAGCGGCCG
>CAZQDE010000070.1:0-11938 GCA_964591485.1 uncultured Anaerolineaceae bacterium | reverse complement strand
GCGATTGCCCTGCCGTCCGCGCCGATTGACCCCCCTCGGTCCTTTCGTTAGAATTGCGCCACGCCTATGTCCAAGCCGCGCCCGATCGCCCTGCTCACGGATTTCGGCCTCCAGGACACCTATGTGGGGGCCATGAAGGCCGTGATCGCCGGGATTGCCCCTCAGGCCCCGGTATTCGATCTCACCCACGCCATCCCACAGGGTGACATCCGGCGCGGCGCGTTCGAACTCTGGCGCGTCCGCCTCGCCCTGCCGTCTGGCTCGGTCGTCGTTGGGGTCGTGGACCCCGGTGTCGGCACACAGCGAACACCGATCGTGATCGCGACGCCGGAATTGTTGCTTGTGGGCCCTGACAACGGACTCTTCAGCTACCTGCTTGCGGACGTTGGGGGCATCCAGGCCTACGCCCTGGAGAACCCAGCCTACCGCCTCGAGCCGGTGAGCACGACCTTCCACGGTCGCGACATCTTCGCCCCCGCGGGCGCACATCTGGCCACGGGTGTTCCGCCGGATGCGTTAGGGCCTGCTGTCGGGGACCTGCTGCGATTGCCATGGCCACATCTGGATTCCCCCGATGCCTCCACCCTCGCTGGCGAAGTGATCCACATCGACCGCTTCGGCAACCTGGTGACCAGCATCGGCCTGCTCAAACACCGGGCCGAGGGCCTGGCACTCACGCCCTGGATCCCCGGAAGAGAAGGGCGCAGCCTGCCGGGCACCCGCTTTGAAGCCCGGTTGGGATCAGGCCCAACCATTCCAATGGGCCGCACCTTCGGGGACGTTAGCCGAGGAGAGCTGGTCTGCTATGTCGGCAGCGATGGCCTGCTGGAGATTGCCGTTCGGGACGGAAGCGCCGCCGAGAGACTCGGCGCCGCTAATGGGCAGCCCGTCTGGCTGGCCCAAAAAGGATAGCCCATGCCTGCATTCATCATCGAGGGCGGCCACCCATTGCGGGGGGAGGTCACACCCTCCGGGAACAAGAACGCCGCGCTTCCGCTTCTGGCGGCGTGCCTGCTGACTGATGAACCCGTCGTCTTGCGCAATCTGCCTGACATCGGTGATGTGCAGATTATGGGGCAGCTATTGGAAAGCCTAGGGGTTTCCATCGAACGCAAGCAGCCGCACACCTGGCGCATCCAGGCCTGCGATGTACGCCAGGCTGATCTGGACCCCGATCTTTGTCGGCGGATCCGGGCTTCGATCCTTCTCGCCGGGCCAATGCTTGGACGCGTGGGCGGCATCACCCTGCCCCCGCCCGGCGGAGATGTCATCGGCCGCCGGAGGGTCGACACCCATCTGCTGGCCCTGGAGCGCCTGGGTGCCAACGTGCGCTACGGGGAGCGAGAGTTCCACATGCAGGCACCCGTGGGCGGTCTGCAGGGTGGACAAGTATTGCTGGACGAAGCCAGCGTCACGGCCACAGAGAACGCCATCATGGCAGCTGTCACCGCGCCGGGCGAGAGCGTGATCCGTAACGCGGCCTCCGAACCACATGTCCAGGAGCTTTGCCACTTCCTGAACCACCTGGGCGCCAAGATCGAGAACATTGGATCGAACACGCTCCATATCGTCGGAGTCGAGCGCCTGCATGGGGGCGAGTTCTCGATTGGCCCCGATTACCTGGAGGTCGTGAGCCTCATCGGCGCGGCGGTGGTCACCCGGGGCGAGATCCGCATCCGCCGGGCTGGCCCAGAATACCTGGACATGACGCGCCTGGTCTTAGGGAGGCTGGGCGCCCGGTGGGAGGTCGAGGGGGAAGACATCCTGGTCCCATCCGATCAACCCCTGCAGGTTCACCCGGACGTAGGTGGCAAGATCCCCCAGATCAGCGTCATGCCCTGGCCGGCCTTCCCGACCGACCTGATGAGCATCGCCATTGTGATTGCCACTCAATCCAACGGAACGGTGCTATTCCACGATTGGATGTATGAGACCCGTATGTTCTTCATCGACAAGCTGGTATCGATGGGGGCTCGCATCGTCCTCTGCGATCCCCATCGCGCCATCGTCCAAGGGCCTTCGCGCCTCTATAGTGAGCAGCTCGAGAGTCCAGACATCCGCGCTGGTCTGGCCCTGACACTCGCTGCGCTCGCAGCCCAGGGCACTTCGCGCATCGGCAATATCGGGCAAATCGACCGCGGCTACGAGCGCATCGATGAGAAACTGCGGTCGCTGGGCGCGCGCATCGAGCGCATCAACGAGTAGGCTTTGTCATTCCTAATCCCGCTTGAGAAACAGGGGGCGCTCGCGCGTTGACCCCCCTCAGGGGGCGCGGTATAATCGCTGGCCGCGTGGTTATGAGATGTGAAGTCGCCGACGTGAGATTTATCATAGGGTTCGTGTCATGCCAAAACGCACGTATCAACCGAAGATTCGCCGCAGAGTCCGAGTTCATGGATTTCGAGCCCGGATGAAGACACGCGGCGGCCGGGCCGTCCTGCAGCGACGACGCCAGAAGGGTCGCCTCCGCCTGTCGGCGCGCATGAATCGACATGTGAAGAAGATCAACTGGAAGGCCTAGCAACCGCCGCCCAGTTGGAGCATGCCTGCCCTCAACCGGCCAGGTGGATGAACCGCAGACATCGGCTCACCAGCTCGTCCGACTTCAAGCGGGTGCGGCGCACAGGACGTTCCTATGCCCACCCGCTTGCCATTCTGGCGGCATGCCCGAACGATCGAGAGCATGTGCGCGTGGGCATCACCGCAGGGCGGGCCATGGGCGGGGCAGTGCAGCGCAATCGCGCCAAGCGTTTGCTACGCGAGGCCCTACGCCGCAACTTGAATCGGATCCGGCCCGGGTGGGATATCGTGCTCATTGCCCGCCCGGAACTGCTGAGCGCGTCCTGGCCGCAGATTGAGCATGCCTTGCTGGATTTGCTCGCTCGGGCTGGCCTGAGGCTTGATAATGGACTTGATAATGGAGATCAGTGAACATAGCCATCAGAAGTCCCAGGAGCCTTCTCTGCGCGAGATGCCCATCACCCTGGGAACGCTTCCGCGGCTTCCGGTCCTGGCTCTGATCCGGCTCTACCAAAGATGGATCTCGCCCGCACTGCCGGCCGGGACATGTCGCTTCTACCCCACCTGCTCCCATTACAGTTACCAGGCCATCGCAAAGTACGGCCTGCTGAAGGGGGGAGCGCTGTCCATATGGCGGATTCTCCGCTGCCAGCCGTTGCATCCGGGCGGGTACGATCCGGTCCCATAGGAGTAGTATGAAACTAAGCAAACTGCACACGCTCCGTTTCCTGCCCCTGATCTTGCTTGCCGTGCTCCTGACCGCCTGCGGCTCCAGCAGCGTCATGCAGGCTTCCAGTTGGCCCGGCGTCGCCGTCCAGGATGAGGTCGCCTATGTTTCCTTCGGGCCGTTTGTCCGGGCCATCAGCCTGCCGGATGGCAAGGCGCTCTGGACCTACCCACAGGAAGAGCAGCGAGGCGTTACTTTCTTTGCTCCCCCCGCCGTAAGCCAAGAGGACGACGTCCTCGTGGTGGGCAGCTACAGCCAGGCGGTTTATGGGCTGCGGGCCTCCAACCCCGCCGGCTCCCCGCTCTGGACCTTCGAGGAGCCCGAGGACCGCGTGATCGGAGGCGCCCTCATCAGCGGCGGACGCGCCTACGTGCCAACCGCTCTCGGGCGGCTGTGGGCGCTTGACCTGCGCACCGGCGAGCCCGCCTGGCGGCAACCCTTCGAAGCCAAGCATGCAATCTGGTCGGCCCCGCTGACAGACAACGGGCATATCTACGTTGCCTCGCTCGATCACCACCTCTACGCCCTCGACGCCGAGAGCGGCGCGGTGGCGTGGGAGCTGGATCTCGGCACCGCCATCTCTGACACCCCCACCCTGGCGGATGGCCTGCTGCTCTGCGGCACTTTTGGCGGAGAGCTCTATGCCGTGGATTCGCAAACCGGCGGCATCCGCTGGACCTTCGAGGCCGAGGACGCCATCTGGGGCAACCCGGCGGTCAATGAAGAGTTGGCCTTCTTCGGCGATGTCTCTGGCACCGCCTATGCCGTGAAGTTGGCGACGGGCAAGGAGGCCTGGCGCCAGACGCTCGAGAGCTCTGCGTCGGCCTCACCTGCAACCGCCGGTGAGCGTGTCTACTTCGTAAGCGAGGCCGGCGCCGTGGATGCTTTCGACAAGGCCAGCGGCGACCCCGCTTGGCCCTCCAGCACGAAGGTCACCGGCCGGCTGCTGGCCGATCCAATCCTCACCGAGTATGGCCTGCTCGTGCCCGCCATGGAGAGCGAGTGCTTGCTCTATATGGTTGATGCAGATAGCGGTAGCATGCGCTGCCTTTTAAGCCTTAAATGATGTGCAAAGGTTAAACATATGTGGAACACCCTGATTCTCGAACCGATGATCAATGCCCTGATCTACATCTACAGCCTGTTGGGGCAGAATTTCGGCTGGGCGATCATCATCTTCACGGCACTGGTGCGCCTGATCACGCTCCCCCTCACCTACCAGCAAATGCGCAGTTCGATGGTCATGGCGGAGATCCAGAAGTCCGAGAAATATCAGAAGATGCAAAAGAAATACAAGGACGACCGCCAGAAGCTGGCTGAGGAGCAGATGAAGCTCTTCCGTGAGGTCGGCTATAACCCGATGAGTGGCTGCCTGGGCCTCATCATCCAATTCCCCATCATCATCGGCCTGTATCAAGCACTCATCCGCAGCCTGGCCTCGACCCCGGCGCAGCTCTTTGATCTTTCAAAGCATATCTACGACTTCATCCCTGCCGGCCTGATCCCACTCAACAGCCATTTTCTGTGGATGAACCTGAGCCAGCCGGAGCGCCTCTCGCTTTCCTTCCTGCCCTTTGAGATCCCGGTCCTCACCATCTTCGTGGTCATCAGCACATACTTGCAGACCAAACTGACCACCCCGACGACGCCCGATTCTCAGGGTGCCGCCATGACACAGATGATGAGTCTTTATATGCCCCTCCTTCTGGGATACTTCGCCTATACACTGGCATCAGGCCTTGCGCTCTACTTTGTCGTATCCAACCTGCTCGGCATTCTCCAGGGCCTCATCATGCGCAGGCTCCGCCAATCCCAAGCGACCTAGACCCTACGGGGCCTCCAGCCCCGTTCTTAGAAGGTGACACCGATGAACGAGACGCGAACCAGTTTGGAAATCATCGCCCCAACGGTCGAAGAGGCCATCCAGCGTGGCGCCGACGAGTTGGGGCTTCCCGAAGATGCTTTCGAGGTCGAGGTCCTCGACAAGGGCGGAAAGGGGCTCTTCGGGCTTGGCAGCCGCCAGGCGCGGGTGCGCCTGACGGTGCGGGCTGGTGAAGCACCCTCCACCGCCGAGGCGCCCGAGCCGGCCGCCGAGACGGCCGCGGATCTGGGCGAGGAGGAATCCGACGAGGAAGCCCTGCGTGTCACCAGGGATACCGTTCAGGAACTCCTGCAGCGGATGGGTGTCGAGGCCGAGATCCATGCCACTTGGGGCGAGCCAGACGCGCCCGGGAAGATCCGCCCCCTGCATGTCGATATCAACGGCGATGATTTGAGCCTGTTGATCGGCCGCCGCGGAGAAACACTCTCCGCCTTGCAGTACATCACCCGCTTGATCGTTGGAAAAGAGCTCAGGCGACCCATTTCTGTGTTGATCGACGTTGAAGGCTACCGGGCTCGGCGCGAACAACAGCTCCGACGCCTGGCCCGCCGTATGGCCAGCCAGGCGGTGGAGACCTCGCGCACGATGACCCTCGAACCGATGCCGGCCTACGAGCGCCGCATCATCCACCTCGAACTGCGCGATGACCCTAATGTCGATACGCTCAGCGTGGGCGAGGGCCGTCACCGCAAGGTGACGATCATTCCCCGCCGCTAGGCCACGGCGGTTGTCTCCCCTGAGCACACACGTAGAATCGCCTCCATGCACGGCGCATCGCAGCCCATCGACTTCCTGATCCTTGGTCATCTCACCAAGGACCTCACCTCGGATGGCTACCGCCTGGGGGGCACGGCGGCGTATGCCGGGCTGACGGCTGCCCGCATGGGTCACCGAGTGGCGTTGGTCACCTCCTGCGACGAGGATCTGGATTTGTCGCCGCTGTCCGAAGTCACCTTGCAATGCAAGCCGTCCGATCAAACCACCACCTTCGTCAATCTCTACCGAGCCGGTTCACGCAGCCAGCGCGTTTGGGCCCAGGCCATGCCACTGACCCTGGAGGATATCCCGCCAGCCTGGCGCCAGGCGCCCGTGGTGCTCTTGGGGCCGGTGCTCGACGAGGTCG
The DNA here is from genome assembly GCA_964591485.1 of uncultured Anaerolineaceae bacterium. GTDB lineage: Bacteria > Chloroflexota > Anaerolineae > Anaerolineales > E44-bin32 > E44-bin32. Next base: position 5,686 of record CAZQDE010000070.1, on the reverse strand, counting down.
ACCCCGGCCTTCTGGAGGCCTTCCCTCAGTCGTTTGTGGTCCTGACCCCGCAGGGTTGGTTGCGGCGCATGGACGAGCAGGGAAAGGTCAGCTTGGCGCCCTGGGTGGAAATCGCCAGGCACCTTCCAAAAGCAAAGGCTGTGATCCTTAGTATGGAGGACCTGGCAGGGGATGAAACCGCCCCAGCCGCCATCGCCCGCCATTGTGAGCTGCTGGTGGTGACCAACGGCCGGGCAGGAGCCCGCCTCTTCGTGGGTGGAATTGAGCGAAGGATCCCTGCGCCTGAGGCAGAAGAGGTGGACCCGACCGGCGCGGGTGATATATTCGCGGCCGTCTTCCTCCACGCCCTTCAGGCCGGTCAGGATCCGCGCCAGGCCTGCGAAATGGCCAACGCCATTGCCGCCCGATCCGTTCAGCGCCGCGGCCTAGATGGCGTTCCACGTCTGGAGGAGTTGAGGCACGCCAAGGAAACCGCCCAGCCATGACAAAGATTTACGCCCTCGTTAACCAGAAGGGCGGCGTGGGCAAGACCACCACCGCCATCAACCTGGGCGCTTACATGGCGCAATTGGGCATGCGTGTGCTCCTGGTCGATATCGACCCACAGGCCAATGCCACGGCATGCCTGGGTGTGGACCATAAGTCTCTGCGCCGCGGGACCTATGATGTCTTGATCGGGGGAGCACTCGCTGGAGAGGTTATCCTCCACAATCGCAAGCTAGGGCTTTCGCTTCTCCCCGCTTCCGCAGCTCTCGCTGGCGCACAGGTGGAGATGGTTTCCCTATCTGATCGCGAGCGCCTGCTCGTGAATGCGTTGACCGGCACCCATGCCAGCTACGATTACATCCTGGTCGACTGCCCTCCTTCGCTCGGGCTTCTCACCGTAAACGGTCTGGTCGCGGCCCACGATGGAGTGATCATCCCGGTCCAATGCGAGTACCTGGCGCTGGAAGGTTTGACACAGCTGATGAACACGCTGAACCGGGTGCGCAGCGGGCTCTTTCCGGACCTGCGGATCCGAGGCTTGCTCCTGACGATGTTCGATGGCCGCACGAACCTTTCCCGGGATGTGGTCGCGGAAGTCCGCCGCCACTTTCCCGGCCAGGTGTTTCATGCGATCATCCCTAGAAGCGTTCGGCTGGCCGAGGCGCCCTCCTATGGGCTCCCGATTTCCGCCTACGCTCCGGCCTCGCCAGGGGCGAAAGCCTACGAGGCCTTTGCGCGGGAGATCTTGCAGGCTGATGGCGTGAGCATCTCGGAGATCACCAGCTAACGAAAGGTGTTTATGAGCAAGAAACGCGGTTTGGGAAAGGGACTCGACGCGCTGATCCCCGCGGGGACCGGTGCAGCCATGCCCGGCGAGGGCGTCGCTCAAGTGCCGGTGGAGGCCATCCGGCCCAACCCCCGCCAGCCACGCGAATCCATGGACACTCAGGCCCTTGAGGACCTTGCCCAATCCATCCGCGAGCACGGCGTGCTGCAACCGCTCATCGTCCTCCCGGCGGACGCCCAGGGGAGCTACACGCTCATCGCAGGTGAGCGCCGCCTGCGCGCCGCCGCTATGGCGGGGTTGAAAGAAGTTCCGGCCATCATCCGGGAAGCCACCGAGGCCCAACGCCTCGAGCTGGCCCTGATTGAGAATTTGCAGCGAAGCGACTTGAATCCGCTGGAAGCCGCGGAGGGATACCGCCAGCTCGCAGAAGATTTCGGCCTTTCACACGAGGAGATCGCGACCCGCGTGGGCAAGAGCCGCACAGCGGTGACCAACACGCTCCGGCTCCTCAAGCTCTCCGCTGCAGTCCGCAAGGCGCTGATGGCGGGCCAGATCTCGGAAGGACACGCGCGAGCGCTCCTTGCGCTCCCAACTGCCCAAGCCCAATCCGCTGCCCTGCAAGGCATCCTCTCTCGCGAGCTCAACGTGCGTCAGACCGAGGAATTGGTGCGCAGCATGCTAGGAGAGCGTCCTCGGCGGAAGAAGAAAGTCCCCGACCGCTCGGCCGAGGAGGTGGCACTCGAGGAGGAACTCCGCCAGGCGCTGGGCACGAAGGTTACGCTCCGGCGGGGGCGCCGCGGCGGCCGCCTGGTCCTGCATTTCTATTCCGACGAGGAGCTCAACGCACTGGTAGAGCAGTTGCTCGCCCAGGCCAAGAAGGACTGATGCATTACCTCATTTACGGCACAGGCGCCGTCGGGGGATACCTGGGATGTGCTCTAGCACTCGCCGGAAACCCTGTCACGTTCTTGGCCCGCGCTCACATCGCCGAGGCCATGCTGACTGGTGGGCTGCGGCTGGGGGGCGAAGGCCCGGCGGGCCATCTCGAGGCGCCCCAGGTGATCACAACACTTGAGCAGGCCTGGGAGGGCGAGGCGCCCGATGTCGTGCTTCTCTGCGTGAAAGCGTACGATTGCGGGGCGGCGGCCGACGCGCTGCAGGCGCTGCCAGCCAAAGAATTTCCAGTCGTATCGCTGCTGAACGGCATCAACAATGAGCAAACCCTGGCCGCGAGTCTGGGCGAGGGCCGGGTGATTCCGGCCACGCTGACCACTGCGGTTCAGATGATCGAGCCCGGCGTGCTGCGTGTGGAGCGGCTGCGCGGGGTCGGCTTCGCCGACGGCCATGCCAGCCTCCCAGCCCTCCTGAGCGACTTTCAAGCTGCCGGACTGGAAGCCCACCGCTATCCCGATCCGGCCCGCATGAAATGGTCCAAACTCCTGACGAATATTGTGACCAACGCCACCTCCGCCATCTTGGGTTGGATGCCCTCGCAGATCTTCACACATCCCAAAGTGGCAGCCCTCGAGATCGAGGCACTGCGGGAGGCGGTGCGGGTGATGGCGGCGATGGGGATCCGCCCGCAAAACCTGCCCCATGTGCCCGTGGCCGTGCTCGGGCGGGCTATCTTCCTGCCGCACGCGCTCACGCGGCCCATCCTGGGTCTCATCGTGGGACGGGGACGGGGTGAGAAGAAACCCTCCTTCCATTACGATATCGGACGCGGACGATCAGAGGTCCGCTGGCTCAACGGCGCGGTGGTTTCGTCTGGAAGGGAACTGGGGGTGCCAACGCCGGTCAACGCCGCGCTAACCGATACGCTGCTTAGCTTGGTCCACGGCGAGGTGAACCCGGAAATGTACCTGAACCGGCCTGATAAGCTTCTTGCGCAGGCCGCAGCTTATGGTTGGCACCTGGCATGACCCGCAAGCCTCGGCCGGCGATGCCTCGCGTCAGGCAGGCGGTCCTGCAAATCCAGGTATAATCACAAGCCGGTAGAGCACATCGCCATGGGAGGAAGGTAGAGGGCCGCATGGAGTTTGAAGGCAAGGTCGCCATCATCACGGGCGCATCTCGCGGCATCGGCCGGGCGATTGCCATGGAGCTGGCAAGCCGCGGCGCAAGCGTGGTGGTCAACTACCGCCAGAGCGAAACCGCCGCCGAAGAGGTGGCCGCGGCCATCCGGGAGGCCGGCGGCACGGCCATAACCCACCAGGCGGATGTGAGCGAGTTCGATCAGGCCCAGGGCCTCATCAAGGCCGGGCTGGATACCTTCGGCGATCTGCATATCCTCGTCAACAACGCCGGCATCACGCGCGACGGCCTGATCATGACCATGGCCGAGGAGGATTGGGACGCCGTTATGCGTACCAATCTCAAGTCCACCTTCAATTGCTCCAAGCCTGCGGTTCGCTATATGATGCGCCGGCGCTACGGCCGAATCGTCAACATCACCTCGATCGCGGGCATCATGGGAAACGCAGGGCAGAGCAATTATTCCGCCTCCAAAGCCGGCCAGATTGGTTTCACCAAGGCGCTGGCTCGCGAGGTGGCCTCGCGCAACATCACTGTCAACGCCGTGGCGCCAGGCTTCATTGAAACCGACATCTGGGATACCGTGCCCGAGACCGCCCGGGAAGGCTTGATGGGATTGATCCCCCTGGGACGCATTGGACAGGCCGAGGAGGTTGCGAAGGCGGTGGCCTTTCTGGCCTCCGATGGAGCCAGCTACATCACAGGCCATGTGCTCGTCGTGGACGGCGGGATGGCGATATGAGGCAGAGTGAGGGAACCATGGACTCAAACAAGGAACAGGCAGATCGAGCCCCTGGCACAACCAGTATAGCCCCTGGTGTGCTGGTGACATTGGCCAAGCATACCGCGTTGCGCGTGCCGGGCGTGGTCGCCATGGCGCCCCTGCCCGGAGGCGTGAATCGGATCTTCCGTCCAGGATCGAGCGAGGGCGTTCGCATCGAAGTCCAGGATGGAAGTGTCCGGATTGATTTGCATCTGATCCTGGCACAGGACACGAATGTGCGCGATGTGAGCCGCAAGGTTCAGGCGGAAGTGACACGCGCTATCGAAGAGATGGTCGGCATGGATGTAGTCCAGGTGAACGTGCATATCGAGGACATTCGCTACGCCGAATCCCAGGATTCATGAAACACGAACGAAGCCGCGTACGTACCTTTGCGCTTCAGGCACTTTACGAGATCGATACCGTCGCCCATCCTCCCCATGAGGTGCTGGCGCGCTACCTGGAGCAGAATAGCGCCCTTTCGGAGGAGAGCGCCAGATTCTTGCAAAAGCTGGTGATGGGGGTTGTATCCTTGGCACCGCAGCTCGATGCCTGGATCGCCAGCTGCGCGCCCGAATGGCCTGTGGACCAATTGGCTGTTCTGGATCGAAACATCCTTCGCATGGCGTTATGGGAAATGACACTTTCCGATGAAACCCCTATGAAAGTGGCCATCAACGAGGCCATCGAACTCGCCAAACGCTTCGGCTCAGATAGCTCACCCCGCTTCATCAACGGCGTCCTGGGCACGCTGTCCAAGCAGGAGCGCGAGATCCGGGCGAAATTGAGAATCTCTGAATAATTCCATGGATATTCTGGGGATTGGACCCCTCGAACTGCTCTTCATTCTGTTGCTTGCGCTGGTCCTGGTCGGGCCGCGGGATATGCGCCGCTTTGGCCGGTCCTTGGGCCGCTTTCTCAACCGAATGTACCGGTCTGAGAGCTGGCGGGTATTAAATGAAGCCTCCCGCACGCTGCGGACACTTCCCAATCGGCTGGCGCGTGAAGCCGCCCTGGAAGAACTGGATAGCGTCCGACGGGAAGTAGAAGATGCCGGCAAGGAGCTGCGCACGGAAGTCAGGGACGCCGACCAAAGCCTGCGCGCCTGGACCGAGATTCCCCCGCAAACCCCGGCGGACGGCGAGTCATCGCCAGCCGCCGGTGCAGAGCCAGAGGCGGAGGATCCGTCAGCCGCAGAAACATCCTCGGGCGGAGGCTAGTCCATGCGTCGGTTCCTGCGCCGGTTGCTCCATCTACTCGCCGCACCCTTCCGTTTCATTACGCGGCCCATCCGCAATTTCATCAACTATGAGCCTGAGGATGCGCCCATCGGCGATGTTTTCTCCCGAACGGTGGAACAGCCCTCGCTCCTCCTGGATCACTTAGAAGCCCTGCGGCGCCACCTGCTGCGGTCGATCATCGTCTTGGTGATCACTATCGGCGTGAGTACCCTCTTCGCCCAGGATGTGCTCGCCTGGTTGGCCGCGCCTATTGGGGGGCTCCAGAAGCTCCAGGCCATTGAGGTCACGGAGAACATCGGCGCCTTCATGCGGGTCACGCTCCTGACCGGGTTCGCGATGGCTTTGCCCTACATCGGGCTGGAGATCTTTGCCTTC
>CAZQDE010000069.1:0-12004 GCA_964591485.1 uncultured Anaerolineaceae bacterium | reverse complement strand
AGTGACCAGTCAAGCTTTGCGCCAGGCTTGCGATTGGATCTCAATTTCCTCTCAGCCACCGGAATGTGGAATGGATTCTCGAGCCCTCTTGGGCTTTTAGATACTTCGAGCGATAAAAGTTCGAGCATCCCGAGGTCGCTGCACTTCAGATCTCCACCCCCATATGGAGTCAGAGCCGCCGGCCATAAAGAAAGGAAGCATTAAGCATGGAATGGATTGATCTCCGCTCGGATACTGTCACGCAGCCGACAAAAGAGATGCGGAAGGCGATGGCAAACGCAGAGGTAGGCGATGACGTCTATGGGGAAGATCCAACAGTTAGGCTCTTGGAGGAAATTTCGGCGGAGAAGCTAGGTAAAGAAGCGGCCATCTTTCTCCCATCGGGAACGATGGGCAACCTGGTTGCCCTATTAACCCATTGCCGCCGTGGAGATGAAGTCATCTTGGGGAATAAGTCCCACATATTCCTTGATGAAGCAGGCGGCATGGCTGTTCTCGGAGGCATACATCCCTATCCGCTTCCCAATCTTCGAGATGGTCGGATAGAAATGGCAGCCATATCAGGTGCCATACGGCCTGATGATGAACATTGCCCGATAAGCCGATTGATTTGCCTGGAGAATACTCATAACTATTGTGGTGGATCTCCCATTCCCCTGGAATACTGCCGTGAAGTCGGGCGATTGGCTCGGGAGAATCATCTTCTACTACATCTAGATGGAGCGCGAATCTTCAACGCCGCCGTCGCGCTCGGCGCGGATCCGAAACAACTTTCAGCCCCCGCGGATTCCATCTCCTTCTGCCTTTCCAAAGGCCTTTGCGCGCCTGCGGGATCGGTGCTTTGCGGACGGGAAGATTTCATTCGTCAGGCGCGCAGAACTCGCAAGTTGCTTGGTGGCGGCATGAGGCAAATCGGGATCCTCGCAGCGGCGGGCATAATAGGGCTTAGAAGCATGACGGCTCGTCTTGAAGAGGACCATGCACGTGCGAGGAGGTTGGCGGATGCTTTGGTAGGTATGCCGGGTGTTAAAATGGACTATTATCCACCTGCGACGAATATGATCTTCTTCCGCCTGACAAACCGCGCGCGCGTTGGCTCTGAGGAACTGGCTCTCGAGTTGAAGAAACGTGGGATACTAATATTCCCTGACGCACGCATCCGATTGGTTACGCATTATTGGGTGGATGATTCGGCCATTGAAAGGATGATCGCAGCCTTCAACGAGATCTTGGTCAAATGAACGGTGCGGTGGGACGGTGGCAGACAAGTTGAGATTGATTGCTTGCCCCGAATGGACTGCCGCAAAACTGCTTCTGGCATTCAGCGCGAGTCTATTGTCTAAGCGGCGATCACATTCATTCGATCTTTCACCGCCTCCAAAACAGCCGTAGGAGAGGGTGGGAGCCAGGCAACCGGCTCACCGTCTACGTAGGCCGCCAGATCGAGTCCCCACGCCTCGACCTGCTGTCGCTCACTTGCATTAAATACCTGGATATCAACCTGCCGTCCGGCTGCGCGCAACTCGCGGCGGATGCGGTCTACCGCCCAGCCGGACCTGGCGCACTGTGGGCAGTGAAAGAGGTCGACCTGGATACGGCCATTGCCCAGTCGCGGCCGGTAACGGATTGGCAGGAACGCCGGCGTTTTCCCTCGATCGAAGGGCTTATGCAGCAGGCGCAAACCTCCACGGGCATCGACCATACGGTAGCCCATCCGGAAGAAAAAGCCGACCGGAAGGAATGCATGCCCGGTCTGAGCAATGACGGCCATGCCAGCGAAGCGTACGCGGGCGGCGCGCTCAGCGGCTCTGAGCAGCGCCTCGCCGATTCCCTGTCCCTGGTATTCCGGTGCCACATGCAGACAGGTGATGACGGCCATGTGCCCCCCAGCGATCGGGCGAGGGGCGTGCTCAATGGGCATGAATTCGATGTGCCCAACCGCCCTCGGCCCGATGTAGGCGACGTGGATCTCCAGCCCAAGGTAGGCATGCTGGTAGCGCCACCATTTCTTCTGGCGGATGCCGGGCTCCATGCGGCTCTGAACGACCTCGCGGCGCATGGGGCAATCGGCAAGGTAGTCATAGCCGGCGCAGAGCAAGGTCTGATCCATCGGATCGGCATAGATTTTCATGGCCGCCCCCTCTCAAGGCAAAAGGGCCACCCGCGGCCTGGCGCCCCTCTGGGTAGGCGTGCGGTGTGGTCCGTGATGCGAGGCCCTCGCAGGCGCTGGCGTCCACTCCTACTCTCATCTTAGCAGCGCCATCCCGCATGTCAATCTGCGACGTATGAGCGGCAGGGGCTTTCAGGCCGGAGCCTATGGGAACCGAATCCCGTGTATGATGGGATTGAAATCGCCTTTTCGATAAAGGCAGGGACCGTGGCCGGGAGGAATGTGATTCCGGCGCGTCTTCAGAAAGCCGAACCGGAAGGCGTGCGATGTCTGACCTGTGAGCGCCGTTGCCTGCTGCGCCGCGGCCAGGAGGGGTGGTGCCGCACGCGATTCGAATGTCAGGGCACGCTATATAGCCGCATCTATGCCGTAGTCTCATCCCTCTCCGTCAACCCTATTGAGAAGAAGCCGCTCTTCCATTTTTTCCCCGGTAGCCGCGCGCTGACGGTGGGTAGCTGGAGCTGCAACTTCGACTGCCCCTGGTGCCAGAATTGGAACATCAGCAAACAGCCTTCACCCGCGAATCCTGACACGTGCTCGGCCAAGGAGTTCGTGGCCCTGGCAGTAGCGCGCGGCTGCCAGGGGACCTCCATCAGCTTCAATGAGCCCACACTCTCGCTGGAGTGGTCACTGGAGGTCTTCAGCGAGGCTCGCGTGCGGGGGCTCTATAACACCTTCGTAACCAATGGGTATATGACCTCACAGGCGTTGGGTCTGCTGATCGAAGCGGGCCTAGATGCGATGAATGTTGATCTCAAGGGAGACCAGGAGGTGGTCTCACGCTACTGCGGTGGCGTGGATGTGGAACACGTATGGCGCCGTTGTGAGCAGGCGCTCCGGTCTGGGCTGCACCTTGAGCTAACGACGCTCGTTGTTCCCGGTGTGAACGATAAGGAGTCTGTACTGCGGCGAATCGCGGCCGGGATCCGCGACCGGCTAGGACGGGGCATTCCCTGGCATCTAACCCGCTATCAGCCGGCCTACAGGTTTCGAAGGCCTGCAACTCCTCTTGTGGTGCTTGAACGCGCCTTGAGCTGGGCGCGGGAAGAGGGGCTTCAATTTGTCTATTTGGGCAACGTGCCCGGGCATCCCGCTGAAAATACGCGCTGCCCGGCGTGCGGCGTGATACTTGTCCGCCGATGGGGTTTCCAGGTGGTCGAGAACAGGCTCCGATCAGAGAGATGCCCGGATTGTGGCGCGGAAATACCGGGAGTTGGGTGGGGGTGGCGCGGATGAGCGCAGTACTGCGAAGCCTGCGCACACACCGCCGGTCGGCGCGAGTTCCATGGGAAATGTATGCAGGTTTCCTGCTCATGGGGTTTAGCTTCACCCTCACGCAGGCGTTTATGATTCGCGAGTTGCTTGCTTCCTTCTTCGGGAATGAACTGTCGTTGGCCTTCATTTTGGGCAATTGGCTTCTGCTGGAGGCGGCAGGAAGCGCGTGCCTCGGCCGCTGGCTTTCCGGCCGGGTGGAGGGCCTGAGCGGCTATGCGGGGTTGCAGATGGCGTTTGCAGCCTTGCTGCCGGTCTGCCTGATCGCCGCGTATGCGAGCCGCTGGATCGCGGGGGCGCTACCCGGAGTGGGCGTTGGCTGGATCCCTACCTTCTATACCTCGCTGCTGGTGTTGGCCCCGCTTGGCCTGGTGGACGGCGCTATGTTCACCATGGGATGCCAGGCACTGGTGGCTTGGAAAGTGGACGTGGTGCCCTCCTCGGCTCGGGTCTACTCGCTGGAGGCAATCGGGTCGATCGTCGGCGGGCTGATCTTCACCTTCGTGCTCATCCCGTACCTGCGCACGGCTCAGGTCACTTTGATGCTGGCGGCTCTGAATCTGATATCAGCCTCAAGCCTACTCCGGCGGGCCCGGATGGCGAGCGGCAAAAGAAGGGCGATATCCTTGTGGCCCATTGTCGGTGCCTGTGGCTTGGCGATGATGGCGCTCACCACACTTCCGCCCGCAAATGCACTCCACCGCCTCGGCATCCAGCTTCAATGGCAAGGTCTCGAGCCTCTGGAGACACGACGCTCCCCTTATGGAGACCTTGCGGTGCTCCGCCGAGGGGAGCAACTGACCTTCTTTATGGACGGGCTCCCCATGATCACGGCTCCAGTGCCTGACATTCTGCTGAGCGAAGAGCTGGTTCACCTTCCGTTGCTCTTCCACCCTACACCTCGGACTGCGCTCATCATCGGTGGAGGCGTGGGCGGCGTGCTGCAGGAGCTCGAGAAATATCCCTTGGACCGCATTGATTATGCCGAATTGGATCCGGTCCTGATAGATATGGTGCGGGAATATCCATCGGTTCTGACGGGCTCTGAGATGGCCGATCGACGACTGAGGGTTTCAACTGTCGATGGCCGGCTCCTCATGCGGAGCATGCTTGCAGGAAAGGCAGACCGCCCGCAGCGAGGATACGATCTCATCTTGGTCAATATGGCCTTGCCCACCACGCTGCAGCAAAACCGCTACTACACGCGCGAGTTCCTCCAGATGGCCATGGCTTTGCTCGCGCCCGATGGATTGGTGGCTATGACAACACCAGGATCCCTCAGCTACCTGGGCCCTGAGCTGAGCCGCCTCAATGCCACCCTCCTGGTCACATTACGGGAGCTCTTTCCGGCCGTCCGCGTTGTGCCGGATGAAACCACCATTTGGATCGCCTTTCGATCGGCGAAGAGCGCGAACTTGAGCCCGGAGGCGCTCCTGGCCCGCTGGTCGGCGCGTGGGATGAAAACCCATGCCCTCAGCGAGGCCTACCTCGCCTACAAGCTCTCCCTGGGGCATGAAGCGTGGTTACTGTCTCAACTGAAACCGCTGGAGGGGCACGGATTGCTCGGTGGAAACAGCGACGTGCGTCCGCTCGCTATGCGCTGGGCACTGGCCTATTGGGATGCTGTCTACTCACCACCTGGTTCCGCGTTCCGTAACATGCTTTGGGGCGATGGGCCCGAGGCCTGGGCCATGCCGGTGCTCTTAGCGGGCGGTTTCATGGCCTGGTGCGCGGCTGGATGGCTACGGGGTGAGCGGTGGAGCATACCGCTCGCCATCACCGCCACCGGCATGGCCGGCATGTTGGCAGATCTGATGGTGCTTTTCGCCTTCCAAATTGCCTATGGCCACCTCTTTCAATGGGTAGCCCTAATCCTGGCGGCATTCATGGGCGGCTTGTCCGCCGGGAGCCTGCTTGCCCCACGCTGGCTCGCGGGAAGAGCGCGGGTCAGAAGGCGCTTTCTGCTTCTTGAAGGGCTGATGGTGGGCTACTGGGTCGTATTTGCGCTGCTGTTCTTGGCGCTGCACCATCAAGGCGCCATCTTCGTTCCGTCCTGGGCGATCAAGCTCGCCCTGATGGCTCTGAACGTCGCCGCAGGGTTCATTGTGGGCGCGCAATTCCCTTTGGCGAACGCATTATGGGCCGGCGAGCCCGGTGGTGGCGCGGCAGGAGCCCTGTATGGATTGGATCTACTGGGTGCCTATCTCGGCGCCACGCTTCTGGGAGCGCTTCTCCTTCCACGCATCGGCTTGTTGGCCATGGCCGTCCTCATGGGGTGTCTGAAGCTGTGCACCATGTTGGTGGTGGGGCGGCCCTGTGCGTCCTAGCTCCAGATACCGGGAATCCGCTCACCACAATCCGGGCAGCGGCCCTGGCGCAAATGGTTCTCGAGCACCACGAAATGCACGCGGTCGATGAGCACGCGTCCGCATGTAGGGCAAAATGTGCTATTGCGCACATGCCCGGGAAGATTGCCGATATAGACATATTGGAGCCCGGCCTCATCCGCGGCCGCCGCGGCGGCCTCAAGCGTCTCGATGGGCGTGGGCGGCAACCGTTTCAATTTATAGGCCGGGAAAAAACGGTTGAGATGCAGGGGGACCCGCTCGCCCACGGTCTGCACGATCCAATCACACATCCGGCGGGTTTGCTCCAAGTCATCGTTCTTGGTGGGGATGATTAGGTGGACGATTTCGAGGTGCACGCTGGCTTCAGCAATCGTCCGGAGTGTTCGCAAGACGGGCGCGAGCTCGGAGGAGCACACCCGCTCATAAAACTCGGGTGTGAACGCCTTGAGATCGACCACGATGGCGTCCATGTGCTCGAGCAGCGCCAGCAAGGGCTTGGGGTTCATGGTCCCGTTGGTATGGAATAGCGCACGCAGGCCGGCCTGTTTGGCCAGCCGGGCGGTGTCGTACATCTGCTCGTAGAAGACTGTAGGTTCGTTGTACGTGAAGGAGACGGCCTGGCAACCGGCCTCCAGCGCCATGGCGACGACCTCCTCCGGCATGGCATCCAGATTCTGGACCTCCCACAGCGTCCGCTGAGACATCTCCCAATTCTGGCAAAACTGGCAGCGCTGATTGCAACTGGCCGTACCGGTGCAGAAGATCTGACTGCCCGGGAGCATGTGGAATACAGGCTCTTTCTCGATGGGGTCGGGATGCAGAGCCAAAGGGCGCCCATAAATGAGCGAGTAATATCGTCCGCCCACGTTTTTCTTATTCTTGCAAAAGCCCAATTTCCCATCGGGGACGATGCAAGTCCGGAAACATATCTGGCATTGAACGCGCCCATCGTCGAGTGTGCGATAGAACATGGCTTCGTGCAGAGGGCGGGGCGTAGGAGAGGGGATGCGCCGCAGTGTGGGAGAGGGTGCGGCAGATTGAATCTCAAGCTCGGCGCGATTTCGGCCGCATCCCGCGGCTAGCGTGGCCATTCCCGCACCCAACCACGCGAGCGAGCATTTCATAAAGTCCCGCCGGCCGGCAGGATTGGGAGCAGATCGCATATTCTCAATCGACATTTTTGCGCGCGCTCTTGCCGCATTAAGCGTATAGGAAATCGAAGCCAGGTTCAATGGCAGGACGGACGCCGGCGCCATCGCCGTCGGAATCTTCAGCGAGGGTGCCCTACCGGGATGAGATAGAGAGGAGAGTACCCATCAGGAAGACCGAGTAGATCGACGACCTGGTTATCGTAGAAAGCCCCGATCGGGACCGCCCCAAGCCCAAGCGCTGTGGCCTGAAGCAGCAGGTTTTGTGCCGCGTGCCCGGCCTCGAGGTAGACGTAGCGTGGGGATCGCTCTGGCCCATACTTGGCCTCCGTCCGCGGGATGACGCCCACGATGATGAAGATAGCCGGCGCCTCGCGCAGAGCCTGTTGACCCAGTCCGGCGTGGAATAGTTCAAGACGCCTATCCGCATCCTGCAACGGCTGGAGACTGTGGTCCTCCGGCCGGTAGTGGTAGAGCCCCTGATCGGTGGCGAGGTAGATCTCAAGTGGATAGAGCGCGCCAGCGGAAGGTGCTGTGCGGTAGCCGCGGGGATCCGTGACACCCTGAGCCGCCCACAGCAGCTGTCCAATTTCTGCGAGGGACAACCCCTGCTGGGTGAAGTTGCGGATCGACCGGCGCAGGCATAGAGCCGCTTCGAGCGAGACATCTCCATCCATCCGCGGCGACGGGAGCGGGATGGAGGGGGAGGCTTCAGCGGAGGGCCACTTGCCAGGTGTAGGCCTTGGACCGCATGCAACCAGCATGGCCATCGCGAGCAATGCCAGCCGTTTGCGCATCTTGCACTACCCTCGTCCTTTGGATCCATTATAGATGGGGAGATGGGGATGGCGCGCGAATATCCCTCTGGGCGCCCACAGGGCCATAGAAGGGGCGGGGCGATGAGAGGCGAGCGGCCGGCTAGGATGGATGCCAGAATGCGGAGCGTGATGGCATTCAGGAGCGGGTAGCGAGGGTGGGCCTCGGGCATGGATCTAGTATAGATGGGATCAAGCGGACCGATAGGTCTGGGGCTGCCGATCGCACCCTCGGAGGGGGGCCTCTCAGGGCCGGGCGGTATCCGTGGCCGTGTCTTCCGGCTTCGCAGGGCGCAGATGGCGCAGGATCGCCGCTAGATGGTTCGGTCGGGTGGCGAGCGCCAGCACCTGGCGATACGGCTGCGCGCCGGAGACGGCGCCGCGCAGCGCCTCCCGGAGGCCTTCCGACTCCTTCGCAGCTCGCAGGATCGCCTCCATCCAGTGGTGGCGAGAGAGCAGGATCGTCAGCCGGCGCACCAGCCGGCCATAAGGCAAATCTTTAAGCAGGTCCTTGTTGGCCTGGCGGTATGCGTGGCCGAAGGCTGCTTCGGTGGCTCCATAGCGCCAGATCGCCTCGGCGGCGCGAATGCCCGTGAGAATGGCCGTCGTGACGCCCTTTCCTTTGAAGGATCGCACCAACCCCGCCGCATCCCCGATGATGATATAGCGCTCGCCATAATATCCAGCCGCCCGCGCCCGCGGGAAGCGGCCTTTGAAGGCTCGCAGGTCATTCGGATCATGACTCCCGGCCTGATCAAGGTTGGGTAGATGGCGCCAGACTTCGGAGCTGCGAAGGAAGCCATTGAGTGCGGGGGCGTCCACATGCAGGCCGGCGATGTTGATCGTGAGATGGTTTCCCTTGGGCGTGATGCCGCCGAATTCGATTTTGGGGTCGGCCGGCAGGAAGGCGTGAATACGTGATCCAAAGGCGGCCATCTCCTGTTCGCCAGGATGGTATTTGGTGACCACCGATTCGAGCGCCTTGGGAGGGCGATAGGGGGTGCTGCGCGCGAAGATGGCAGCGCAGCCTTCGTCGAGGCCGAAGGCGCCCACCACTACATCTCCCTCCACGGGCTCTGCGTCGGTATAGAGCAAAACCCGGTCGGTGTGGCGTTCCACATCAACGGCGCGAGCCCGGATCACGCGGATACCACGCGCCTGGACCTGCCCCAGCATATAGGCGTCGAATTGAACTCTGCGCAATGCGATGGATGGGTTCGGATCCTCGAGCAGGATCTGCTCCCGGCCTGCGTGCAGCACATAGCCGTCGATTTCGGCGCGGCCAAGATGGTGAGGGAAGGGGACCTCGAGTGCCTCCTCGAGCAAGGAAGGGAGCGGAGGCGAGAGAACGCCCACGCACTGGTTGTAGTGGCTCTCGGTTTCGAACCGCTTCGCCTCCAGGAGGGTCACGTCGACGTTATGGTTGCCTTGCCTGGCCAAAGCATTTAACCGCAGCGCGCAGGATGTGCCGGCGGGCCCACCGCCGATGATGATCACTCGGAGATTGGAGGCGCCTGAAGCTGTCATTTGCCTTACCCGCGCCGCTGCCTGTAGCCCTGTCCGAGCGCCCACAGTGCCCGCGGATGGAAGATCAACCGGGCGAGCTGCTCATAGGGCTCGTCGCCTGTGAACATACCCCAAAGGACGCGTCCATGGTACCGCTCTTGCGCCGGCCAGGATTCCTCCAAACGGATGGCCTCGGCCCAGGCCTCCAGTAGCGCAGGGAAGCGGAGTGTAAGCGACCACAATCCGAAAAGCCAGCGCCCATAGCGATTATCGCGTCGGATCGCCCGGCACACGCGAGCATAACCGTGGCGGAAGGCGCTATCGGAGACGCCAAGCTCAATTGCGGCCGACATGGCGGCCTGAGCGGTGTGGAAGGCCGAGCCGATGCCGTCCTTGTAAAGCCGGGTGACGCTGGCGTCCCCCACGGCCACCCAGCGGTCGCCGTATGCCCGCGGAGCCGCGCCTACAGCGACTTTCGGCCGGCATCCACATAGGCTCTCGAAACGCGGGCCGGCGTTCCCGCCAAGCGAGTGCGCTTGCATGAAGCGTCCCACGGCATCGTCTTCCAGGCGGCGGCCGAGCAGCGAGATATTCAAGTAGCGGCCTTTGGGGATCAAGGCGCCGAAGATCAGGCCGGGCGGATCCTGGAAATAGGTCTGAACCTGGTCCGCCGGCCAATCGGATGGTCGCAGCACTTCATCCTGGGCCATCACCTCGCTTTTCGGAGTCTGGTACCCAAAGCAGGGATCGAGAGGCGCCCGACTATTGATGCCGGTTGCTAGCACGACCAGGTCGGCCCGGAAGGAACCTTGGGGAGTTTCCACGGTGGGTTTGCTCCCTGGCAGAACCCGGCGGACGAGGGCCCGAATATGGGAGGCCCCGCGCGAACTGGCCTGGGAGAGCAGGAAGGCATCGAAGCTCGCGGCGGGAGGGGCCTCTGCGGCGCGCGGTCCGCCGCCCCGGTAGACGCTGATGATACGCCGGGTGGGGTTGGGCTGATGAATCGGCAGGACCCCGCCCGGGAGGTGGACTGCGTAGGAATGGATATTGGCCTGGATCACTTGGTCAGGGAGCTGGATTCCGAGGCTATCCAACCCTTGAAGCAGCGAGGCGGAAAGAATGCCAGCGCAGCGGTTGCAGCCGCTCGGCCCGGGCTTGGAGAAGTCCCGAGGCTCGAAGATGAGCACCTCGAGATCCAGGTCTCGCTGGCGCGCAAGGCTCAGCAGGTGAAGGGCGGCGAAGCTCCCTGCCGGCCCTCCTCCCACGATACACACACGGCTGCCATTAGACAGATGGAAGTGCACCCGAAATCTCCAATTACAATCCTATACCGGAATGGGTAGGCGAAGCAAACGCCGTTACCTACACGGCCCAGATCCTTGCCCCGTAGCATGTTGAGGGGCTGCCCGGAACTCCTGCCGGGCAGCCCCTTGCTCTCATCTCCAGGGCTCGCTATGACCCGAGCCGCTAGTGGCTGCGTCGGCGCCTGCGCCGCGCTGAGTAGACCCAGCATGCAGCCATCGCGCCCGCACCGAATGCAAAGCTCGCCAGCATCTGGATGGTCAGAACGCCCTGGTCGTTGCGGTCTTGTGCTTCGATCTCGGCCAGGCGGCTTTCGAGCGCCGCGATTTGGGCAGACTGAGCCTCTGTGATTGCCTTCAGCGCCTTAATCGAGGCCAGCGCCACGCCGTTGCCGTCCACGGCGCTGATGTAGCCCTCATCTCCGCCGACGCCGAAGATACGGTTGAAGTCTTGGGCCATGGGGCCGATATGGCGGGCCGTGCCCTCATCCGCGATGTAGGACCAGGATGTGATGGGAAGCGTCTCCACACCTTCGAGAATCGCCATGGGGTCGACAGGTGTGAAATGCTCCTTCAGGCTGCGGTCGGAAGGGCTGGGGATGGAGAAGTCCCTCCGCACCTGTGAGCACTGCTGCCCCAGGTCATCCGCTGCGCAGGCCGTCATCGTGACCCTCACGGTGTGCCCCGCGAAGCTGGTGAAGGGGCCCACGCCCACATAGGCGCTGCCGCTGGGCGCGATCGAGGGCTGCATCAAGGGCAGGCATCCGGTGTTCCCCTTAAAGATGTTGCCCTGTCCGGAAGCGGTCTCGTTGTTGTCCAGGTCCCGGGTCTGGTAGCTGAACGATTCGATCGTCGCTGGTCCGGCGTTGTTGATCTGGATTTCGAGATATTCCTTCCCGCTGCAGAGGCTGATATCAGCTTGAGAAATGCTGAACGCCAGTGCCGGCGTTTCAGTCGGCTGCGGCGTGGGGGTGGGTGGAGGCGTTCGGACCGGGAGACCGCTAGTGTCGCCGGTGGTCTCGGCGTATCGAGTCCAGAGCCAGCAGGATTGGCCCGGCATGCCCGGGATCTCGATGATCACATAGTTGGGGACCGAACTGCGGGCGATGATGGTGAGATCCTCTCCGGCCATGGCGATATATTCGATATCGTAGATGGTCCCCGGACCGGAGCGACAATTCGTGTTTTGGCTGAGCCGGGCAATTGGGATGGAGGGAGTATCTGTGGGGGTGATGGTTGGCGTGGAGGAGGGCGAGGGCGTGTCGGTTGCTGCCGGGGATTCCGTTTGAACCCGCGCTGCTTGGGTTGGCGTGGCCTCAAGGGGTTCGAGCGTTGGTGCTATCTGGCTGGCCAAGGCAACGAGGGTCTCGGTGGCGGCCTCATCGACCTGAGGGCCGGCCAACTGGGGAAAATTGCAGGCCAGCAGCGCCAAACCAAGCGTGAG
>CAZQDE010000068.1:0-12518 GCA_964591485.1 uncultured Anaerolineaceae bacterium | reverse complement strand
TGGCCGCCCTCCTCATAGCCCACATAGCCCGGCGGAGCGCCGATCAAGCGGGAGACGGTATGCTTCTCTTGGTATTCTCCCATGTCGATGCGCACCAGCGCCCGCTCATCGTCAAAAAGGAACTCGGCCAGCGCTCGGGCCAATTCGGTTTTTCCAACGCCGGTGGGACCCAGAAAGATGAATGATCCAATCGGACGGTCGGGGTCCTGCAGCCCGGAGCGCGAGCGGCGAACAGCGTTGGCGATGGCCTGAACGGCCTCGTCCTGTCCGACGACGCGCTGGTGAATCCGCTCCTCCATGCGGAGCAGCTTCTCCATCTCGCCTTCCAGCAATCTGGAGACGGGGATGCCGGTCCATCGTGAGACGACGGCGGCTACATCTTCGGCGTCTACCTCCTCTTTCAGGAGCGGGCTGTCTCCTTGAATCTCACGGAGGCGCTGCTCAAGCTCGGTGAGTTGTGCTTCGAGATCGTGCAGTGTGCTGTAGCGCAAGCGGGCGGCTTGTTCGAGGTCAGCCTCGCGCTCGGCCCGCTCGATCTGGTGGCGGGTTTTCTCGATCTCTTCCTTGGTGGCGCGGATCTGTGCGATGGCGTCTTTCTCAGCCTGCCAGCGCGCAGTCAGGCGCGCCGATTCGTCCCGGAGTTCGACCAATTCCTGCTCAATGCGCTCCAGCCGCTCGCGGGAGGCCTTGTCCTTCTCTTTCTTCAGGGCCTCGCGCTCGATTTCAAGCTGCATGATCTGGCGGTCGACCTCGTCGAGCGCCTGAGGCTTTGAATCGATCTCTGTCCGCAGGCGGGCGGCAGCCTCATCGATCAGGTCGATGGCCTTATCGGGGAGGAAGCGGTCGGTGATGTAGCGGTGAGAGAGTGTGGCTGCGGCGATCACGGCGCTATCTTGGATGCGCACGCCGTGGTGTACCTCGTAGCGGTCTTTGAGACCGCGCAGGATGCTGATGGTATCTTCGACGCTTGGCTCGGCCACGAAGACCGGCTGGAAGCGGCGTTCGAGCGCGGCATCCTTCTCGATGTACTTGCGGTACTCATCCAGAGTCGTGGCCCCGATCATATGGAGCTCGCCCCGGGCCAACATGGGTTTGAGCATGTTGCCCGCGTCCATGGCGCCCTCCGCGGCGCCGGCCCCAACGACGGTGTGCAGCTCATCCACAAAGAGGATGATCTCGCCTGCCGAGTCGGTGATCTCCTTGAGCACCGCCTTGAGGCGCTCCTCGAATTCGCCCCGGTACTTAGAGCCAGCGACAAGGGCTCCCATGTCGAGTTGCACGATGCGCTTGTTCTTAAGACCTTCGGGCACATCGCCATTGACAATGCGCTGAGCGAGGCCCTCAACGATGGCGGTCTTGCCCACACCGGGCTCACCGATAAGCGCGGGGTTATTCTTGGTGCGTCGCGAGATCACCTGAATCACGCGCCGGATCTCTTCATCGCGCCCGATCACTGGATCCAGTTTCCCCTGGCGGGCGAGCTGGGTGAGATCCCGTCCGAATTTTTCGAGCGCCTGGAAGGTATCCTCCGGCGTCGGGCTCACGACCCGTTGTGAGCCCCTGATTTCGGCCAGAACATCGAGGATTTTCTCCGGCGTAATGCCAAATAGCTTCAGCCGTTGGGCCTCCGGGCCGGAGGCCAGAGCGAGCAGCAGGTGCTCGGTCGAGACATACTCATCTTTCATGTTGGCGGCGCGAGACTCGGCGTCCTGGAGCACATCCGTAAGCTGTCGCGAGAGACCAGGTTGCCCGGTGCCGCCATACATCTTCGGCCGGGCCGCGAGCTCCTTCTCGAGCTCGGCGCGCAGCATCGCCGGGCTGCCGGCGATGCGGCTGACGATCGCCGGGACGATCCCGTCTTGTTGCCGGACGAGCGCAAGCAAAAGGTGCAATGGTTCGATCATGGTGTGCTGGTGATCGCGCGCCAGCGATTGTGCATCCAGCAGCGCTTCCTGCGCCTTCTGGGTATACCGTTCCAGATTCATTTCTACCTTCTCCTTCTCATGATGTCTTCTGGGGCGCGGGAGCCGGGCCCCAATTCCTGAGCATCGCAGCCATTGTAGGAGGGGCAGGTTGGAGCCATGTAGGAATCCCATTAACGGAAGGTTGGCAACGCAGTTAATGGATTTCATATCTCCGATTTTCAAAACTCTAATGCGCAGTGGATAGCATGTGGACATTCGAGGCAACCAAGTTGCGTTGACGGAGGTTCATCAGAATGGTTCGCTACTACATTGCACCGGCCGGCTACCGAGGCTTGAGGCGCTCACAGCGTGTGGCCTTCAATGGCGGGAGGCGGCTTCCCGTGGATGTTCGCGTGGACGATGATGCCTATGTGATCGTCGCCGATGTCCCTGGTCTGAAAGCCGAGGATCTGAAGATTGAGATCCTTGATAATGAGGTCACGCTGCGGGCCGAGGTGGAGATGGCCGAGGAGGAGCCGGGTCTCTTGCTGCGTGAGCGCTGCCCGCTTTCCTTCTCCCGGAGCCTGCGGCTTCCGGACCCGGTAGAGGCGGAGAAGGCCGAAGCCGAGATCGAGAACGGCCTGCTGCGAGTGCGCATTCCGAAGGCCGAGGAGGCCAAGCCGAAGCGGATCGAGGTCTCAGCCCGCTAAACGGCGCCAAGGCCTGAAACGATCTCTGAGGTACAATGGGCGGCGCCAGCCGCCCATTCTATTTCTCGAAACCGCGCCGGGGGAATCCATGTTTCCACTGCGGGATACGATCCGTTCGCGATCGCTGCCGGTCATGAACTACATCTTGATCGGCTTGAACGCGCTAGTGTTCTTGTTTCAGGCCTCGCTGAGTGAACGTGGCTTCAACCTTCTCGTACGCTACTTCGGACTTGTCCCCGCGGACTTCTCACTGCTCAGTCCGATGAGCCTGCTGACGGTCTTTACCTCGATGTTCATGCACGGCAATTGGTTCCACCTGATCAGCAACATGTGGACGCTCTACATCTTCGGGGACAATGTCGAAGACCGCATGGGGCATATGCGCTATCTGGTGTTCTACTTGTTGGGAGGGACGATTGCGGCGCTGACGCATGTATTCTTCTCGCCGAATCTAGGCGTTCCGACCGTCGGCGCGAGCGGTGCGGTGGCGGGGGTGCTGGGAGCGTACTTTGTTCTCTTCCCCGCTGCGCGGGTGGTGACCTTTATACCGTTCTTTTTCCTCCCCTGGTTCGTGGATATCCCTGCTTTCTTCTACCTGGGTATGTGGTTCTTCTCGCAACTGGCCAACGGACTGCTCGCAAACCAAGTGATGAGCGGCATCGCCTGGTGGGCGCACATTGGGGGGTTCCTGTTCGGTATGCTCCTCGTAAGGAGGTTCATTCGCCGGCCGAGGGTCGAAATCTATTCCCACCAGGGAGAGAATTGGCCATTCTATTAGGGCTATAATGCAAAGGAACCTGGCTGGCGGGAATCCGGCCCGTCACCCTGACAGGCGGTAGGCAAAATGGAAAATGAATTCAAGCCCATAGATCCCAACACAGCCGATTTGAAGACGCTGCAGGCGCTGCCCGGCATTGGGGAAAGCCTGGCCCAAAGGATCATCGAAGCCAGGCCTTTCGAGTCGTTGGAGGAACTAACGGACGTCCCAGGTTTGGGGGAGAAGACGCTCGCGCGCCTCAGCTCCTTCCTGACACTGAAGTCAGCGCCTGAACCCAAGCGAGTCGAGGCGGCGGTATCAAAGAAAGAGACGCCGCCAACCGCCCCCTCCGGGTTCACCCGTACCCAGACGCTTTGGATCGCCCTGCTGACGGCGGGGGCAAGCGTCATCCTATCTCTGGCCCTTACGATGGCTATCCTGGTGGGGGTGAATCGCACCCTAAGCGTTGCGCGGCACGCCTCTATCCGAAACCTGGATGCAGAGGTTCGAGCGCTTGAGGTGCGCGTGGACGAGGTTTCCTCCACGCTGCAGCGGCTGGACCAGCGGCTCAAGGCGGTGGAGGGACTCAGCGGCCGTATGACGGCCATGGAGTCAGAAGTGCAGGCCTCCCTTGATGAGGTCGACCAGGCAGTCGAGCAGCTGCACGCCATGGAGTCCGAGGTCAAACACCTGCGAGAGCAGGCGACACGGACGGAGAGTTTCTTCGAAGCCCTCAGCCAGTTGCTGGCGGAGCTGCTCCTGACGGGAGGGATGAGCCCATGACGGAGGTGGATACCCAAGAGGTCTCACGCGAGCCGCAGACCCCGCAGGAGGGGGTGCCCCGCGGCCCGAGCGTGGTGGCCCGAGTCTTGCGCTGGGCCGCCCGGATGCTGCTGGTCGTCCTGATCGGCGCGGCGCTCGGCATCGGCGTCTTCCTGGGGGCACGCAGTCTCTATCGGGATCTTGTCGTGCCGGTCCAGGAGTATGGTGTCAGGCTGGACGATCTCGAGGCTGCCCTGAACGCGATCGAGGCCGAACGTCGCAGCGCGAGCCAGGCGGAGGCGGCGCGCGCGGCCGAATTCGAGGGCAGGCTTGCGGTGCAATCAGAGCAGCTTGCCGTCCTGGAGGCAGGCCTGGAGGATGCGAAGGACCAGATTGGCGAGGTGCGCGCCTCGCTGGATGATCTCTCCGAGAGAACCACGGAGCTTAAGGCGCTTGAGGACGAATTTGGCGCCCTCTCGGACCGGCTGGCAGCGATCGAAGACGCGTTGGAGGCCGAGGAGATTCCTGCACAACGTGTGGCGCGGCAATTAGAGTTGATGCGTATCATGGTTTTGCTTACCCGCAGCCGCCTGTGGATTGAGCAGGGCAATTACGGCCTGGCCTCAGGGGATATCCAGACCGCGCTGGAGATCGCCGATCTACTGCTTGGTGAGGAGGCTGGGGACGAGGACACGATGGCCCTTCGTGGGCATCTTGCCGCCGCGCTAGATGCCGTGCTCGCCCAGCGCAATCTGGCTGAAGAAGAACTGGAGCTGAGCTGGAAGCTGCTCCTGGCGATGACCGAACAACCCTAGGGAAAGGCACGGGGCGCGAACGCGATCCCTGGATGGTGAGGAAGAAGCCATGAATAACGAAGAATTCTCTGAACAGAAAGAAGACACGATGCCCCCGGAGGAGGTGGCTGCGGAGCCAGTTTCGCCCGAGGTGCCAGCCGCGCCTCCAAAGTCCCGCAGGCTACGCAAAGTCCTGCTCTGGGCGGTCTTGGTCGTGGGCCTGGTCGCTATCGGAGCCGGCGCAACCTGGTATCTTCGCGTAGCTCCCCAGGACCAGACCCTCCGGGAGCTGCGGACCGACATGGCGGGCCTGCAGGAACAGGTCGAGGCGCTCCAGGCCGAGGTCGAAACCCTACGGCCCTTGAAGGAGGAGAACCGGCGTCTCAAAGCCCGGGTCGAGGACTTGGAGAATCATCAGGAGCTGCTCCAGGTGCTGGTGGATGTCACCACCGCCCAACTCGAGATGATGCAGGAAGAGCCGGTGAAGGCGGCCGCGGCTCTTGAAGTCACGGATCAGCGCCTAGCAAGGCTCGAGCAGCGCCTGACCGGCGCGGCCGCCAAGACCATTGCCGGTCTTCGGGAGCGGCTGGCGCTTGCCCTTCAGGAAATCGAGACGAACGATTTCGCGGCCCGTCGGGACCTGGAAGTGCTGGCAAACGATATACTTGCCTTGGGGCGGGATCTCTTTGGCCAGTAGCCGAGCGTGAGAGATAGGCTGCACATTCACGGATAAGGCAGCGGCTCCCACTTGACCGGGTGGGAGCCGTTTCGCGCCTATGGGAGCCGTCCCGCGCGGGCATCAGGCACTCTAGTAACGCAGCAGCGCGCCAATCCGTCCGGCCGTTTCGAGTTGGGGGTTCGCGGGGATGATCTCCACCTCGCCACCATCGCTAAGCACGCGCCGGACGGCCAGCTCCACGGCATCCGGGATCTGCTCGATGGGGTTCCCGCAGAAGGGGCAGGTTTCCAGGTCTTGGGCCGTTAGGAAGCCGCAATGCATGCAGCGGTACCCTGGAGCGCGATAGCCGTCGCTGAGCACCAGGGTTTGCACCTTGCCGGCGTGTACCGCCTCCAGCGTGTCATCAAGGCCGACGACGCCTTCCTGCCCCTTTGCCGCGGCGGTGATGAGCGCCTGTACCAGACGAGATTCCTTCTTCCGCTCGGCGGCCTGCGCGGTTGCCAAGGCCTTCTCAAGAACTTGGGCGTGGCCGGCGTTCATTTCGATTGGGAAGGTGCCTACGATGAGGGATTGCCAGCGCTTGGGCAGTTCTTCGATGAAGCGCTGGGTATTTTCTTCGGTCCCGCCAATGAGGACGCGGCGGACGGCCTGGCGCTCGAAGAAGCGGGAGGCTTGGCGGGCCGCTTCCCGCAAATTGCGCTCCACGGTTTCCTCGGCGGAGCGCGTCAGGCCCGCCACGCCGCCGCGGCGCCCGGCTGCCTGGGAGCCTCCGCCTCGCTTCATGTGCCGCACAGGCTCCCCGCTGTGCTTCTGCTCCTCGGCAAGCTCGCCGAGATGGAAACGGAAGAGTCGCAGATTTTGCTGATCGATGAGCGCCATCCCATAATGGCCAAAATTCTCCAGTAGCGCGGCGAGCGGTTTGACGTAGGGGCGATTGAGGAGCCGGGCCCGGCTCCTCACAGGCAGCCCGAGTGGAATATGGCGGAAGAAATCGGCTGGCACGGAGGAGAAGAGCGCCAGCCCACGTCCGGACCAGTCGAAGCGGTGTTCAACAAAACGCAAAATCGCTTCGACGTCCTCAGGGGCTTCATCCTCGAAAGGTTTGATGAGCTGGCGAAGGATGAGCTTGGATTCCTCGGTGGTTCGTTGCGTGGGATCGGTGTCGAGATATACGCTCAAAACAGGTGCCCCGGGCTTGAAGGCGATCAGATCCTGGAGGATTTGCTCACTGAGCATTGCAGACCTCCTTCCCTTTGGGAAGTTCTCCAATGGATGCTGGGTGAACTCAGGGGCGAGCACCGATCGTCAGGGGTATCTCCACCTCCTCGTTCTCGCGGATCACGGTGAGGACGACTTGTTGGCCAGGTTCAGTATATTTAAAGAGGAAGGATAGCAAATCGGCGAATTTCTTCACGGGCTGATCGTCGATGGCGATAATGAGGTCACCTCCGGCGAGGAGACCCGGAATGGCGGTCTCGCGACGGCCGCCGCGCAGTCCGGCATGGTCAGCTGGGCCGCCAGGCACCACCTCGGTCACATAGGCACCGAGTGCAGCGGGCGGGAGCCCCAGTGCCTCAATGGTCTTCAAGTTCCACAGGTCATCATCCAGGCTTGAGATGCCCAGGTAGGGATAATCATAGCTGCCGGCTGCAATCAGGCTGGGCGCTACCCGCCGAAGGATATTTACCGGCACCGCGAAGCCAACGCCGGAATTGGCGGCGCTGCCCTCGACCGTGAAGATTTCGGTCTGGATGGCGCGATTGATGCCGATGACCTGGCCGCTCATATTCAAGAGGGGCCCACCGGAGTTGCCCGGATTGATGGCGGCATCCGTCTGGATCAGATCGCCAGCGGAGAAGCGGGTCCCACCGGGTGCCAGCCGCTCCGACTCAAGCGTCCTGCCAATGGCAGAGACCACGCCTACGGTCATGGTGCCGGTAAGGCCGAAGGGATTGCCGATGGCCACCACAAACTCCCCCACTCTCACTTGATCCGAATCGCCCAGCGGCAGGGGTACGAGAGCCTCCGCAGGGACGTCCACCTCGAGGATGGCCAGATCGGAATCCGGATCGGTGCCGAGCAACTGGGCCCAGGCCTTGATCCCGGAGGGGAAATCCACCTCGATCTCGCTGGCGCCGTTGACCACATGCTGGTTGGTGACGATATGCCCTTGTGTGTCGATCACGAAGCCCGATCCCTGTCCGCTGGGCACGCTTGCCTCGTGGGGGGTGCCGAGCTCCTCGAAGGTCCAGATCGTGACCACGCCTGGGCTGACGCGTTTGTAGAGTGCGATCAGGTCGCCATTCAGAGGCAGAACCCCCCCCGTTTCAATGATGGAGGACCGAGAATCCACAGGCGGCGCGGCTGTGGGGAGGGGGGTGACCGGCAAGCGCGTTGGGGTTGGGCTCTCGATCGGGATGGGCTGCAGGCTGCAAGCGATGGTGGCGAGGGAGAGAGCGGCAGCAACAGCGACAAGAGGCGATTTCTTCATTGGAGGATACCAGTCCTTTGCACGGTAAGAAATACGCGGCGGCGAGCGCCCGGGAGCTAGCCGCGCTTCTGCATCTTGGCGAGCTCTTCGAAGAGCTCTCGTTCTTCCGAACTGAGTTGCTTGGGCAGCCTGACGTGCAGGCGGGCGTAGAGGTCACCATGCTGGTTGCGCTGCCGAAGCTTGGGCATGCCCTTGCCCTTGAGACGAAACTTCTGCCCGGGCTGGCTTCCGGGAGGGATGGTCAGCACGACGCTGCCGCCTGGGGTGGGGACTTTGATCTCACCCCCGAGCACGGCGGTGTACAGGTCAACCTCAACGTCGGTGTACAGGTCGTCGCCCTTGCGCTCGAAGCGTGGATCGGATTCCACCTTGACCACCAGGTAGAGATCGCCGGCCTGGCGGATGCCCTTCTGTCCCTTGCCGCTCACCCTCACTTTGGTGCCGGTCTTGGCCCCGGGCGGAATCTTCACCTCCAGCCGTTTGCCGTTGAACTGGAAGGTGCGTGAGGTGCCCTTATAGGCCTCGGCGAGACTGATGCTGACCGGCTGCTCGATATCGCGCCCGCGTCCGCCGCGGGATGCGGTGCGTTGGGCGCCCATCCCGCCGAAGATGGCTTGGAAGAAATCCGAGAAGCCGCCAAGCATGTCCTCGAGGTCGCCCATCTCCACCCGCACGCCGCCGCCAGGAAAGCCGGAAGCCCATTGTGACCAGTCGAAGCCGCTGGGATCGCGCCCAGTTCGCTCCCAGGCGCGGTAGGACGAGCCGAGTTGGTCATACTTGGCGCGCTTCTCGGGATCGCCCAGGACCTCGTAGGCTTCGTTGATCTCCTTAAAGCGTTCCTCGGCCTGCTTGTCGTCGGGGTTCTTGTCTGGATGGTACTTGAGCGCAAGCTGACGATATTTGCGCTTAATCTCATCCGGGCTTGCGTTGCGGTCGACGCCGAGGACCTTATAGTAATCCTTGTATTCCATAGAGCTGCCTTGTGTCGTTGATTGTACGTGCCTGGTGGAGAGAGCGTCAAGGAAAGGTGGCTTCTCTCACCTTCGATTCTATCATCCATGCAGCTCTGAAGCCTTCGCGGCTGCGCTGGGGAATGCAATCCATGCTATCATAGCAGCATGACGGAGGCCATGAATCTGGAGCGTGTTCTCGTCGTCGATGAAGATCCCGAGACGCTTGATCTCCTGGCGCGGGAAGTTCTCAAGCCGCTTGGTTACCAGATTGCCACGGCGGCTGATGCAGGTTCGGCCATCCAGCAGGCGCTGCAATTTGCCCCTGACCTGATTATCGCTAGCCTGACCTTGCCGGGCCTTAGCGGCAAGGATTTGCTGGTGGCGCTCCGTTCGCAAGGAACCGACGTGCCCATGCTGGTCACGGCGCCCAAGGGCATGGAGAACGACGCCATCCAGGCCTTCCGGCTCGGCGCCCACGATTACCTAGTGAAACCCTTGCGAGAGGCCGAGGTGGTGGCCGCACTGGAGCGGGTCATCAAGGAGATTCGGCTGCGTCGGGAGCATCGACAGTTGGCGCAGCAATTGGCCGAATCCAACCGCCAATTGGAGCGGCGAGTGCGAGAGCTAACCACGCTCTTCGGCCTCGGGAAGACAGTTACTTCCACTACCCATCAAGGCCAACTTTTTGGCAAGCTGATCGAGGGCAGCCTCTACGTCACGGAGGCTGATATCGGCTGGGTGCTGCTTCGCAAGGAAGGCACCGACGAACTGTACTTACGCGCTGAGCGGAACCTCCCGGCCGGGATTCGAGGTCGATTGCAGCAGCCTTGGGACGACGGCGTGAGTTCACTCGTCATGCTCTCCGGGGAGGCACTGGCGATGCATGGTGAGGGACTGTCCAAATTCAAGCTCTCACAATTCGCGGCGGCGGCGTTGATCGCGCCCATCAAGGTCAAGGATCAACCGATTGGAGTTATCTGCGTGGCCCGCGAGAGCCCCAAGCCATTTACGGAGCGCCAGTTGGTCATGCTGGAAGCGGTCGCGGATTATGCCTCCATCTCGCTGGTGAACGCCCGGCTTTTCCAGGCGCTCGAAGACCGGGCGCGTATGCTCGAGAGCCAGATCCGGGGGGTGGCGGGAGGCATTCGCGTGGACTCCGATTGGCTTCAGGAAATTCACCGCAGTCTAAGAGCGGCGCGGGCGGAAATCCACGAGTTGCGTGGCCGAAACCCTGAGGCCGAAATTGGGGGAGAACTTGAGATGGTGCAGCGGGATCTGGAAGCGGTCATTGAGAAGCTGTCCGAGGTGCTCAAAGCTGAGCCTCAAGACCGGGCCGCGAGCTGATCCTCCGTCGCCGGTCCATGAACGCCCCAGCTGTCCCAAGCCCGTCCAATCCCATGGGATCATCCGGTGATTGCACATGAGCGCTGAACTGATTCTCGTCGCCGAAGATAATCGAGAAATCGCGCAGATCGTAGAGGAGAAGATTCTCCGTCCCGCTGGCTACCAGGTGCGCTGCGTGGGCGATGGGATGTCAGCCTTGACCCTTGCCCAGGACTTGAAGCCCGACCTTGTGATCACCGACCAGCAGATGCCCGGTCTGGCAGGCTTGGATCTTATCCGGCGGCTCAGAACCGCCCTCCCCGGCACCCCGACCATTCTCATGAGTAGTGAGGGCTCCGATAAGCTGATCTTGGCCGCGTTGCGCGCCGGTGCCTGTGATTTCCTGGTGAAGCCCTTCGCATCGGATGAGTTGCTTCAAGCAGTGCGGCGGGCACTGGAGAACAGGAGCGAAGGCAGGGATAAAGACGAAGGCTCACTAGCTCGACGTGTCCAGGAACTCGAGACACTGGCCATGATCGGCCGCACCGTGACCGCAGTGCTGGATCTGGATGTAGTGCTCACGACCGTCGTGGAAGCCGCGGTGCGGCTCACCGGAGCGGAGGAAGGAAGCCTGCTACTGGTGGACGGAGCCACCGGCGAACTCTACATGCGGGCCTCAAAGAACTTCGACGAGGATTTCGCGCACACCTTCCGGCTGCAAGTTCAGGATTCCCTGGCTGGCCAAGTACTCGAGAAGGGCGAGCCGATTCTGCTGGATGAATCATCGCCTCAGAAGATCAAGACCGCCTATCTGGTCCACTCCCTGATTTACGTCCCGCTCCAGGTTCGGGGGAAGACGATCGGGGTGCTCGGGGTGGATAACCGCAAGGCCGGAAAGCAATTGACCCGGGAGGATGTGACCCTATTGATGGCGATGGCCGACTACGCCGCCATCGCAGTGGAGAACGCCCGCTTGTACCAGGAGTCAGAGGCCGAGCGGGCCAAATTTGAAACCGTATTGGGCCAAAGCCAAAACGGCGTGATCGTCGTGGACGAGGAGAACTGCCTTCTGCTGGCCAACCGCTCGGCGCAGGAGATCTTCGGTCTGCAAGGAAATATCTTGGGCCGCTCGGCAGCGGAAGTCTTCGATCACGCGGCTTTGCTGGAACTGCTAAGGGAACCCGGCGGCTCGACAAGGCGGGACGACATCGAACTGGAGGACGGCCGAGTGCTGGCGGCGGTTCGCAGCCCGATCCGTGGAGTGGGGCATGCGGTGATCCTGCATGACATCACGCATCTAAAGGAACTCGACCGCATCAAGTCCGAATTTGTCACCACGGTATCGCATGACCTGCGCTCGCCACTCACCGCCATTCTGGGATACACGGAGTTGATCGAGCGCGCCGGGCCGCTGACGGAGGTGCAGGCCCAGTTCCTTTCACGTGTGCGCATGAGCGTGGAGCAAATCACCGCGCTGGTGACCGATTTGCTGGACCTGGGACGAATCGAAGCGGGGCTGGATACCACCAAGGAGGATACGCCGCTGGCGACGCTGGCCGGTTACGCGGTCGAGAGCATTCGTGCTCTCGCCGATGCCAAGGGGCTGGAGCTGGAGGCCAAACTCGAGAACGGCTTGCCGCATGTTCATGGCGATCCGCTGCGATTGCGGCAAATGATCGGGAATCTGCTCGAAAACGCCATCAAGTACACGCCGACGGGCGGGCGGGTCTGCCTGGAGGCTGGTGCGGAGGGCGATCAGATCATCCTGCAAGTGAGTGATACCGGCCCCGGCATCCCACCGGCCGATCAACCCTACCTCTTCGATAAGTTCTTCAGGGCTAGCAACATCCCGAATGATGCGCCGGGGACAGGGCTGGGCCTCTCGATCGTCAAGTCGATCGTCGAGCAGCACAACGGCCGCATCTGGGTGGACTCGCGTCTGGGAGAAGGAACCACGTTCACAGTTGTCTTGCCGGCAATCCGGGATTAAGCTTCGAAGCGTCTTGGGGGAACGGGATGGAAAATGCGCGGCCTCGAGGGCCGCGCATAGGGGTTAAAAAGGTGCCTCCGCCGGGGCGGTGAGGGGTATAACCCGGCGGAGGCCTTCGCCAAAGGAGGAGACAGCGATGAGCTTAGGGGTGCCCC
>CAZQDE010000067.1:10629-12572 GCA_964591485.1 uncultured Anaerolineaceae bacterium | reverse complement strand
ATGCCGCCATCGAAAGGAAGCTAATCGCCATCGTAGCGCCGCCCGGCTACGGTAAGACCACGCTGCTCGCAGACTTCATCGCCCACACAGACTTCCCGGCATGCTGGGCCAAGCTATCACAAGAAGATATGGATCCCAGGCATCTGGCGGAGCTGATCGGCGCTTCGCTGCAGCGACGCTTCCGAAGGTTGCGCAAGGCATGGAACTGGGACCAGATAGGGCAATTGCCTCCCAAGGGTCTAGGTCGCGTGCTCCTGGATGCCGTTCGCGAACGCGTACCAGAGCCAGCTATGATCATTCTGGATGACGTCCACGTCATTCGGGATTCTGAGGCCTCCCTAGAACTCCTGGACACGCTGCTGCTCGAATCCCCCGACAACCTTACCTTCATCATTGCTGGACGCGAGCTTCCCGGGCTCTCCGTGGGTCGCCTGGTCATGGACGCACAAATGGCGGGGTTCGGCGCCCATGACTTGGCGCTGACCCTTGACGAGTTGATGGCCCTCGACACCCGTGCCCTTCACAGGTCTCTAACCGGGGAGCAGGCACAAGCAGTGCTGCAGGAATCGCGCGGCTGGATCGCGGCCGTCCTTCTTTCTTCCCAGCTGCCCCCAAAAGTCTGGCCAGCTCCTACACAGGAGAGGCCGCTCCTCTACACCTATCTCGCCACGGAGGTTTTCAACCGCCTGCCGGAGCAGATCCAGGCCTTCTTGTTGGATGCGGCCGTCTTGCCCGTGATGACCGCCGCCTCTTGCGACCTCTTGATGGGGCGCAAGGATAGCGGTCGAATCCTGGCGAAGCTCTACCGCGAAGGAACCTTTCTCTCGGCCACGGAAACGAGCCCGCGCACCTACGAGTTTCATGCGCTGTTCCGCCGCTTCCTGCTCGACATCGCGGCCGACCGAGATCCCACCCGGCTGCATCGCCTACAGACGGCCGGCGCCCGACTTCTCGAGGACCAGGGCTCCGTCGCTGAAGCCGTCGATCTCTATCAGCAGGCGGGAGATGCCCGGGCAGCAGCCCGCCTTGCCGAGCGGCATGCGCAGGCATTCCTCGCAAGCGGGCGGATTAACATGCTCGATACTTGGGCGGAGGCTTTCACCTTACAAGGTATCCCAGCGCCCAGCGTTCATCTTGTGCTGGCTACCCATTGCACGGACCGTGGCGATCTTGAACAGGCACAATCCCATCTTGATCTGGCGCTGGGTCAAATTCCACGCGCTCCGGCACGAGATCAGCGCAAATTTCAGGCCCACGCTGAATCCGTGCGTGGCTGGATGGCACTGCGGCGCGGCGATTACGGTGAAGTCCTGCGCGCCGCAGAGGGAATCGAGCGGGCGATCCCCAAGCGCGGCGCGAAGATCCGGCGTGCAGGCATTTACCGCTTGCGTGGGCTTGCCCTCTACCACAGCGGCACGGACTGGGAGGAGGCCGAGCGTCTGCTTGGACTTGCCGCACAATTGCTGCGGGAAGCCGGCGATGAATTCACGCTCGGACATGTCTACCTCGACCTGGTGATGGTTCAGGATGATTTGGGCAAGCGCTATGAAGCCATCGCCTCGCTTGAGCGTGCTCATAGGATCCTCGAGCGGACTGGCTCACCTTTTGGCCTTGGATCCGTGATGAACGCGCACCTCATCGAGGCCCATCGCAGGGGGGAATTCGAGCGGGCGATCCAGTTCTTTGAGGAAGGCCGGCGGCAGGCCCACCGCGCCGCCAGCCCGCTTGCCCAGGCCTTCCTGCTCTACAGTCTGGCGGACATGTACAACGATGTGGGCATGGCCTCCGCCTCGGGCGATCTCTATGGCGAAGGCCTGACACTGGCAAGCCGCCTGGAGAACCGACGAGTTCTTCATTATGGCTGTCTCGCCACCGCCATCCTTCACCGCCGCCATGGCACCCCTCGAGCGGCTCTGGAGTGGCTGGAGCGCGCCTCGAATCAT
>CAZQDE010000067.1:3565-10529 GCA_964591485.1 uncultured Anaerolineaceae bacterium | reverse complement strand
TGAGGGAAGCCGTGCGAGCCTACCGAGGGGATTTCCTGCCCTCCTGCGCCGCGGAATGGGCTATCCACCGCCGCGATTCGCTCCGACGTCAATACCTCAAGCTACTGGAAGCCGCCGCCCAAGAGGCGCTCAATGCCGGCATGGACGATGAAGCACTGGACTATCTGCGTGAAGCCGTACGCCTCGAACCCCTGCGAGACGATCTCAACATCCGAATGCTTGAGGTCCTCGGTGCCACAGGCCGGCGCCACGAAGTCGTGGCTTATTACCGGAGCTACTGCCAGCGCTTGGCAGATGAACTGGGCCTTGAGCCCCCTCCTGAAGCGCGCCGCCTCTACGAGCGCCTGATCCAGTAGCCTCGACGCTGGGCGGCGGGAGGCCGCCCAACTTCGCCTGCTCCAACCCCAACGATACCTGCCCCGCGAATCGCCTCGCCTGCCTTTGGGCCCTTAGGTTTTCCTAAGGGCCCTTGGTTTAGCCTGAACTTGAGAACAGCACCTTCAAAGGAGCAGGAACCCATGTTGCAGCGGAGTCCACAGATCGGCGGAGGGGGAGGCTAGCCAAGCAAGCCAAATCAGCAAGCAGCGGGGACAGGCGATAATACCCGAGGGCAGCAAGTAGGGGGCGGGCTGCCCTTTTCTTCTAGCATACTCACACATTATGGGGGTTGAAAGATGTCTATGAGAGCGATCCATCGATTAATGGGAACTTCGACCTTTGACCCTGAGCTTCGCGCGGCTTATGATAGGGGAGAGATTCGGGAATTGCTGGCCCGCTTCGGGGTGGAAGAGGTCCTGATCGATAAGGTGGCCTCCATCCCAACACGCTCGTTCGCAGAGTTTCTGCGCGTCATCCACGACCTGGCGAGCGCCCGATATGAGCAGAATTCGCCTTCGATCGCGCCCTGGCCATCCCACGGCCTTCCAGGCTTGCAGAGGGGGCAAACAGAAAAGGCAGCGTGATGCTGGCATCTAAGGACGAGCGGCGCTGGCTGCTCAACCGTATGGCCAATGGTCTGGCCTCCCATTTGGGCCAGACCCAGCCCCCGCTTCCCTTAGAACCCTTCTTCCAGCAGCCCCCTGGCCTATACCGGGACGATTTCCAACTACTCAATCTGGACATCGGTCTATGGGACGCAAGTTTCGTTCGGGCACTGGATGGGCAGGGGATGATCTATGTAAACCCGGATCTCGAACCCAACGAAAGGCGGTTTGCGCTGGCGCGCGAGCTGTTCATCGCCATTGCCACAAGCCGTCATGGGCGTGATCTGGGGCTATACGATCTCGTCCGTGAGGATTTGGTATCCTGCGCCAACTACTTCGCCCGCGTATTGCTGGCCCCTGATGTTTTACTGCGAGCCTATCAGAAGACCGGCGGCGACCTATCAGGCTTCTCCAAGACGTTCCAAATCCCCCCGCGTGTGGCCGCCATGCGGTGGGAGGACACTCTATCCGAGGATTAATATGCAGGTTAGACGCCTGCGGAAGCGCTGTTCCCCCAGTGAATTGACTGAAATCGGGGTGGCCCGACAGCAATCCGAAGACCCGTGACTGCCAGAATCTACAGCCTGCATCTCTGGTTGTCCAACGCCTACTTGGTCGAAGGTCCCGACGGGGCAGCATTGATCGACGCCGGCATGCCGGGTGAGGCGCAAAGGATCCTGCGCGCTATTGAACGATGGTGCACCAGCCGGCTGCGATGGATCTTCATCACCCATGCTCACGCCGATCACTACGGATCAGCGGCCGCCCTGCGACAGGCCACCGGCGCCATGATCGCTGTCCACCGTCTGGATGGGCCGACCATGGCGGAAGGAGGATCCCCGCTCGGCGAAGTGCGCGGCCCGCGTCGGCTATCGGCACCTCTCCTGCGCGCGCTGATCCGCCGCCTGTCTCTTGATCCCACGCCCGCAGATTGGCTGCTCGAAGATGGGGATTCCCTGCCGGGCTTGGGACTCTCCGCTCGCATCATCCATACGCCTGGACACACGCCCGGGTCCGCATGCCTGATGATCGATGAGCAGATCGCTTTTGTCGGCGACCTGCTGACGACGAACGGGCGCGCCCGGCTTCAACGCTACTACGCGGTGGATTGGGATGTGCTACATGCCAGCCTGCAGCATCTAAAGGGCATGGAGGCGCGCCTGCTCTACCCTGGCCATGGCCCGCGCCCCCTGGACAGGGAGGCACTCGCCGCCCTCGAGATCCCCTAGCGAGCACCCAGTGGCTTCAGCTCTCCCAACCCGCTCACCGATTGCCGCACGTCCGGATCGCCATAATAGCTGACCCGCCCGAGCCCCGTGATATTCACCCGCAAGCTCTCGATGGCCCAGACCTCAGCATTCCCTGCACCACTCAGGTTAATATCCACTTCGTCGGCCCGCAGATCCCCAGCCTCAAGGGAACCGGCACCGCTCACATTCACCTTCAGCCGATCCACCTCGCCTGAGGCCTCGATCGTCCCCGCGCCGCTGAGCGTGATGTCCAGCGCCTGGGTTCGCAACTCGCGAATGTCAATTTCACCGACCCCTAGGAGCGACAACCGCTGGAGGTCCCGCACCGTGAGCATATACCGTATGGGCTTGGTGGGCCGGAGGATGTTCTCCCACCGGCGAGAGGTGAAGCCGATCTCTAACCTGCCGCCGCGAACATCGCTCTCGATATGCGACAGGACGTTATCCTCCGCCTCGATGATGAGGGCCTCGTTCTCGCCTTGTTCGATGATGAGTCTCCCAATACCTTGAAAGGCGATTTCCTGGATTGGGCCCACTTCACGGCTCTCCCGAATGACCCGGCCAGACCCTTCTTCATAACTCACCGGGATCGTACAGGCCCCGGCACCCAAGATCAACGCGACAACTGCCATCAAATAAAGCGTTCGCATGCTCATACCTCCTCGGTCCTCGCCAACGGTTCACTTGGCTATCCTCCTCTACGGAATCGGATGCCAGAAGTCGCGTCTCACCATTCTTCGATGCCATCCTCAAGAGTCATGCCGTTCCCGCCAGTGGGAGTTCATGGACAGCGCGGTATATTTCTTATTAAGATGGATGCAGGCGCGATGGAGGGCTCGAGATGCCCACGGCAAGAGATCGGAACCCGGAAAGGCTCCGGGACCATCTGGTCGAGGATGTGCTCGGCATGCTGCGAGCCTCTCGGCAGACTCCCTGGGGGCGTCTATTGGGCGCGTGGCTCAAGCGACCCGCAGGGCAATTGGCTGCATTAGCGTTCGAATTCGAAAGCCGTGTGCAAACCATGGGCTTGCCCGAGGCCTGCCGCGCTCTCCTGCCCCGATTCATAACAAGTTCCTACGCAAGCCTCCCCGCCGAGATCCCTTCCAGCGGCCCGCTGCTGATCGCGGCCAACCACCCCGGTCTCGTAGACGGCGTGCTCATCGCCGCCCGCGTCGCCCGGCGGGATCTGAAGATCGTGGTCAGCAATCTTGATATCTTCTCCCGCCTGGAGGGGATCCGGCGCCATATCATCCTCACCAGCAAGGAGACTCATGAACGCCTGATTGTCGTGCGCGAGGCCATCCGTCATCTACAGCAAGGCGGCGCGCTCCTCATCTTTCCCGGCGGCATGCTGGAGCCCGACCCGGCTCTCTTCCCTGGGCTTCAGCACGCACTTCGAAGATGGTCGGCCAGCCTGAATATCATCTTGCGCCGCGCACCCGAGACGAAGGTGACGATCGCAATCGTGAGCGGGGTGATCTCACCCGCATTCCTGCGCAACCCACTGACCTGGTTCCAGCGGTCGGCCATCGACCGCCAGAAAGTGGCCCAGGTGTTGCAGGCCACCCGCCAGCTCATCAGCGATCGCACACCGGATGTCACCCCCTGGATTCATTTCAGTGCCCCCACAGCCGTGAGCGAGCTTTACGCGCATCTTGCCACGGGCGACCCGCTGGAGGCCATCCGATTGCGGGCGCTCGACCTGATCCAGCGGCTGCCCTATGCCCATGTCCTGGACAACCCGGGATAGGAGATTACAGCTTAGAAGACCGGCATGATCTCCACAGTCTCCGAACCGAGGTCCTGCCGCCACGCCTGCAGTTTCTCTTCGGAACCCAGAACCACAACCCGCTGGCCAGCCCCAATGCCCTCCAAGACGGCTCCAAACGCCTGCAA
The DNA here is from genome assembly GCA_964591485.1 of uncultured Anaerolineaceae bacterium. Classification (GTDB taxonomy): domain Bacteria; phylum Chloroflexota; class Anaerolineae; order Anaerolineales; family E44-bin32; genus E44-bin32. The sequence goes on along the minus strand of CAZQDE010000067.1, from coordinate 6,400 downwards.
ATCCTTCAACGAGGTTCTCAGCACCTCGTCCCGGATGCGTTGCCGGAGCTCATCCGTCATACCTGTCAGCCACCGCCGCATGGAAGTAAACCCTTTGGCATCCGGAAGCTGATAGGCATCGATTCTGCCGATGGTGCCAATGATGCCCTTGGTAAGCTCACGCTCCGGCAATGTTAATTCTCGCAGGAAGGATCCGCTGGCAGAAAACGTTTCCAGCGTCGCTTCGAGATTGGGATCCCGGTAGGAGATCTGGCTGAAGATCCGGGTGGGGAGGTCCAGCAGCGAGAAAGCGCCATAAGCGCCGCCCTGCAAGCGAACCCGTTCCCAGAGCCATGATGTGCGCAGCAGCAAATTCGCAACCAACGCAGACCCATGCAGTTCATAGCCCAACGGGCCCAGATCGGCGGCCATGCCCACATAGTTCACGCCGGCGGAAACCGCCAGACCTTCGCGCGCCGGCAGCGGGCCGCGTTCCCAGGAGCTACGCTTGGATGGTCCCGATGGCAGGCCGCCGACAAACGCGGCAAAGGATGCCCGCGAAGCTCCCCACTCGCCAGGGTCGAGGGTCAGGTTGAAGAGCATGTTCTCCTTGCGGATCAGTGATTCGCGCAAAGCCTTCAGGTCCGCCGCCACGCTTTCCCAGTCCGCGTCGATCCGCTCCGCAAGATCCCGCAAGAAGAACAGATAGGTGATGCCGCCCATTTGCTCCTGTGCCCAACCGGCCTCATCCAAACCTGCACGGAGACGGGCTGCAACCCACTGATGTCCAGCCGGCAGCAGGCTCGCTTCCAGGCCTGCTTTCTCTTCCAGCACGATTTGTCGGAAGCGCTCCCTATCCTCCAAATTGGCAGAGCCGAGGATTTCCTCGAGCAGGGAGAGCAGTGCGCCCACTTTGGGGATCATGGCCTTGCCCCGCAGGAACAACCAAGCCTGGGCACCGCCCGCGCCCCATACCCCGGAGGTCATCGTCTCGGCCTCGATGCCGCCTGTATCGCGGCCAATGCGCTGGGAGAGCTCCACGCAATCCTGCCTCTCGGTCCCCATTTCCAGGAGTGCACGTCCGAAAATGCGCGCCCAGCGAAGCATCTCGGCGGGCAGCGTGCGTAGGTTCAATCCGACATCAAGATAGGCAATGCCATAGGTTGGCATCTCGTGCAGAAGAACCTGGCTGCCCGCCAGGGCGATCTCTTCGAGCGGGATTCTCTTCGCTTGGGGCTCCAGATCTTCTCGAGAAAGCATAGGGAGTTTGGCAAGGTCAGCCGGATCATCCGGTTCCTCTTGCAGGCGCTGGAGCCTGCGGGTTTGCTCGACAAGCGCTTCCCGGCTTGCTGGGTCAAGGCCCGCCTCGATCGCTTCCAGGCGCTCTCGCTCCGCCTTAGCCAAGCGCGCCTGGAAGCCGGGGTCAGGGACCAGATTGAGGGTGATCCGGTGGGAATTGTCACAAAGTAGAGAGCGCAGCATGCTCCGGATGGCTTCAGGGTCGGACCACTGTTGGCGGATGGAGGAAAGCGTCTCCTCGAAGAAGAGAGCCTCCAGCGGATCATGCCCATAATTCCAAACACCCATCGCCCGGAGCATGAGAAGCAATCCGCGAGGCAAGCCGCCGATGTTGTTCTCTCTCAGGCGGAATTCGATCGTGTTGAGCGCGGCGTCCAGCAGCGTCTTGTCGAGGCCACGTTCGGCCAGCGCCTCCAGGGTTTCCAGAATGATGGCCTCCACTCGGTCAACGTCTTCCTCTTGAACCCCCTTCATGCCCAGGGTAAAGAAATGTTGGCGCAATCGGCTCCAGAGGCCGAAGTTGTCATCGTAGCCGCTGCCAAGGACCTCTTCACCCAGCCCCGAGTCAATCAGCGCCTTGCGCACAGGGGAGGCCGGCAGCCCCATGAGGGCGTGTGCAAGCACATCCAGACTCAGCCCCAGTGAGGGATCGACGTTCTCGGGTAACAGCCAGCTCACAGCGACCATGTGTTTGGCATTTTCATCGCCCTCACCGACCGGGTAGGGCCGCACCACCCGCTGCGGCTCCGACAAGGGCGGCTGCAGGCACACTTCGGGGATGGAGTCAAGCCTGTCGTAGGCGGACAGAACCTCATTCATCCGGCGTAAGCGTTCCTCGGGAGGGTCATCGCCATAGAAGAAGATGCGTGCATTGCTGGGGTGATAGAAGGTGGCGTAGAAACGCTTCAGCCCTTCGAAGGTCAGGTCCGGAATGGCAGAGGGATCGCCTGCCGATGCATAAGCATATGGGGTCTCTGGAAAAAGGGTCCGAAGGATTTCCTTGAAGAGAATGTAGTCTGGCGTCGAGTATTGGCCCTTCATCTCGTTGAAAACCACGCCGCGCAAGCTGGGGCTGGCCTGCACTTCTTCGAGCATAATGTGCCAGCCCTCACGCAGGAAGGTCTGCTCTTCGAGCAGCGGATGAAATACGGCGTCCAGATAGACATCGATGAGATTGTAGAAATCTTGCAGGTTCTGGCTGGCGATCGGGTACACGGTGCGGTCCTCGAAGGTCATCGCGTTCACAAAGGATGCCAGAGAACCTTTCACCAACTCGATGAAGGGCTCCTTCACAGGGTATTTCTCGGAGCCCGCCAGCACGGCGTGCTCCAGGATATGCGGAGCGCCGGTTGAATCCTGGGGAACGGTCCGGAAACCGATGCCGAAGACCTTGTTCTCATCCTGGTTAATGAGCGACAACAATTCCGCTCCGGTCTTCCGATGCCGATAGAGCTCCGCCCGGCTCATCAACTCCGGGATTTCTTCCTCTCGGATGCGCTCGAATCCATGCAGGATGACCATGGGGTGGACCTGCCTTTCTGGTTGATTTCCCCTTGG
>CAZQDE010000067.1:0-3465 GCA_964591485.1 uncultured Anaerolineaceae bacterium | reverse complement strand
CAAAGGGCCGCCCTCAATGGGCGGCCCCTCTCGGTGCTCTGCCGGCGGCAAGGCTATTCTTCGGGTTCACCCTGATTTGCGAGATAATTCCCGAGCCCCATCTGCTCCATCTTGGCCAGTTGCTTCTCTAGCCAATCCAGGTGCCGCTCTTCATCATGCAGGATCTCCACGAGGTCGTCGGCGGTGGCCTCGTCTTCCAGATCGCCCGCGAGCGCCACCACCCTGTTGTAGGCTTGGATGGCCCCCAGCTCGGCCGCCATGTCGTTGCGCACCATCTCCTCGACCGTCTTCCCGATCATCATCTTCTTGTAGGTCGAGACGTTAGGGGTGCCCTCCAGGAAGAGGATTCTGGATATGTGCCACTCGGCATGCCGCATCTCCTCGATGGCGCGCTTCTCGATCGCTTCATGCAGGGCATGGTACCCCCAATGGGCGCACATCTCAGAGTGGACGATGTATTGATTGATGGCGGTCAGCTCATCCGACAGGAGATCGTTCAACGCCGCAATTAGCTCGTCTTTTCCTTTCATGGCCTTATGCCTCCTCGCTTTCTTTTTGGCTTTTGTTGTTCCCGACGCCTCTCAATGGCTCGAGCGGGAGCGCTCAGGACAGCTCTTTCTTAATGGCCAAACCGAGGCGGTAGATGCCCTCGTTGATCATCTCCTCCGTGGCGTTGGAGAAATTCAGCCGCATGCTGTGGTGTCCGCCGGCTTCGTAGGGGTAGAAGGCGAAACCAGGGACATAGGCCACCTTCTCCTCCACAGCCTTCTTCAGCAGCTCTTTGGTGTCGATTTTTTCAGGGAGGCGCGCCCAAAGGAAGAGCCCGCCCTGGGGGCGCGTGTATCGCACCTCCTCGGGCCAATGCTCGGCGATGGCATCCAGCATGGTATCCCGCCGCTGCCGGTAGACCTTGCGCAGGCGCTTGACATGCTGGCGTACGAAGCCTCGCTGACAGATGTCGTTGGCCACCATCTGGACGAAGGTGCCGGTGTGCAAATCGGCCCCTTGTTTGGCCATTACCAACCGGGAGATCATAGGTTTCGGCGCGGTGACCCAGGCGAGCCGGATGCCCGGCGCGAGCGTCTTGGAGAAGGTGCTGAGATAGATTGTCCGCTCCGGCGCAAGGCGGAAGATGGGGGTGAGATCTTCGCCCTCATAGCGCAATTCCCCATAGGGGTCATCCTCGATGATCACCAGGTCATATTGCCGCGCGATCTCCACCAGCCTTTCACGGCGCTCGGCCGAGAGCGTCGTGCCTGCCGGGTTGTGGAAATTGGGGAGCACATAGACGAAACGCGGCCGGTTCCCGGCCTCGATGATGGGGAGTATGTCCTCGACCACCATGCCCTCGTCGTCGAGCGGCACGCTCTCGTAGCGCACCTCATAGGCGTTCCAGGCCTGCAAGGCGCCCAGATAGGTGGGGCGGCTGCAGATGATGCAGGCGTCGCGGTCGATGAAGAGCTTGCCCAGCAAGTCCAGGCCTTGCTGGGAGCCCGAGACCATCAGGATGTTCTCCGGCTCGACCAGGATGCCATACTTCGACATGGTCTCGGCCAGATATTCCTTGAGAGGCCAGTAGCCCTCTGTCGGGCTATACTGCAGGGCCACGGTACCCTCATTCTCGAGCACGTAGTGGCAAGCTTCTTTGAACTCACGAATCGGGAAGAACTCTGGCGCGGGCAGCCCCCCTGCGAACGAGATGATATCGGGCTGCTGGGTGAATTTGAGCAACTCACGGATCACCGAGCTGGACATGCGCTGGGTGCGCTCGGCCAACTTAGCATCCCAGCCGATATCCTCTACCTGGGTGATGATCCCGTCCTGCTCGATCATAGTCCCTCCTCTGCGGATGCTCTTCTATTTTGATCCCGGCAGATGGGGTTGGCAACTGGCAAACGCGGTCGGCGCGAGGGAGATTCATCCTATCTGGGGCATGGGACGCCTAAAAGAAAGGAAAAGCCCTCGCGCGCAGAGCGTGCGAAGGCCGGATCGAATAGAAAAGTCCCTTGGCGATGACCTACTCTCCCAGGCCGTCTCCAGCCAAGTACCATCGGCGCTGGCGGGCTTAACTTCTGGGTTCGGGATGGGACCAGGTGTACCCCCGCCGCTTGAATCACCAAGGGACGAATCCACGGATATAAATTTGGTAAGGACAACCGAATAGTATTTCCGGAAGAGCGTCGAGTTCTCCGCATCACAGGTTAAGCCCTCGGCCATTAGTACGGCTTAGCTGAACGCATTGCTGCGCTTACACTTGCCGCCTATCAAGCTGGTAGTCTCCCAGCGGCCTTACCCGGTTAACCCGGTGAGGGACCTCATCTTGGGGCGAGTTTCCCACTTAGATGCTTTCAGCGGTTATCTCTGCCAGACGTGGCTACCCAGCGATGCCGTTGGCACGACAACTGGCACACCAGAGGTCTGTCCACCCCGGTCCTCTCGTACTAGGGGCAGCTCCCCTCAAGTCCCTTACGCCCACAGCGGATAGAGACCGACCTGTCTCACGACGGTCTGAACCCAGCTCACGTACCGCTTTAATGGGCGAACAGCCCAACCCTTGGGACCTTATCCAGCCCCAGGATGCGATGAGCCGACATCGAGGTGCCGAGCCTGGTCGTCGATGTGAACTCTTGGACCAGACTAGCCTGTTATCCCCGGGGTAGCTTTTATCCGGTAAGCCACGGCCCTTCCACTCGGTACCGTGGGATCACTAAGCCCGACTTTCGTCTCTGCTCGACGCGTTGGTCTCGCAGTCAAGCTCCCTTGTGCCTTTACACTCGACGGCTGGTTTCCATTCAGCCTGAGGGAACCTTTGGGCGCCTCCGTTACCTTTTAGGAGGCGACCGCCCCAGTCAAACTACCCGCCTGACACTGTCCCTCTGCCGGATAACGGTCAGAGGTTAGGGCCCAGACTTAGCAAGGGTGGTATTCCACGGTTGGCTCCACCGAGGCTGGCGCCCCAGCTTCACAGCCTCCCACCTATGCTAGACAAGCTAAGCCCGAAACCAATGTCAAGTTGTAGTAAAGCTCCACGGGGTCTTTTTGTCCTGCTGCGGGTACGCGGCATCTTTACCGCGACTTCAGTTTCGCCGGGTCCCTCGTTGAGACAGTGCTCCAGTTGTTACGCCATTCGTGCGGGTCGGAACTTACCCGACAAGGAATTTCGCTACCTTAGGACCGTTATAGTTACGGCCGCCGTTCACCGGGGCTTCAGTTCAGAGCTTCTCCCCCGAGGGGGATAACACGTCCCTTTAACCTTCCGGCACTGGGCAGGCGTCAGCCCCTATACATCGCCTTACGGCTTTGCAGAGACCTGTGGTTTTGTTAACCAGTCACCAGAGCCATTTCACTGCGGCCTCCCCGGGCTCCATCAGATTTGATCTCACCCAGAGAGGCGCCCCTTCTCCCGAAGTTACGGGGCCAATTTGCCTAGTTCCTTAACGAGGGTTCTCCCGTTCGCCTTGGTAT
>CAZQDE010000066.1:0-12626 GCA_964591485.1 uncultured Anaerolineaceae bacterium | reverse complement strand
TCGCGGCGGCCACAGCCTTAGAAAAGCTCGCACCGCCGCTTTCCCATCGCCGTTTTCTCCACAGCCTTAGAACTGTTGCCCAGGCGATCACAAAGCCTCTTTGGAAGACCCGCATGGGTACACGCCTCGATGCAGAATGGCGTCAGGCCTCGATGCCGGGGGGACCAAGCATCTACCTGCTGATGCTGGGTCTCAGTGCCGCGATGGGGTACCTGCTCGGGCTTGTGCTGGCGGGATGGCTGCTGGGGGCAACCTTGGCGCTGCTTTCACCGCTTGCGCCGCGTGCATGGGTGCGGGGCCGTTCGGAGCGATACAAGAGCCGCTTCGATGAACAGCTCCCCTTTGGAATCGAGACCCTGGCATCTGGCCTTGCCGCGGGCCTCTCCTTCGAGCAGGCGATCGCTTATGCGGAGGAGGATCTCCAAGAACCCGCTCGGGGCCGGTTCGCCCGCGTGACCCGCTGGCTCTACCTCGGGCACACCCTGGAAGAGGCGCTCGGCCGCCTGGCAGACACACGCGCCGACGACTCTCTTGCGCTCTTCGTCGATGGGATCCTTCTGCAGCGCCAATTCGGCGGGAATCTGGTCCAAATGCTGGAGGAAACCGCCTCCCTGCTGAGAGAGCGGCTTGAACTCGAACGCGAGGTGCGTGCGGTCACGGCTCAGGGGCGCTTCTCCGGCATTGCATTGGCGGCGCTCGTGCCCGTCTCCGCCGGGTTCCTGCTGGCCTTCAACCCCACCTACATCCGCATTCTCTTCGATACCTGGATCGGTCAACTCTGCTTGGTCATCGCGCTGATCCTGCAGATTGCGGGATGGGCGATCATCTCGCGCCTGATACGCATTCGCTACTGATCATGCCAGTGAGCACATTCCCCATCCTGATCGCGGTGCTTGTGGCTCTTTCCACGATGCTGGCCTGCTTCGCTCTCGTCACAGCGTTGGGCGCCCGCCGTGGACGGGGCACCCGATCGCCTCGGCCGAAACCGGGGGCCAGGCTGCTTCGTGAGGTCCTGAGACAGATCCCGATCCCTGAAGGTATTCGAAGATCGTGGGCGAGCAGCGCGACTGCGGAGAGACTGAGACTTGCAGGCGTATCCATCGATGCTCAGGAGTATGCGGCCCTGCGCTGGGGCTTGCTGTGGGCGGGTTTGCTGACGGCGCTAGGGGTTCTGCTGGCCAGATCTGATTTGGTCGCCTCCACCCTGGCGGTCCTTGGCGCGTTGGGTGCCTATCTGGGTCCCGAGGCATGGATATCCCACCGCACCGAGCGGCGCGGGGAGGAAGTGGATAACGCATTGCCGAACCTGCTCGACCGCCTGGCGCTAGGCCTCGAGGCCGGGCTGGGCTTCGAGATCGCCTTGCGACGCGTGGCTGCCAATTACCCTGGTCTGCTGGGTGATGAATTGCGGCGCACGCTGCGGCGGCTGGATCACGGGCATCGGCGGGCGGATGCGCTCCAGGCTCTCCTCCGCCGACTGCCTTCCCAGGATCTGCCAGCTTTCGTCACGGCGGTGAGGCAGTCCGACCGGCTGGGCACCTCACTAGCTCAAACTTTGCGCGTTCAGACCCGGCTGCTGCGGGCCCGCCGGAGACGGCGGGCGGAGGAGGCCAGCCGGCGCCTGCCGGTCGTGATCGTATTCCCGCTAGTCTTCTTCTTCCTGCCGGCGCTGCTGATCATCTACCTGGCGCCCCCGCTCCTGCATGTTTTCCTGGCGCGATGATGGAGCTGCGATCAGTCCCACCCATCCATCCTCGGAAGGCCCAGACGGGTGAGGTGCCTCGTAGGCCGCGAACCTGCGGCCAGCTTGCTGAATCCGGCCAGGCGCCTCCAAAGCGTGGCAGACCCGGCGGGCAGGCGGTGGTTGAATTTGCCATCGTCCTGCCTATCCTGCTGCTGATGATGGCGGGGCTTGTGAACCTCGGCTTGCTCATCAACGCCCAGATCACGCTCACCCAGGCGGTATGGGAGGGCGCCCGCGCCGGTGCAACGCTCGACCCCAGCCTCAGTCACGCCGATGAACGCATCCGGTGCGCCGTGCAGGAGGCTGTGGCGCCTCTGCTGGACCCGCGACAGGTTGGTGTGGAGGGAGATCGAGCCCGATGAGGCCACACGTGCCGCCATGGCCTGGCCGAGGCCGCGCGGCGAGGCACTGCGGGTGGAGGCCAGCTACGTCCTAGACCTGGCGTCCCCATTCCCGCTGCATGTCCGCCTCAGGGCACAGGCCGTGAGCCGCATGGAGTATTCCAACCCGCCATGAGCGAGCGCAAGGGGCAGGTGCTGGTCATCGTTGCCGTGCTCATCCCCATCACACTCCTCTTCCTGGCAGTGGCCATCGATGGGGGCCGCCTCCACGTCGAGCACGCCCGCCTTGCTCGCGCTGCGCAGGCCGGGGCAGATGCTGGCATCAGCGTCGTCGCGGAGCACATGGTCACTTTGGCCGTCGCCCGCCAGACCAGCGGCCCGGCGCCAAGCGGCACGCCCGATCCTGGCGATCCGCTCCCCTGGCTGCAAGATGACGATCGCGCCACGCTGGTCTCTGAGGAAGTGCGGGGCACGGCCATGGCCGTGGCGCGCGACTATGTCAACCGGAGCGTCGCTACTACAGGAACGCCCGCCGGGGCCGCGGCCGAGGTCATCTACCCATCTTCATCCTTTGATCCCTATGATCCGGGTCAGGAACGGCTGGCTCTGCGTGTGCGATTGGAGCGGCGCATCGCCATTCTGCTGGCCGGACTTCTCAGGGGTGGCGCCATCGAACTGCAGTCCGAAGGCGCGGCCGAGATCCCGGTGCGCTGATGAAGGTCCCCTCGTTGTGGTTCGCTGTGCAGGTGCTTCCGTATGCCTTCCTGGCATGGGCTGCGACCGCGCTGGGATGGCGCCTGGCATCTCCGCAGGCGGGAGCCCCGGCCGCACTCGCCATCGCCATCCTCGGACTGCTGGCCTTCGTCGCGCTGCTCACCCTGCGGGCGCGTCCAGACTGGCTCCTGGCGGCGTTGCTGGCCTTCGCCCTGCTGGCGGGGCTGGGACTGGGGAGCGCGCATCCCGGAGAAGCGCCCCTGTTTTCCCTATGGCCGTCTCTGGCCACGGTTGCTGTCATCCTGATCTCCGGAGCGGCCGCGCCCCGGCTAGGCCGGCGCCTATGGAAGCTCCAGCGGCCGCTCTGGGCACTCTCGTTGGCCTTCCTGACCGCCTGGGCGGCTCTGGGTTGGTTGCGCGGGGGCCCGCCGGCGCCACGCCTCTGGGCCGCGGCCGGCACAGCCCTCTTCGGCGGGCACCTTTCGGCCTGGTTCGCGGGGCTGCCCGCGGACGGCGACGGCCGTGAGCACGCAGCCGGATTCTACCTGCTCACCCTCAGCCTGATATTGCTCGCCCGCCTGGCATTCCCGCTGGCCTGAGTTGCAGGCTTCTTCGGCGAGGTAAGAAGAGGGGCTTCCGCACCCTCAGAGTTCTATCGGATAATACCCATGCGACCCTTGACGCTTTTGATCCTCGCTGCGCTGCTCCTGCTGGCGGCCTGCGCGCCAGCCGCCGGAGGGCCGCATACTGCACCCACGCCCACAGCCACATCCGCGGCCACGCTGCCGCCTGACGTCACGCTCAACCCGCGCATCACGGATGCCGCGGAGTACCGCTTCTATCAGTTGCTGCCGCTGGATGGCATCCCGCCCATTTACGATCCCCAGTTCGCGCCCGCGGCGGAGGCCCCCTTGCAGGATGAGGAGCTGGTGCTGGGCGCCGCCCTCGGCGGCCAGGCCAGGGCCTACCCCGTGGCCGTCCTGGTCTTCCGCGAGATGGTGAACGACGAGCTGGCGGGCATCCCCACGCTCGTCACCTGGCGACCGATCTGCTGCACCGGTCTCGTGCACGACCGGCGCACCGACGGAGCGCCCCGCACCTTCGGGAACGCGGGCGCCCTCTTCGTGAACGCCCTGACCTGGTACGACCATGAGACGCGCTCCACATGGTCGCAGCCCTGGGGCCGCTCCATCGTTGGCCCGCTCAAGGGCCTCCAGCTCCACCTGCTCCCTTTCGAGCTGCCTGGAAGCAGGCGCATCCAGAGACGCTGGCGCTGATCAACGACGTGGAAGGGCTGATCGGCCGGCGCCAGGGCTTCGGCCCGGATTTCGTCATCGGGCTGGTGCTGGCGGGCGGGCAGAGCCTGACCTTTCGCATGCAGGACGGTCCCCTCACGGACGCCGAGGCGGGTTCCGCCTGGGATCCGGTGCGGGGGCTGGCGAAGAGCGTGCCCCTCGCAGGCGAGGCGCTGCAGCCAATCCCCAGTCTGAGTTCCTGCGATTGGGCGTGGTCGGATTTCTACCCTGATTCCACATTCCTCATACCCTGAGAGGGCATTGGCTGAGCCTCTTCTGCTCCCCCCTCAGAGGTGAGAGAACCCAGCCATCCCGCCCCGCGGTGAACCTCATGTGCTTGCGTGAAAGGCATGCGGCGGGGCTTTTCGAGCCACCCGGGGCGGTTGCAAGCGGTTGAGCGACGGCACTGGCCCCCTCGCCCACCGAATGCGCGCGGATCCACCCACCGTGGGCAGGCTGGCTAGGGCGGCGCCCGCAGCTTCCGTCGAGGCCGTTCTGAGGGAGAAAGCCGCTCGCCGTCTCCCAGAGCTTACAAACTGCTTACAGAAGTTCACGTCTTGGGTTGCTCGCCTTGAACCGTTGAGAGGAATCCGCATATTCTATGGTGTGAAATATGCTAGGATGGGGATGCTGGGAATCCCCAGAAACGCAATTCAGGGATTCCCCAATATACACCCAGGGCCACTCGGCCAGGGCCGCACGGCCCGCACGAAGCACCCCACCAACGAGCGAGCGTGAGAATCCTTTGGTAGAGTGGTAGGGTGTGAGTCCGGGTCGCCCGCGGCTTCCTCTCGTGGGCCCGCGCAGGGCCCATGGTGGGGGCAGAAGAGCGAAGCAGCAGGCATGTTGACAGCGGCCAGGGCCGGTGGCTGGCCCGCGTCCGGCCACCGGCCGGGGAATGGGGGAGGGCAGGCGTGCCTTCGATCTATCGCGATCTCATCTCCAATGTTGCTCTGCTGCTCGCGCTGAGCACGCTCTTCAATTATTTGACGCGGCGCTGGAAGAATGCGGAATGGCCCGGGCAGGTGCTCGGGGGGCTCGCTTTCGGCCTCATGGCGATCGCCGGCATGATAACTTCCTTCCGCTTCTCCGAGGGGATCATCTACGACGGGCGCTCGATCGTGCTCGGGCTTGCGGGCTATTTTGGGGGCTGGATCGTCGGCAGCCTGGCGGCGGCCCTCGCGGGGGCATACCGCCTCTGGCTGGGTGGAGCCGGGACCCTCGCCGGCGTGGGGACGATCCTCACGTCCGCCGCGCTGGGCATCGCCTATCGCGCCTTCTGCTCCAGAAGGGGTGAATGCGATAGACCCATTTCTCTTTACCTCTTCGGACTTCTCGTACACCTAGTAGTGCTCCTCTGGCAATACTTCGGCCTGCCGGGCAACGCGGGCCCTCAGGCTCTACGCACAGTGGGGCTTCCCATGATGATCATCTTCCCCGCCGCCACGCTGCTCACGGGCTTGCTGCTAGCCGATCAGGAGCGGCATATCCTCGCCGCGAAGGCCCTTGAAGAGAGCGAGTCACGACTCCAAAGCAGCCTCCGGCTTTCCGAAGCGCTCAATCGACTGGCGCTCGCGCTCGGCGAGGCTCGCGACCTGGGCGCCATCTTCTCGATGGCTTACGATCACGTGGCGCAAGCTATGGATACGGCTTCCTTCATTGTCTCCATGTTCGATCGGGAGGAGGAGCTGATCCACGCGGCCTATGTGGTTGTCCAAGGCGAGATCCAGGACGCCTCCAGACTCCCGCCCATCCCGCTCGAGCCCGAGGGTCAGGGTACTCAGAGCCGGGTTATCCGCAGCGGGGAGCCTCTCTACATTTCGGACGCCCGGCCCGCGCTCCTCGAAGGAACGCGCAAGGTGTACAGCATCGGCGATGACGGGGAGATCCTGGAAGGCCCTCCGCCGGAAGAGGAGCGTGAGGAATGGACGCGCTCCATGCTGCTCGTGCCCATGAAGGCCGAGGGCGAGACCCTCGGGGTGATGCAGGTGCAGAGCTGGAAGGTGGATGCCTACAGCCAGGAAGATGCGGCTCTGCTGAGCGGCATGGCGAATCTCGTCGCCGGCGCCGTTCAGAACGCGCGCCTATATGAAAGGCTCCAGGAGGAGATCGCCCGCCTGGCTGAAGCGCACAAGGCCATCGAGAGCTATTCAGAGCATCTTGAAGAGATGGTGGACGAGCGCACGCGAGCGCTTCGGGAGGCCCAGGAGGAATTGCTGCGCAAGGAGCGCCTGAGCACAATGGGACAGTTAGCCAGCAGCGTGGCGCATGAGGTGCGCAACCCCCTTGGCGTGATCACCAACGCGGTCTACTTCCTGAAATCGGTCCGCGAGGACGCCCCTGTCCAGGAGCGTGAATACCTGGATCTGATCCAAAAGCAGGTCACATCCGCCATGCGCATTGTGAACGATCTGCTGGAGTTTACCAGACCCAGGGAGCCGCAGCGCGAACAGCTCACCATCGGGAGCATCCTCCAGAGAGCTTTGGATGGATTTTCTCTCCCAGAGGGTATCAGCCTGGACCTTAAGGCGCCGGAAAACGGTCCAACCGTCGTTGTAGACCCTTTCCAGATCCAGCAAGTGATCGCGAATCTGCTCTCCAACGCGGTGCAGGCGATGCCTGAGGGTGGACGGCTGGAAATTTCCGTATCGCAAGCTGAGGGAGAAGTATGCTTATCCGTGCGCGATACCGGCGTCGGGATCCTTCCAGAACATGCTAAGCGCATCTTCGAACCGCTCTTCTCGACCAAGGCGCGCGGCTTCGGCCTGGGTCTTTCAATTTCGAAGAACCTGATCGAGGCCAATGAAGGTCGTATCTGGTTCGAACCTGCCGAGGGAGGCGGGACGGTCTTCCACATAGCCCTCCCGGTGGGGGCGGGAGAGGAGAGGGGCGCGGGTTTGAATGATGCAGAAGAAGAGGGGATGAGCTCGTGAAGCGAGCCTTCTCTGGCCGGATATGGATCCTGCTGGCGATATTCCTGGGAGCTTTGGTCTGGCTCTACGATAGCCTGCTGGATGCCTTTATCTTCTACCAGGCACCGTTTCTCGACATGCTCATCTTGAGAGTGCCTCCGCGGGAACTCGCAGTGCGTGCATCTGTCTGGATCGCGCTCCTTGGCCTCGGCTGGATGATTTCCCGGCACACATCCTTGCAGTCTAGAAGAGGGGCCGCCTTGCGGGAAAGCACCCAGATGCTCATGCTGCTCCTCGACGGCGTGCAGGCGGACATCTACGTGGGCGATCTGGAGAGCTACGAGATTCTCTTCACGAACCGCCACATGCGCGAGAGTTTCGGTGGCGATCTTGTCGGACAGGTATGCTATCGCGCGCTCCGCAACGAGACCCAGCCCTGCGGGCACTGCCCGAACAGCCAATTTCTAGATGAAAAAGGAGAGCCAAGAGGCGTCATCGTTTGGGAGGGGGTGAACCCTCTCACAGGCCGTTGGTACCTCTTCCACGATCACGCCATACGCTGGGTGGACGGCCGCTACGTTCGCCTGCAACTGGCCGTGGATATCACGCTCATCAAGAAGGCCGAGGCGGCACTGATCGAGCGCTCGGCGAACCTCGAGCGGGAGGTGGAAGCCCGCACCCGCCAGCTCGCGGAGTCCCAGGCGAGGCTGCTGCGGGCCGAAAAGCTCGCCGCACTTGGTAAGATAGCGGGAGGCATCGCCCATGACTTGCGCAACCCCCTGGCCGTGATCTCTAACGCAGCCTATATGCTCGCCACCACACTCGAGCAGGGCGACCGGGTGGACCGAGAATACGTGCAGCTCATCCAGAGGGAGGTGGGGCGGTCTGGCGAGATCATCGAAGCCCTCCTTCAGTTCTCACGCCAATCGCCGCCTACTCGGGAGAGGGTGAATTTGAAATGGTGCGTCCAGGAAGTCCTCGAACGCTGCCCCTCGCCGCCGGGGGTCATCGTCGACCAGGCCGCCGGCAACTGGGAACGCACGATCCTGTTTGATCGCGCCCAGTTGCAGCAGGTGCTGGCGAATCTGATCATCAACGCATATGAGGCCATGGAATCCGCGCCGCGCCATCCTGGACAGCAGGGCCATTGCCTTCGACTCACGCCTCGGGAGGCGAATGGGGCATTCGAGCTTTGCATAGAGGACACGGGTCCGGGCATCCCGGAGGAGAACCTGGACCGCATCTTCGAGCCGCTTTTCACCACCAAGAAGCGCGGCACGGGCATGGGCCTGACCATCGCCCATGGCCTTGTGGAGGCGAACGGCGGGTCCCTCCGGGCAGAGAGTGTCCAGGGATCGGGCGCGAGATTCGTGCTCACGCTGCCGATCGCAGCCCAGGAAACCGCAGCTATCCATGCAGGCGCCGGGCGATCCAGCATGGTGGAAGATGGCCAAAATGCCATGGCCTGAGTCGTTACTCCACCACTTGCGCGCCGCGGTGCAGCCCACGCTGGAAGATGAGCAGGACCAGGAGCGCCAGTACATCCTGCATGTCATCCTCCTGGGGCTAGGTATAACGGGCTTCACATATGGAATGGTGAGCCTGATCTTGTGGCTTATGGACAAGAGCCCTTTGGTGCCGGCCCTGGTTGGCCTTGGATTGCAGCCCTTTTATGCCCTGGCCTACGTCCTGGGCTTGCGCGGCAGGCTGCGCATCGCCACTCTGATCCCGCCCAGCACCCTTCTCCTTGCCATGATCCTGGCCACCGCATGGGTCGGGATCGGGCATGCGACGATGATCGGCCTTGCGATGACGGTGACGACCGCAAGTGTGCTCCTCGGTGTCCGTTGGGCGCTGATATTCGCAGCCCTAGGTTCCCTGTCGTATTGGATCGAGGGTCTCCTTCAGGGGACCCTAGGACTTCCTCAGGTCCTGCCTTTGGAAGAGAACATCCATTTGGAGGTAATTGGGCTCGCGATTGGGCTCGCCTCGCTCGTCGCCCTGAATTGGCTGGCGGCGCGTGAGATCGCCCGAGGCATGCAACGCCGCCGGGAGGCGGAGAGCATGCGGCGGATAGTGAGCATGCAGTCCGCCGAACTCGATCGCATCCGCGAGCGGTTGGTCCGCAGGGAGAAGCTCGCCCTGCTCGGGCAGATGGCCGGCTCGGTGGGGCATGAGCTGCGCAACCCCCTGAGTGTGATCTCCAACGCGGCCTACTACCTGACGGGCGTGCTGGCCGTCGAGGATCCTGGCATGAGGGAATACCTGGAATTGATCGCATCCGAAGTGAAGCGCGCCACAGACATCGTGAATGAATTGCTTGAATTCGGCCGGATTAAGGAGCCCGAACGCGCCTCCACATCGATCGCGGCCCTGATCGATTCGGTCGTCCAACATTATCCGCCCCCGGAAGGCGTCGACCTCATTCTGGGCCCGCCGGAAGAGGATCTCCTCGTCCCCCTCGACCCTGCCCAGATGCTCCAAGCGTTGGGCAACCTTCTTGCGAACGCGTATGATGCCGTTATTGAGCGCCGCGAGGATATGGGCCGCGAGATCTACCAGGGCAGGGTGGTCTTGCGCGTTACCAGCCGGGACGGCGCGGTTGAGATCACGGTGGAGGATAACGGCTCCGGAATATCTGCCGAGATCCGCGAACGGCTCTTTGAGCCGCTCGTGACCACCAAGGCGCGCGGCATCGGGCTGGGCCTGGCGCTCGTCAAGATGGTCGTCGAGTCGCATGGGGGAGAGATACGGGCACAGAGTCAGGAAGGCACGGGGAGCAGTTTCACCATCCGGCTTCCCATGGAGGAGGCAAAACCATGAGGAGGGCTTTCCGCGTTCTCGTTGTCGACGACGACGAAGCCATGGTGCGCACGCTGGCGGATATTCTCCGGATGAAAGGCATGGAGGCCCTGCCGGCGTTCTCCGCCGAGCAGGCGCGCAGGAAGATTCTCGGGAATGACATCGACTGCGTGATCTGTGATGTGCGCATGCCCGACGAGGACGGCGTTGCCCTCTACCTAAACCTGAAGAAGAGGGCCCCGAACCTGCCTTTTCTGCTCATGACTGCCTATGCCTCCGATGAGGTCATCCAGGAGGGCCTGCGGGAAGGCATCCTGGGTGTGCTCACCAAGCCGCTGAATATTGATGCTTTCCTGGCTCTATGCCAGGAGCTGCAGCGTCACCATTCGCTCCTGATCATCGACGACGACCCGATCTTCCGTGAAGCACTTGGGGAGACCCTGCGGGCACGGGGCTATCGGGTCCTCGAGATCCTCAATCCGGCGCAGGTGGAGGAAGCGATCCGCGAGCGGCGCTGCGGCGTCGTGCTCCTGGATCTCAAGCTGCCCGGGTTGAGCGGCATCGATCTGCTGCGCCGGCTGCGGGCCAGGCAACTGCCCTCCCGCGTGATCCTCATGACAGCTTATGCCGAGGAGTTGAAGGAGGAAATCCGGGAGGGGCTCGAACTTGGCGCCGAGACCTGCCTGATCAAACCTTTCGAGATCCAGGAGCTGGAGGATGAATTGCGCCAGATCCGATCCAAGGCGGCGAGGGATCTCCTGGCGGGATCTTGGGAATAGAGGCTGAAGATGACGGACCGGCGTCTGGAAGTTCTCATCGTCGACGATGACTCCAACTTCCGCCGCACGCTGAAGGATATCCTGCGCGCCAAGGGGTTTCAGACGGAGAGCGTGGCGAGCGGGGAAGCCGCCCTCGAGCGGGTTGGTGCGCACGAGCCGCTCGTGGCGCTCATCGATCTCAAACTCGAGGACATATCGGGCCTGGAGCTGATCCGACGCATCAAAGAGCAAGCCCCGCAGGTTGAGTGCATCGTTCTGACCGGGTACGCCTCCGGCGACTCGGCCATCGAAGCCGTTAACCTAGGAGCCTATAGCTATTTCAAAAAGCCCTATGACGTGGAGCATCTCCTAGTAACTGTGCGGCGTGCCGTGGAGGCCGCTCGAGCGAGGGCCGAACTCGAGCGGCTGCAGGCCTTCAACCAGGAGATAGTGCAGAACGTTTCCGAAGGGATCACCGTAGTCGACGCCGAGGGAACCTTCATTTTCTTAAACCCCGCCGCCTGCGACCTCTTTGGCTGCGAAATGGGGGCCCTGCTGGGCCACCATTGGCACGAAGTCGTCCCAGAGGATCAGCGGCTGCCAGTGGAGCAAGCCCTTGAAGCCTATCTCAGGGGCGAGTCGGCCCGGTATGAACTCCAGATCCAGCGCCTGGATGGCAAACGCGTCGATGTGCTGGCCAGTGGCCAGCCGCGCTTCGAGGGCGAGACCTTCACCGGCGTGCTCACCGTGCTCTACGACCTCTCCGAGCTCAAGCAGGCCCGCAGGCTCATCCGGGAGAGCGAACAGCGCTATCGCGACCTCTTCAATCGCGTACCCGTGGGCCTATACCGCACCAGCGCCTCGGGCGAAGTTCTGGATGCCAACCCCGCGCTGGTCGAACTCATGGGCTATCCCGATCTGGAAACCTTGCTCCAGGATCGCGTCTCTTCCGCGTATGTCAATCCCAAGGACCGCGAGATTTGGCTTGAGCGCATTCTCAAAGAGGGCACCGTCCGTGACTTCGAGGTCCGATACCGGCGTTTCGATGGCGAGGTGATCTGGGTGCGGGAGAGTGCCCGTGCCGTCTGGAACGACCAGGGGGAGTTGCTGTACTTCGAGGGCAGCCTGGAAGATATCACCCAGACCAAACAAGCCATGCAGGAGATCCAGCGACGCGTGGAACGCCTGCGCGCCCTGCACACAATCGATCAGGCGATCTCCAGCAGTCTGGACCTGCGCGTGACCCTGCAGGTGCTGCTCGAACAGGTTTGCAGCCAGCTCGGGATGGACGCGGCTGACATCCTGCTGCTGGATCCGCTGACCCATGAGCTCGAGTTCATCGCCGGGCGAGGCTTCCGCACGCCGGCGCTGCAATTGACCCGCCTGCGGCTCGGCGAAGGCTATGGGGGGCAGGCCGCCGTAGAGAAGAAGATCCTGCAAGTATTCGATTTGAGCCAGGACCCCGGCGACCTGGCCCGCTCCAGGTACCTAGACCAGGAAGGTTTCATTTATTACTGTGGGGTTCCCCTTCTAGCCAAGGCAACGATCAAGGGCGTGATGGAGATCTTCCATCGCCAGGCGTTCGAGCCGGATGATGAATGGCTGGAGTTCTTGCAGGCAGTGGCCCTACAGGCCGCCATCGCCATCGATAATGCCCTACTGTTCACAGAACTGCAGGATTCCCACCTCGAGTTGATCCAGGCCTACGACGCCACTCTGGAGGGCTGGTCCCGGGCATTGGACCTGCGCGATCATGACACTGAGGGCCATACCCAGCGGGTAGCGCGTATGACTGTCGAGCTAGCCCGGAAGATGGGGATCCCGGAGGATGAGATTGCTCACATCCGCCGCGGCGCCATCTTGCACGACATTGGCAAGATGGGCATCCCGGATGCCATCCTTCATAAACCCGGCGCCCTGGATGACGAGGAATGGGAGATCATGCGCCAGCATCCCGTCTATGCCTATGAGATGCTCTCGCCTATCCCCTACCTGCGCCGCAGCTTGGATATCCCCTACTGCCACCATGAGAAGTGGGATGGTACGGGCTACCCGCGAGG
>CAZQDE010000065.1:0-13145 GCA_964591485.1 uncultured Anaerolineaceae bacterium | reverse complement strand
CTAGAGTGCCATGGCGCAAGGCGATAGATATTTCTCGATCCACGCAAGAGGTTGTGGGAGACCCGCTGTTGGCGCGCAGCTTGTGTCCTATGCCCGGATTAGGATCAGCGCATGGCAGCGCGGCTCAGTTCCCCGGATCTCATGGGAATCGCAAAGGGGGTGCCATCTGACTCGCCGCCGCAGATGCGCAAGGTTTCTATTCCTTTGTAGCTGTAGCTGACACATTAAGAATGAATCATTCCATGGCCACGAAGTCGGCCTCGCCATAGCGCCTGTGCCACCCCTCCGAGACATCGATGGCTTGCATTGCCTCCTCATAGACGAGGTGCCAGGGCCTGGCATAGCTTGCAGCAATCTCATAGAGTTCATTCAGCCGATCAATCGCATGGCTGGCGAGAAAGTGGTCTCGATCTCTCCCTTGAAGTGTGATGGCTTCCTTCCAGATGGCGCGACCGGCAAGGAAACCCGATGCGCCGGATGCGCAGGCGATCCTGACCTGCTCCCGGAAGGTCTCGTACTCCACGCCGGCACTCAAAAGGACCCAGGGTATGGCTATGACATCTGTAAGTTGGCTGCAGTGGTCTGCCCAGGCTGAGGGATCCCCTTCATGAGCGACATCGACCGGGAACTCACACTTCAGCAGGTCCACTCCCAATGGGGCGAGCCGCCTGGCCGTCTCGATCACGAGTTGGGGTCGGATTCGAGCGAAGTCCGCCGTGCCTTTCTTCGGCTCATCAGGGAGTGAGTAGCTGATCGGCTCCACGATGAGCGGGATATCGAGTTGCTCGCAGGCTCGAGCGGCGCCAGATATGAAGTCCTCTTGCCTGGATGCGGTCTTGCTCCGGGGATGGTAATGCAGCAAGATCTTCACCGCTGATGCGCCTATACGCTTGATTTTCGCTATGCTCCACCAATGCTCAATCTTGGAGAGACGTTCGCCATCCTCATCCACGTAGCCAGTTTCCTCGAGGCTGACGATGAAGCCGCGTTGGCCGGGTATGTAGCCTTTGACCAGCGCCTCAGCCAATCCGTAAATGGGATCGATGAGAACGGCGGTGGAGCGGGGAGCAAGATGCAGGAGGACTTGGAGCTTAAAGTCAACCACGGCCTCGTAAGATGCATTCTGCGGGTTTGCCTGCTCAAGCGCTCGGCGGAGTGATTGCCGATGGTCCAACGCGGTCATCGCGAGGATGCCGTTGTGGTCGGCGATCTCGCTCAAGCCGCGGATCTTTCCTAGGGAAAGTGATGTTGTCATGGGATGCTCCTCGTCTATGCCAATGCATGGAAGTTACACTTGTGCGATGTCTCTACCTGCATCTCCGAAATTGGGCTTAGGGCAGCCAGATCGAGCCTCTTGGTGGCTCGGGGAGCCTGCGACCTGCCGAGTCGTGAACCTCGTTCCGTGTCATGCGATGATGCGCCTCCGGGTGTTGCGAGGTGTGCGCCGGGAAGGTTGGCGCGGGGAGCCGACATTCGGTGAGCGATGCACGCTCTGGTTCCATGATTGAGCGGCCGGGACATCGCGCTCCTTCTGGGCATGTGTCTGCCCGATCGCTCTTCCCGCTCAGGCCGCGATTACCCTCACGCCCGCAGCCAGCAAGCGATCGATGATGGCGGGGTCCGTTTGCCGATCGGTGACTAGGAGATCGATCATCCCAAAGGGCGCGACGAATGTTGGCGCCTGCCGCTGGAATTTGCTATGGTCTGCAACCACGATGATCTGATTGCCGCTATCAATGATCGATCGATCCGTCATGGTCTCTGGGATGAAGTTGTGCATGATGCCCTGTTCGGGATCGAGGGCGTAGACCCCAACAACGGCTTTATCCACCTCAAGATGTTGGAGAGCCATGGTTGCCAGCTGGCCGATGAAGGACATCTCCGATCGACGCAGAGCGCCGCCAACTGAGATCAATTCGATATGTTCGCAATTGCTGAGCAGGCTGAGCACAGGCAAGGAGTTGGAGATCACCCTGATTTGACGCTCAAGGAGGCATTTGGCGACTTCGTAAACCGTGCTGCCACTTGCGAGGAAGATCGTGTCGCCATCCTCGATGAGCTCGGCAGCGGCACGGCCTATGGCCTGCTTCTCTTCGGCGTGGGCGAGCATGCGGTCCGCAAAGGTGACATCTCCGGGGTGCTTGCTGACCACCCAGACTCTTCCTCCCTCGTATTCAATGAAATGTTGATCCTTCAAGGCCGTGAGATCTTCATGCAATTCATCCTGGCCAACGCCAAGCGAGTTGCCGATTTCCTCCACGCGGATCGATCCCCTCTCACTCAGCATCGAAAGGATCTTGTACCGTCGCTCTGCCGTTGATAGTTTCCCCGAATGCTTCATGCCTGGCTCCTTCATCGGGCCTATGGCGCTCCAGATTGTGCGCGGATGAGTCTACCGCCATGTTCGATTTTGTCATATCATGCACTTTCAAACAAGCCTGAACCTGGATCCGCTGGCTTCCGGTCTGGGAGAGCCGAGACTGCGAAATGATGGTCGCGATATGACCTGCGGCTATCGGAGCGCGAAGAGCAGGCGGGCCCGAAAGGGGTGCGCACATGTTCAAGCAAGAGAGACAAGATCGCATACTGCGCATACTGGAAAAGGAGAAGAGTGTCAACGTCGAGGACATTGCGCGCGAATTCTCCGTTTCCGCAATGACCATTCGCCGAGACCTGCAAACCCTCGAGAGGCAGGGGCTGATCGAGCGCACCCATGGCGGTGCCGTGCTGCTTCCGCGCCCGCAGCACGGGCTTGGACGAGACTTGATGTTGCGGTTGCGGGATCAGGTGATGGAGAAGCAGGCCATTGCCCGGCGCATCGCCAGCTGCATTGGGCAAAGCGAAACCATTTATCTATCACCGGGCACGACGACGTACTATGTGGCCAAGGCATTGGTCCCCCGCAAGGATATCGTGGTTGTCACAAATTCACTCCTTATCGCCTGGGAGCTCGCTATCTCGTCGGACATTGAAGTAATCATGCTTGGCGGAGCACTACGCCGCCAAAGAATGAGCTTGGCCCGCATCTTCGTGCTCGATCACCTCGAAAGCCTCCAAGTCGATCGGATCATTGTTGGGTGTGAGGGCATCCACCACATCCATGGGATAACCAATAATGTTCCGCCCGAATATGGCACGGATAGGTTCGTTATCGGCGATAGGCGCAAGGCCGTCGTTGTGGCTGACCATACCAAAGTTGGCGCGCAGGCCAAATTCGAGGTTGCAGCCATTGATCGGGTGGATGCCTTGATCACTACCACTGCCGTCCCCGAACATAAGGCTATTGCCTTCGAAGAACGTGGGGTGCGGGTCGAGCGCGTGCCGGTCGTCTGAATCGAGGGGCGCCCCGTGATCGCCTGCAAGAAACAAAGTCCCCGATGAACCCCTCGGCAGGGGATCGGGTGTGCCCAGCCGTTCCTGCCTTGTTCGATATTGTTCATATTGTTGCATTAGGTTAGATATGATCCTAATATGAATAGGAGCTCGATAGAGTTCCAACGCGCACGCCGTCGGCCCGAGGCAAGCAGGGATGGACCCACTGGGGGTCGGCGCGCGAACTCAAGATCTATGACGAACCTGGGCAGAGCAACCGAAGCCGAGATCCATTCGCAACCCATGATTTGGGAAGATGTTCTTCGTGTCTTCCGCCAAGGCGCTGATATAGGCCTCCCATCGCCTGATGCATACGAAGAGATCGTCTTCACCGGATGTGGGTCGACGTACTTTCTTGCCATGAGCGCAGCCTCCTTGCTTGAGGATCATGCAGGCATCCCCGCAAGAGCGTTGCCGGCCTCTGAGATCATCCTCTCCTCGCAGGACAGGAGGCCGGTCGGGCCGCGGTTGCTGGTTGCGATCTCTCGATCGGGTTCCACCACTGAGACGGTAGAGGCCGCACGCATCTTTCGTGAGCGTCTGGATGCAGATGTTTTGGCCATCACCTGTCATCCCAACAGTCCGCTGGGGGCGCAGGCGGGCGATATCCTGTCGGCTGAGCCGGCTCAGGAATCCAGCGTTGTGCAAACGCGTTCCTTCACCAGCATGCTTCTGCTCTCGGCTGGGTGGATCACCCGCCACCTGGGCGAAGCGCCAGCTAAGGAATTGCGCAACCAAGGCGAACAATTGCTCGAAAGGCATGGTCCTTTCTTCGACAGGCTCGGCTCTGAGCCGGATCTCCAGCGGTTCTTCATCCTCGGTGGCGGAGCCCGTCATGGCCTTGCCCGGGAGGCCGCCTTGAAGATTTGCGAGATGTGCCTGGACGACGCCACGGCCTACAACACGCTAGAGCTTAGACATGGCCCCATCTCGCGCGTGGACCGGGAAAGTCTGGTGATCGGCATGATCCATCATGAGCACGCGCAGATTGAGGCACAAGTATTGCGAGATGCATCCGCGCTCGGTGCGCGGACCGTGGCTCTTGTGGATCATCTCGAGGGCTTGACCCTACCCGGCGCGGACATCGCATTGGAAGTCGCCGGCGCTGTGCCGGACCCGTGGAACCTCGCGCTCTATCTGCCTCTTGTCCATCGGCTGGCACTGGCTCGGGCGCGCGAGAAGGGCCTGGATCCGGATCGACCATCGAATCTGAGCGCCGTCATCCAACTATCATTGGCCGGCTGAATCAATGGAGGGTTGAAGCCCGAAGAAAGGAGGGAGGATATCGGTCGGACCTTATGAGATGCGGCTCGACCACCAGTTCAATTCGAGGACGTTGGCACTCTTAGATCATGGAGGCATCAGATGGAGATCACAACTGGACTTGCTCTGCTGCTCGCCTTCTTCGCCGGGTTTGCCTACTTCGCCCGGCGCTTTATGGGCGACCTATACCTGGAGCGAGCAATCATCCTCGGTCCGCTAACAGGTCTGATTATGGGGGATCTCGAGACCGGACTTGTGATTGGCGGTACCCTGGAGCTCATCTTTATGGGTGCCGTCGACATCGGCGGGTCGGTTCCTCCCAACCTCCCCATCGGGAGCACGCTGGGCACGGCGTTTGCCATTTCCGCCGGACTGAGCACGGAGGAGGCCCTGCTGATTGCGATCCCGGCAGCCTTGCTTGGATCCTTCTTCGAGCTTCTGGCCAAGACCATCAGCACCGTCTTCGTCTCCGGAGCGGAGCGATTCGCGGATGATGGAAACGATCGAGGTGTCGCCGCCATGGTGCACCTCGGAAACCTCGCCCACTTCCTTGCCATTGCCATCCCGACCTTTCTCGCCCTCTCACTGGGGGCGGAGGCCGTGGACTCTCTGAGCAAGGCCATCCCGGGGAGTGTGCAAGCCGGCATCCGAACCGTCGGGTCGGTTTTGCCGGCGCTAGGTTTCGGCATCTTGCTCAGCATGCTGGCCGCCCCGGCCTTACTGCCCTGGTTCTTCCTGGGATTCGCATTGGCGGCCTATGCCAAGTTCGGCGTCATGGGTACCGCCTTCGTAGGGATCATGGCTGCGGCAATCTACATGATGCAGACCGGTGGCGTAAAGGTCGTCCGAGATGCGGAGGAGGCTGAGGAGGCCGTCGCGACCTTGGTGCCCGCGGGTGAGCAGCGCCGCATCTTCTGGCGCTCGTTCGCCCTGCAATCAGCCTTCAGCTTCGACCGCATGCAGGCCCTGGGATTTACATGGACGCTGATGCCATTCCTGAAGAAGTTGTATGGCGATTCGAAGGAGTTCGGCCGCGCCCTGCGTCGGCACCTAGCTTTCTTTAATACCCACATGTGGATCCCGGGCCCGATCTTCGCCATGGTCGCCGATCTGGAAGCGCGGCGTGCGAAGAACCCCGAAGAAGTGGACGAAGCGTCCATCCAGGCGGTGAAAGGCTCGCTGATGGGGCCTCTGGCGGGCATCGGAGACTCGATGTTCCATGGCACGCTCAGGCCACTGGCTGGCGGCATCGCCGCTTCCCTGGCTCTTCAGCATAACCCCATCGCGCCGCTCTTCTTCTTCTTCGCAACCAACATCGTGCATGTATGGGTGCGGTGGTTCTCACAGAGTCGTGGCTTCCGTCTTGGCAGCCGGCTGTTTGAGCAGATGGATCAGGAAGGGCTTCGGCGGCTCATGCGCGGCGCTACCATTGCCGGGCTCATGGGCGTGGGAGGCCTTGTGGGAACGTGGCTCAACATCACCACGCCCCTGACCTACACGCTTCAGGAAGCGACGGTTTCCATCCAGGCCATGCTCGACAGCATCATGCCCAAGCTGCTCCCTCTGCTGACAACCCTGGGAGTCTATTGGGCTGTACGTCGCGGGTACCGAACCGTAACGGTTATGCTTGTGCTCGCGATCGGAGGCTTCATCCTGGGGATGCTCAAGATCCTCGGCTAGCGCGTTTACTTGGGCAACACATGCAGTATCGAGGGCTCACATCCATCGATGCCGGCAGGAGGGTGTCCCCGGTACCATGCACGGGGACACCCTCCTCCGTAGAAAGGTGGGTTGTCGTTTCGATGAAGGGGACTTCTATTCCAGCGAACCTGCGGCAAGCCTTTGCAAGAGAGGCTCATCCCTTCCTGATGTGGGAAGGCATCCAACTGGTGCCAGAGTCCATTCAGGAAGTGCTGGGCGGGGAAATGCAGGCCCAACTGGGGCGCTCCGCAGAATTGCTCGATGATAAAGAGCGAATCCATTTGGTCGGATGCGGAACATCGTTCTTCTCCGCTATCGGCGCAACCTATGCCCATCATGCGCTGGGACAGCGTCTGGCCATCGCCCATCAGGCGTTTGAATTTTCCGCATACCCGCCCCCTTTGGGCGAGAAGGATGTACTCATTGCCATCTCCCATTCAGGGAGCAGCCATACAGTTCTGGACAGCGCTCGCCTCGCAAGAAATCGCGGCCTGCCAGTCGTTGCTTTTGTCGATGCGCCCGATTCCGAATTGGCTAGAATCGCAAACATCTCTGTAGGCAGTCGCATGGGTGTAGAGCCGGCGCTTCCCAAGACGCGTAGCTTCGTCTCGATCCTGGCGCGCCTTTACTTCCTGGCAATCGCCTCGGCTCAGCGCGAGGGCCAAGCTCTCAGCGTTGAACGCCAAAGGGCGTCGGAACTGCCCCTGGAATGCTCTGAGCTCATCGCCGCAGCAGAGCCACAAGCAAAGCAACTGGCGAAGGCATTTGGCCATGCTCGACGCATCATCGTGATTGGGGCTGGTCCACAATATGCTGCGGCGCTGGAGGGTGCTCTGAAGCTTTGTGAGACTGCGCTCCTGAGCACCGATGCATGGGAGCTAGAAGAGACAGGGCATGGAACCTGGGCAGGTGTCCAGCCCGACGATGTCGCAATCGTCATGGTTTCGAAGGGCAAGACCGTTGAGAAGGCAACCGCGGTGCTCGAGGCCATGAAAGAGGTTGGCGTGCGCACGTGGGCCATAGCTGAAGAGGGCCTCTTGTTGGGCGCGGATGATGTCACCCACTACAAAGAAGGTCTCCCGGAATGGATGTCGCCAATGGTATCGGTGCTCCCCCTCTACCTCCTGTCCTATTTTCTGGCCTTGCAGCGAGGCCTAAACCCAGACATCATGGGTTTGGACGACGAACGCAGGATGAGGGCCCGCCAGCGAATGCGTGGCTAGGGGGTGCAAGTGCTTATGCAGGTCACGATGGCATCCGATGCGCTGGAAGCTTTGCTGATGGGAGAAGGTGTGTATACCCCTTGAGGAGGCAAGATGACTCTTAGGCTCGTCCGCGTAGATGATCGGCTGATCCACGGCCAGATTACGACCTTTTGGACGCGCAACATCCAGGCCGACATGATCCTGGTCGCAGACGACAAAGCCGCGAATGACCCGCTGCAGAAGAACCTCATGAAGATCGCTGTCCCAAGCGGAGTGGATGTGGAGGTTCTGGCAGTGGAACAGGCTGGCCAGCGGTTGATGTCCAGCGAATGGGGAGACCGACAGGTATTCCTTATCCTAAGGAGCCCGGTCAGTCTGCTCGAGCTGGTGCAAATGGGTGTTCCCATTGAGGCGGCAAATGTCGGCAACGTTGGCGGAGGCGAAGGCAAGGAGCGTTTGACCAAACAGGTGGCTGCAACGCCGGAAGAAATGGAGGCATGGCATGCCCTGGACGAGGCGGGCGTCCAACTCGAGGTTCAATGGCTCCCCGGCGATAGCAAGACTGATCTCAACCGCATTCTCAGGGAAAGGCGGGGGAGATGACTGAGCAGGAAGGCGTTATCTGCGGAGAGATTCGCGTCATCGACCGAGCACCTCAAGCGGGCGATATGTTTGCGATGACAAAGGCTCTCGCAGACGTCATGGCCGTGGAGGGTGAACGGCTGCGGGAGGCTGCCGGTTGGGTCGCTGCTTCGATGGTCGAGGGCGGGATCCTGCATCTCTTCGGCGCCGGCCATTCCGCATTGCCAGCCAAGGATATCTTTGTGCGGGCGGGAAGTCTCTCGAACGTCCGCGTGGTGCCAATGTGTGAGGAGCTGGATCGTTTGGAGCGAGTCCCCGGGGTTGCAGAGGCGCTACTGCGAACCTATGACATGCGAATGGGCGAAGTCATGGTGGTGATCTCAAATTCCGGCATCAACCCTTTGCCCATCGAGGTCGCCCTTGTGGCCAAGGCGCGTGGATTACGGACGGTTGGCATCACATCGCTGGCGCATTCGACCCGAAGCCAATCCAGGCACCCGGACGGCCATCGGCTCTTCGATGTCGTCGATCTGGTCCTGGATACGCATGTCCCCTACGGGGACGCGGGGCTGCAGGTGGAGGGCCTTTCCGCTCCCATCGCGCCCTTGTCGACGCTGGCTGGGCTTATGCTCGTTCATGCTCTGATCCTAGAGACCATTGCGGCTTTAACCCAGCGAGATTATGACCCACCGATCAGGATCAGCCGAAACACTTCCATGGGCGATGCCCACAACGCTCAATTCATAGAGCTTTACGGAAGCCGGATCCCAGAGCTATGACGGCATCGACGCACCCTCGGCAGCCTGTCACAGCGTCTCCTGCACCTGTGCTTTCCTTGGAAGGCGCAAAAATCTGCACGCCTCAGGAGGTTATCCCCGCGGGTCGCGTCGTGGTGGCTGGCAAGAAGATCATCGAGGTGTCTCCGCTGCAAGACGGGCTTCCATTGCCCAATGGGGCTTTGCGCGTGACGCTGGAGGGCATGCGCATCATCCCGGGGCTGATCGACACCCATACGCATGGGGGATTTGGGCATGATTTCATGGCCTGCAATGAACGCCAAGCGAAGGCCGTTCTGCAGGGGATGGCTCGGCATGGGGTAACTTCGGTGATCGCGACGATCTCCACCTGTCAAGCCGATGAGGCTTGCTCAATCTTCAAGAGGCTCCTGCCTCTGATTGGCGAAGATACGGGTGGAGCTCAACTGCTCGGGTTCCATCTGGAGGGACCTTATATCCATCCTGAGAAGGCGGGTGCGCAGCCCCGCGAGGCCATTCGCCATCCAGATATCCGGGATGCCGGCCAATTGCTGGAGGGGGCGGGTGGAGCCGTTCGCATCATGACGCTTGCACCCGAGCTGCCCAACGCGTTGGACCTCATCCAATTCCTGGTCTCACAAGGGGTGGTGGCGTCCGTGGGCCACTCCACAGCAACGTACGACCAGATGCTGGCGGCGGCCGAGGCGGGGGCAAGCCGTGTAGCTCACACCTTCAATGGCATGACGCCATTGCATCATCGATCCCCGGGGATCCCGGGGGCAGCGCTTACATGTGATGAACTCATGATCGAACTTATCGCCGATGGCCACCACGTGCATCCCGCGGTCATGGATATCATTCTTCGTTGCCGCGGGCCGGAGCATGTGATCCTGATCAGCGATTCGAACCAGGCAGCGGGATTGCCAGAGGGTGAATACATCCGCCCGGGGAATCGCAAGATCCGCGTCAAAGATGGGGCTGCCTGGCTGCAAAATGGCTCGCTGGCAGGAAGCGTCTTGAATCTGAAGACGGCTGTATTGAACCTTGTCCGAATGGGTGTTGCGCCCTTCGAGGACGCCGTGCGGATGGCTTCGGGAACACCTGCGGCGAGTCTGGGGCTTGCTCATACGAAAGGAAGCGTCGAGGCGGGGTTCGATGCCGATTTGGTGGTAATGGATCAGGACGAGCACGTGATAGGCACATTCGTCGCTGGCGGGCTCGTGTATGCGCGACCGGACGGCCCGCTCGCGCACCTTTTGCGAAGCTAATCCATGAGGGCCCTAGAAGCCCAATATCCTTATGCAGGATTGATATTCGAACTAGAAGGGAGCAATCGACTTGGCCTGGTATCTCTATCTCGCTGTTATCGCGGCAGGCTTTTCGGGGGGTTTCATCAATACATTGGCGGGAAGCGGGTCCCTGATTACCCTTCCTGTGCTGATCTTTCTGGGTCTACCGGCAAATGTGGCCAACGGGACCAACCGGGTGGGCATCCTCCTTCAAAATATCATCGGGGCCTCGAGCTTTAGGCGCCATGGCGTGTTGGACCTTCGAGGGGCGTTGATTTTGGCCATTCCGGCCATCGTAGGCTCGCTTGTAGGCGCCCAAATCGCGGTCAATCTGAATGAGGAACTGCTGCGACGAACGATTGGTGTGCTGATGGTCGCCATGCTGGCTGTCATCGCCGTGCGGCCTCAGCGCTGGCTGCAGGGGCGACTCGATCGACTTGAAGGCGTGCCCTCGGCCCAGCAGTTGCTGGTAATGTTTCTGATCGGCATCTATGGCGGCTTCATCCAGGCAGGCGTGGGCATCTTTCTTCTGGCGGCGCTTGTCTTGGGCATTGGCTACGACCTGGTTCGAGCCAACGCCGTGAAGGTGACCATCAACCTGGCGTTCACCATCTCGTCCTTGGTGGTCTTTGCCGGCAATTCACAGGTGGCTTGGGGGTTGGGCTTGATCCTGGGCATGGGAAATATGCTCGGTGCCTGGACTGCAACGCGGGTCGCGGTTGAGAAAGGCAATGTCTGGGTCAGGAGGCTGCTGATGGCGGTCGTGACCGTGGCGGCCGTTCACCTGCTGGGAGTCGGCGAGCTTTTGCTGAGGATTTTCTAGCGGAAATGGTTAGAAGGATCGTATCCATAGGAAGGCTCGATGTTAGGGATCATCATCGTTGGACATGGCGCCATCGCGGAGGGTTTGATCGGATCTTCGCGCATGATCGTAGGGGAGCAACCTTATCTTGAAGGAGTGCCACTCCTTGAAGGGCAATCGCCCGATGATTACGGGGACGAAATGGAGAGGGTACTGCATCGTTTCGATGCATGCGAAGGCATCCTTATCATGGCCGATCTGTTCGGTGCCACGCCCTTCAACGTTGCTGCAAGACTCGCCGCCGCGGGGGATGATATCGAGGTAGTTGCGGGGGTGAGTCTGCCGATGCTCCTGGAGGCATGTCTGTCGCGGGCGAGCTGCCCACTGGAGGAACTGGCCGCCATTGCGAAGCGTGCCGGGATGGAAGGCGTAAAGGTGCTCTCCGAAGTGTTGGCTTCTTGATGAGCCCGGTGGGGGCGCAGTCCTTGTCAGGCGCTCTTGTGAGATCGAAGAAGTGGCTCCTGGTCCCCGTGCTCAACCCGGCCATCGACCGGGTGGCGCGAGTTTCAGCGCTCACGATTGGGGCCATTCATCGTCCCGATGCGGTGAGCGTATCCGCGGGCGGGAAGGGCGTCAATGCTGCGCGAGCGGCACATATCCTATCCGCGAATGTCCGTCTCCTTCTGATGCTGGGCGGGCACGCTGGCCGCTGGATGGAGCAAGCGTTGGAGGAGGAAGGCCTCCCAGCGAGAGCCATTTGGCTCGAGGACGAGACCCGCACGTGCTATTCGATCTACGATCAGCGCTCCGGGGAACTCACAGAGATCTACGAGCGGGGGGGCACCATCCCCGTCGATCAATGGGCTGCCTTCGCCGCGTCTTTCGAGCAAGAGATCGCGCATGTCGATGGTGTTGTCCTTTCAGGCTCACTGCCCACGGGTGTTCCAGACGATGCATACCAGATCCTTGTCCGCTCTTCCCATCGTGCCGGCCTGCCAGTCTTCCTGGATACCAGCGGGGATGCGTTGCTATCGGCGTTGCCTGAGAATCCAGAGGTGGTGAAGATTAATCATCACGAACTCGGCGACTCCCTGGGCATATCTTGTGAGGACCAGGAGGGGTTGCTGTCGGCTGCATCGCGCCTGCGCCGCCTCGGCGCTCAAAGGGCGATCATTACTCAGAGTTCGGAAGCTGTGTATGCCATGGATTCGGATCGGACCATTCGGCTCCGGCCTCCTGCGATCGACGGTGGAATGGCGGTCGGAAGCGGAGATGCCTTCATGGGCGCGCTGGCCTGGTCATTTGTATGTGGCGAACCCATCGAGTCCGCCCTACGTCTGGCCGCAGGAGTGGGGGCCGCGAATACACTTACGCTGGGGGCGGGGCGGTTCGATCCTGGACAGGCGCGCAGACTGGCGACGGAATGCAGGGTGGATGACTTGAAGCAGAGGCCTCAATGATGTTCCCTGAAATTTCGGAAGAAATCTTGATCCTTGTCCTGGGCCTGGGCTTTTCGATGCTGTGGGTAGCTGCTCGGGCAGGTCTGTGGAAACGATGGTACTGGCGCCAGCGAAGATCCGTCTACCCATATCTTCCAATCGGCCTGCTCTTCCTGATCTACCCTTATCAGGAGGATCTGACGAACCTTCTTCAGGTTCCTATGATCTTTGTGCGGTCGTTACCTTGGCTGCTTGCCCTGATCGCGCTCTGGTGGATTGTCCTTCCACCCTCCTTCATCAAGCCGCGCTGGGTCCGTTGGGTGGAACGGCACCCGGATAAGGTCTACCAGGCCATGGCCGAATCGGTCGGGCGCGGGGAAGTCTGGCAAGAGCATATCCTCAGCCAGGAGGCCGTCGACCGGTGGGCCAAGAGCCTATCAAGAAGTCGGCGCTAGTTCCCTCTCAACCGCACTCCAACCGGGCAGCCGAGGGTGGGCTGAATGTTCTCCATTGGCCGTCCCGGGTGGGCGAGCTATCTCGCGGATTGCATGGGCGGGAGGAGATGGCATGCTTGGCGCAAGAGATGGTGCGCGTGAATTGCGGGGTCCCTTGTCAAGCAGCGGATGCCAACCCGGCGAATCTGGAGCGCTCCAAGTTCGGCCAGGGGTATTTCTGGCCTGATCGGAGCCGCATGGTACAATCCGCTCGGCCCTGGCGCCGGCGGACAGGCACTTAGA
>CAZQDE010000064.1:0-13287 GCA_964591485.1 uncultured Anaerolineaceae bacterium | reverse complement strand
GATGGTAGTGCCTTTTTCGAAAATTTAACAGCCCCCAGAAGGAGAATGCGATTGCCATGCCTCTTGGCCCAGGGCGATTGACAGGCCTACCGCCACTATGCTACTTTCAGTTCACCTCACTCCACCGCTGCGGATGCGCGGAAACCATCGGAGCAAGTGGCTCCATACTCTGCTCTGGGAAGGTGTCCCTGAAGGGTCTCAACCAAGGACGTCGAATAAGCTCTCGAAGCTGGACCATGAGCAAGACAGTCAGGGCGACGAGAAAGTTGTTCGCTTAAGTCGCTCTTTCTAGGTGCTTCTTGGAAACGAGCATGCCCTCATCCTGAAAGCGACCGACATAGACGCACGCCGGTCATCCCTCTCAGGATGCGTGACTGGGTGTGTCCAGCCGAGGTAATGTCAGAAAGAGCGCCCGAGGGTCATTGTGTGAACCAGCCAGTGGCTTAGCTTGAGGCGGCGTCAGTCTGAGGAGCTCTCGGGGACTGAGCATTCCTTCCTTCATTCATTCCCCCGGACATTGCCGGGGGCTTCATAACGGGGCCATTCAATGATCTGAGGTCCTCATACCCCAGGCCGGTTGGGAAATGTCCCGACGGAAATTGGCTGTTGGCCCAGCGGGAGGTATCTCACCTCCCGCTCGCTCATCCTGCGAGCCCTTCGCATACTGCAGGAGCGAAATCCCGATGACCAGATCCTGGCCTTGATCCGCTTGGCCAAAGCCAACGGCCTCGGTGATCTCGAGCAGGTGGAAAGCCTACTCACCTATGTCCAAGCCAACCGGCCGGGCTTCTATGGCGCTGACCGATTGCGCAAGAAGCTTTCCGCCAAAGCCCGCTTGCTCTGCGTGTACGGCTCAGGAGCTGTGGAGAAGCACATTGATCTGGTTATCTGTCGGCGCTTCCCTGGACTGCAGGGCAGGCAAAGGCCAAGGCATGCGTTGGACCCGAAGGGCCGCTAATCACCTGCTGAAGCTTCAATTGCGGGAGCTTGATCGAGCCGCATGATAGCGTCCCAGCTTCACGTTTGAGTAGCTTGTTCGGGATTCCCAAGAGGTTCCAAAAGAGCGAGAGAACGGACAGCAAGCGTATAGCACCAGGCTCAGAGAGCATCCGGAAAAGCATTATCGAGCACCCAAGGTGAGCCGCGATCACTTCTGAAAACTCGGCAAAAGTGAGACACAAATGCTTACCGTGATGTCAGAGACCTTGGCTGCAGAGGAAAATCTTTCCATCGGGGATGTGGTCGCTCATCTCAAGGATCGCTGGCCCGAGATCATACACAGTATGATCCGCTTCTGGGAGCGCGAGGGTCTCATAAGCCCGTGGCGCACGGAGGGAGGGCCTCGCCTCTACTGCCGCGCTGACCTGCAGCTCCTGGAGCTGATCGCTGAGCTCCGCCAGCGACGATACCTCCCTCTTGGGGCGGTCAAACATATCCTGAAGGAACTCGGGTCCCATCCCACATATGACCTGAACTTCTACGATGAGTTCTTCCGACCCGATGACTTTGATCCGGACTTCCAGCCCCTGAGCGAAGATGAAGCGGCCAGCAAATCTGGGCTTACGCTCAATCAGCTCAGGGCGCTCGACCGCTTGGGCTTCTTCCCTGGACGGGAGGAATGCAGTCAACTTGGAAGATTCGATGACAACTGTTGGCTGAAGCGCTGAAGGCAGGATTCGGCGCAGGGGATCTAGCCTTCTACGCGGAGGATATCCGTGAGCATGTTGAGCATGAAGTGCAATTGTTCGCGCGAGCCTTTGGGGGGTGCCAAGGAGTGACTGATCGGCGTGCTGTCTTCCGCCAGGTGCAAAGAACCCTGGGCGAATTGCGAGCGCGGCTCTATCGCAGGTACGGCCGCCAGGCGATCGGCAAGCTGCTGGAGGGCGAATAGCGCCCTGATTTCCAGCCCGCCTTGTCGCGGGAAACAGCGATTGCTTGGGGGGCAGTCCCGATAGGAGCCGTATCCTTAGCCCTTATAGGATGATTTCCCACCCCCTGCTTATCGCGTGGGCCGACAGGCGCTGGTCGGGGTAAACCGCGACAGGATGCCCCACTTTCTCCAGCAAGGGCAGATCTGTATAGCTGTCTGCGTAGGCGTAGCTCTCAGGCCAATAGATTTCGCCCGTTCCGTTCAGATAGTTCTCCAGCCTCGCCACTTTCCCCGCCCCCTGACAAACGGGTAGTTCACTGGCGCCTGTATAACGCCCATCCCGGATCGCGAGTGGCGTCCCAACTGTCTCCTGTACCCCAAGGTGGCGACCAGTTGTCTCCAGCAAGGGGCTGAATGATCCAGATATCAGGATAACGCGATGCCCAAATGATTGGTGCTCGCGCAACCGGGCCAGAATCTCCGGCCGCACGCGAGGCATGACGTACTGCTCTGTGATCCAGGAGAAGGCCTCCTCAGCCTCACGGATTGTCCATCCTCGCACCGTCCACCCCAGGTTGCGCGTCCACAATCCGCGAAGTGTCGATTCGGAGACTCCCGCGATCTTCAAGAGCCACCACATGGGCATGTGGACCGCCATATAGGCGAATAGCTCTAAGCGGTTTGCCCTGCGAATCCTGTTATGACGAGCGACGCCAAGAGTGATATGGCCTGTGTAGAGCGTGCCATCAAGATCAAATAGGGCGGCAATTCTATGAGTAATGTCTCCTGACATGGTTCGCCTCTTTCGTTGCATTCGCCAATCCGCTCTTCATGGTTCGCGTCCATGGTTGATGCCAAAGACCTCTGTCGTTTCCTCCCTATCAACGCCTATATGCCGCCGCTCTCTGCTCCGTTGTGAGTGCATTCCCGGCACGCAAGCGCGTCCGTGCGGCTTATCCAGAGTGAGCTTACTCTCACCGAGAACGCTCAAACACCTATTCCTGAACAATCCGACACAGCGCCTCAAGCCGATAAACTCATGTATCCGGTGCACAGATCGAGATCAACCGATCAATCTTAACTCCCGACAGACGTCCTCGATGATATTCAGCGCCTGGTCGATCTGCTCATCTGTGTGGGTTGCCATACAGCTGGTCCGAAGCAGAGATCTGCCCTCAGGTACACCCGGCGGCACAAATGCATTGGTATAGACCCCCGCGTCGAATAGCGCCTTCCACGCGATGAGTGTCGGCTCCATGCCGCCAATGATAATGGGGATAATCGGCGATACGCTGTCGCCGGTATCCAAACCCAGCCCGTTGAGACCATCTCTCATGCGCCCGGCCACTTCCCACAGGCGATCCACACACTCGGGCTCTTTCTCAATGATATCGAGCGCGGCAAGCGCCGCGGCGATGTTCGAGGCCGGCATGGCCGCGCTGAAGATGAAAGCGCGCGCCTGGTGCTTGATATAGTGAATGATCTCCTCGTCTCCGGCGATGAAGCCTCCCAGGGAGGCGAAAGATTTACTGAACGTCCCCATGATAAGGTCTACGTCATCCGTCACTCCGAAGTGAGCGGCCGTCCCCCGGCCCCGCGCCATCACGCCCAATCCATGTGCGTCATCGACCATCAATCTGGCGCCATACTGACGGCAGAGCGGGATCATCTCAGGCAATGGAGCAAGATCGCCGCCCACACTGTAGAGCCCGTCGACCGCGACCAACGCGCCGGTTTCTTCGTCAAGGCTCTTCAGGACCCTATCAAAATGCCCTACATTATTATGGCCAAATCGACGCAATTCTCCCCGGCCAAGCATCGCCCCGTCGATGATGCTGGCATGGTCCTCTTTGTCCGTCACAATCACATCACCCTTCCCCACCAAACATGAGATCACGCCCAGGTTCACCTGATAGCCTGTACTGAAGACGAGGGCCGCCTCTTTATCCACAAAACGCGCCAGGCGGTTTTCGAGCTCCAGGTGAAGCTCCAGGGTTCCGTTCTGCAATCGCGAGCCTGTGCAGCTCGTCCCGAATCGCTTCGTCGCTTCGATCGCGGCTTCGCGCACTCGAGGCTCTGTTGTGAGCCCGAGGTAGTTGTTGGAGCCCAGCATAAGCACTTTCCTGCCATCGAATACGGCCTCCGTTCCCTCGCTGTTCTGTATTGGCTTGAAGTACGGGTAGTATCCAGAAGCTTGCGCGATGCGGGCGAGTTGGTACTCTTGGCACTTTCGAAAAATGTCCATCCTTTTTCATCCTTTCATTTCTCTTCCCATTGCATGAACCCTTCGCCGGTATTCGATCGAAGCGAATCGCCAGGATCTCGATCAGCTTTTCCTCTGGCGTTGACGGATGGACCTTTGCCGCCAACTGCTTAGCCACTCGAATTGGGCAGGCATGATATCCATGTAGGAACGCCTTAATAAGGAAGCATCGCCCTTCAAGCTCAGTTGCTCGGCTAGCCTGCTGCACCTGCCCCTGATGCCGGCGCGATCCAATCCAAATGCCGACATGGCAAGAGCACGATTGCGAATTATTGTCTCAGCAATCTGCGATGCTTCCTGCGCGTACAATCCAAGCGCATCGGTTGGACTGGTCTTTTCCAACTTTATGGGGTGAATCAGCCCTTGCAGGGGAACATGACGTATGCGTTTCCCTTCCTTGCAGTAGTGCAGATTGATTAGTGTCTCCACACCAAAGCGGGACTTACGAATCGCATCAAGGAGAGGCAGAATATCTGTGCGGAACAGAGCGCGCTCTCCGGACAGCGGGCGGAGGGGATTTATCCTCCAAGCCCAACCCTCTCCGCGGACCGGGTAGCCGATCACCATGTCGGCCTCGCCGTTGCGTATGGGATGCAGAACTTGCTCAATGAAATGGGAGGTCAGATTGAGCAGATCGCCGTCCACAAAGAGCAGGAGCTCTCCCCTGGCAATCGAGATCCCTTCCGCCATGGCATACCCTTTGCCTTTGTTCTCGGATAGGCGAATTGGCAACACATCATCTCGGCCCTCAAAGGATCGCAGGATTCCGGGGGTCCCGTCTGAAGATCCATCGTCCACGACGACGATTTTATCTATCTGAGGCGAATCGATGAGCGCATAGAGAACGCCGGCCAGTGTCCTCTCCTCATTGTATGCACACACAATAGCGGTACAGGTTCGATGATTCATAGACTTCAAACCTCTATTCCCCTTTCCGCTGCGAAGAAAAGAAGCTTTGATGCCCAACTGCTGAAAAGTAGACGCCTATTCATGGACAGGTTTCGATCCTCAAAACGACGCACCGCTGAGCGAATCCTCGCTTGGCAGGCGCGCGGCATCCAAGCCTTCTTACTTCCCTCCGCGCAGAATGGATAGGACGAGCCACAAACCGAAGCTTATCGTGAGGCCAATCCCCAATCCGACAAGCGTCTGGGCCAGGGCGCTACTCGCAACCAAGGGAAGGAGCATGGCCAGGCCGATGATGAGCGCCGCTATGAGCACGCTCAGGGAAAGCTGGGTGAACAGATGGCTCAGGCGACTCATCGTCTGCCCACTCGCGTCGACCTTCAGAAGGAGCGGGAATTCGCCTTGCTCAAACCCACGAATCAGCGATGTGCCCACGCGAGGCGTTTGACTCAGCAAGTATCCCCAGGCTTCCAGATCTCCGAGCAGCTCAGGCCCCCAGGCTCCGGGCTTCATCATCCCGCGCATCAACTTTCGGACGAAGGGTTCGGAAACGGCGAACATATCGAAGTTGGGATCCAGGCGCAGGCCGACGCCTTCCAGCATCGCCAACGTCTTGCCCAGCAGCCAAAGGTCTCTAGGCAGGCGCAGGTTGTGACGGAAGGCGATAGGCATGATCTCCTCAACGACCTCCCCAGCGCGGATCTCCTTAAGTGGGAGGCCACGGTACTTGGTCAGCAGGCGGCCGATATCCCGCGCCAGCGAGCTGCGGTCCACCTTTCCTGCCGTGGCCCCCATCCGAATGAGCTGTTCAGCAATCTGCTCCGCCTCCAGGCGAATGGAGGCGATGTAGAGACGGACCAAGTTCAGACGATCCTGCCGGCCGAGGTGACCCACCATGCCAAAATCCATGGCACCGATCACCTCACCCGGCATCACGACGAAATTGCCGGGGTGAGGATCCGCATGGAAAAACCCGTCCTCGAGCACTTCCTTGATGATGATCCGCGCGCTGCGCAATGCCACACGATGACGGTCGTACCCGGCGGTGTCGAGGGCGGCGATATCGTCGATCTTGATGCCGTGGATGCGTTCCAGAACAAGAACCCGGCGGGTCGTGTATTCCCAGAATACCCGGGGGATATACAGCGCTTCCTCCCCGGCGAAGTTAGCTCGGAAGCGATCAGCGTTGCGGCCTTCGCGCCGATAGTCGAGCTCATTACGCAGGGTAAAGGCGAAGTCGTCGACGATCCCAACCGGGTCATAGACGCGACCCGCGGGCGTGCGTTGGGCAGCGGAGGCCAGCGCCGCCAGGATCTCCAGATCCGTCTCGATAAGACTCGTGATCTCGGGGCGCTGAACCTTGACAATAACGTTTTCTCCATCGGGCAGCTGTGCGGCATAGACCTGGGCCAGCGAGGCGGCCGCAATCGGCATCGGATCCAGCTCCGCAAACACCTGCACGACCTCCCGGCCCAGTTCCTGCTCAAGCAGCGCCCGCACTGCATCCCATGCGGTCGGCGGTACGGCATCCTGCAACTTGCTTAGCTCGGCGATATACGCTGGCGGCAGCAGGTCGGGCCGCGTCGATAGGATCTGTCCCAGCTTGACAAACGTTGGGCCAAGCTCCTCAAGTGCTAGCCGCAGATGCAAAGCCATGCCTTCGCGGATGGGCATTTCTGTTCGTCGACGACGGGGGAGGGATAGGAGCGGTCTTCGGATTCCCAGGTAGTCCAAGGCGAATCCAAAGCCGTGCTTGAGAAACACGCCGAGAACTTGGCGATATCGCCGTAGGTGACGGATTGTGCGCAAAGGCGATACCATGCTCGTCTATGGAGTTCCGGGGCCAGCCGGCCAGGCTGTGTGAGCGCGAGTTATCGGCGCGGCATTCTTCGTTGATGGGGTCGTCCACCCTCGCAGCATGCCCCGAATCTCCGGCAGCATTTCTTCCGCGGCACGCTCGCCAGCCGTGATCAGCTCGCGCGCACGGCTGTAGCCTACCAGCAGATTGACCCCCGCCGGGATCTGCGGACGGATAAGCACATCGGGCGGGTGTTGCTCTAGTATGTGCGCTTCAATCCGAGATATCATGATCCGTGCTGCTTTATCGAGCATTAGAAGGGTCCGGGAAATGCCTTGGGGAAGCCAGCGGTAGTCTCCAATCCATCCCGCGGCACGTCCGTTTGGATCGGGCCCGACGCTGACGGCGATGACCAACTCTGCACCCAA
Organism: uncultured Anaerolineaceae bacterium; assembly: GCA_964591485.1. Taxonomy (GTDB): domain Bacteria; phylum Chloroflexota; class Anaerolineae; order Anaerolineales; family E44-bin32; genus E44-bin32. The sequence continues at coordinate 6,022 of CAZQDE010000064.1, read as the reverse complement.
TTCCCTCGCGGCGTTCACAGGAAGATTGTTGAGCACTCCTCCGTCCACCAGAGACTGGCCATTGATTTCCACGGGAGCGAATAGGCCAGGGACTGCGGTCGTAGCCCGCAGAGCCAATGCCACAGACCCCTCACACAAGGCAACCTCCCGCCCCGCATTCAAGTCAACCGCCATCAACGCAAGCGGCCGCTCGAGATCCGCGAAAGTCCGCTTTCCAATATGAGACTCAAAGAACTCCAGCAACCGCTGTCCGCGGAGCAGGCCGGCGTCCGGCAGCCCCGGGTCAGCCAGGCGCAGCAAGCGACGTAGCCGTGTGATGCCGAGTGCTTCACGCTCCAACTCCTGCGAACGCATGCCCGCGGCATAGGCTGCGGCGATGACGCCGCCCATGCTTGTACCAGCAAGCCGGTCCACAGGGATGCCCTCACGTTCGAGCACTTTGAGCACACCGATATGCGCTAGACCCCGCGCGCCGCCACCGCTGAGGGCCAGCCCAACACAGGGTTTAGGTCTGTTACGGAAATCTGGTTTCTGCGCATTGCTCACGGTACACCTCGATTGCTTGAAGGATGTCATCTGCCTGGAAGTCGGGCCAGAGCACAGGCGTGCTCCAAAACACGGCGCCAACTGCCTGCCAGATCAGAAAGTTGCTCAATCGCTGCTCTCCTCCAGAGCGAATGATGAGGTCGACTTCGAATAGCTCTGGGGCGTAGAGGTAACGTGCCAAAGTGGATTCGCCTATATTTGTGGCGTCCACCCCCACCCTTTCACGAAGGACCAGAAGAGCTTTGATCGCATCCAGGATCTCGGCACGGCCCCCGTAGTTAAGCGCGAGAAACAGGGACATATGATTGTTGTCCCTGGTCTCCCACATCGCATGATCCAATGCCGAAAGCAATGTAGCGGGCAATCCTTCGCGCCGCCCCAGATGTCGCAGGCGAACACCGTTTCGCTGGAGCGTGGGCAACTCGCGGCGGGCGAAATCCTCGGCCAGGCGCATCAGGAAGCTGACCTCGCTAGAGGGGCGCTCCCAGTTCTCCGTCGAGAAGGTGAAAAGCGTCAAGGAGGCGACTCCTAACCGAGCGCATGTCTCGACCGCCCTCCGGGCAGCTTGAACGCCTGCACGATGTCCTTCAAAGCGAGCGAGGCCGCGCGCCTGAGCCCAGCGTCCGTTTCCATCCATGATGATCCCGATGCTACGGGGGATTGTCTCTCCCACCGAGGCTTTTGCCATGATCTTATGTCCTCTAACTGGAGCGCATCCAGCGGCCCGCGACGATAAGGACCGCGACATCCAATAGCCAATGCGCCAGCACGACCAATAGCTGTGGCCTTCCCGAGACAGTCAGCATTGTGATCCCCCGAAGGATAATCAGCGACCCAAGAGCAGCCATCCCCGTCAAAGAACAGGCTGATTGCCACGGTAGTCGTCTGCCATTGCTGATCCATCTTATGAGCCCCTCACGCTCAACCCACAGGGACGCCGCGAATAGCGCAAGTCCCAAGAAAAACCAAAGAAACAAGTTAGCTGTTGGCGGGCTCATGCTCATTTCACCCTGTGGTTACCTTCTCTTTGGCTTGCCCGCACCTGGGTGGAGTCTCCCACCGAGGCCACTCTTCCCGAGGCATATCGGCTTCCAGGATGAGGGCGATCTATCTTGCCTCTCATCCTCAGATTGCAGTCGCAGATAGCGTTGCTTCCAAATCGGATCACTCAGCGCCCGATAGCGCTCGTCGTAATCTGCCATGCCCTGAGCGTAGCTCTCATCAAGCAGCGCTTCGCGAGCATTGTGATCGGTCGGCTCCGGCTCAAACTGGGCTAGCAGGCGCCGGAATTCCCTATGATGATCCCGTATAGGGCATGGCATCAACCAGTTCCCATGCTTCCCGTTATCATGCCGGTATCGTTCCTGCCAGGCACGCAAACCATCGAAGAAGGGCTCGCCCCAGATGTCATTCAGTGTGCCGCCGCGCGCGTAGATCTCTTTCACATTAACCGGCGAGTAGGGGACAAAGACGCACGGGGAAACTGCTCCGTTCCAATCGATGTACATATATCCGCCGCCGCTGCTTCTCCCGGCGGAGATGCATCCATCAGAAAGCGTGCCGTGATTCCAGAAATCAGCCAGGAATATTCTGCGCTCGCGGATGATTTGCCAGGAGCGCTGCCACATCCACAGTCGCTGCTCAGGTGTGGGCATCAGGTCGAGGGTGAAGCGCCGACCAATGGGCATGTAGTGGAAGATCCAGCCGTATAACGCGCCCTGCTCCTCAAAGAAGAAGTCGATGAAATCGTCTGAAAGGATCTCCTCGGCGTTCTCCCGTGTGGCGGTAAGCGAAACGCCAAAGGGAACGCCTGCGGCGCGCAGCCGCCCCATGGCGGCCACTACTTTGTCGAATACGCCCGCGCCGCGGCGCGCATCAGTGCGCTCCCGCCAACCCTCAACTGAGAGCGCAGGCGTCAGGTTGCCGATCTCCGCCATCCGGGCAGCCAAATGATCGTCAATCAGCGTGCCGTTCGTATACATCAAGAAAAAGACATCATGGTGCTTCTCGGCAGCATCCAGGATGCCCTTTCCCTCGGAGCGGTAGGCCAGGGGTTCTCCGCCGCTGATCACGATAAAGGGAACACCCCACAACGCTTCGGCCTCTTCGAGAACGCGGTCAAATGTGAACCAATCCAGCTTCTCCGAGTTGGGACCCGCGTCTGCGTAGCAGCCAATGCATTGCAGATTGCAGGCCTTGCCAGGGCTGATCGTTAGAAAACCGGGCGGGTATGTCCCCCTTGCAGTCCGGAAACGCTCCGCGGCGCGCCTATCCACACCCTCGAGGAGAATCCTCTGAACCAGGATGCGAAACGCGGCTCGCCGAACAGCCGGAGCGGGGTCGTAGGCCAATAGCCTCTCTGCGGTGTGGAGAATGGCCTGCCCCATGCAAGCACGATCCTCCAGCACGCCGGGCGGATAATGTTCCTTGCCATGCGGTCTCTTTTGCGCCAGATGGATGTAGGCTTCTCCAGCTCGGACCGCTGCACTCCGCAAAGGCGCGATCTGGGCAAATATCGGCCATGCATGCATCAGGGCTTCTTCAGCAAAACGTCCCCTGTCCATGTGATCCCTCCATGCGCGTCCGCTTCAAGGGTGATGGAATATCCATTGTCCTTGAATACTATCCGCTGTATTCCTTGATTCATTGCGTCCCACGGGCTTTCCGCCTCTCGAAATGGCTCGCGCGATTTGCTCACAACGCCCGGCGTCACCTGAAAGGTCCAATCAGCCCTCTCGTTTGCATCTCTTTCCGGCAGGGCCCTATCTGACCAGTATCAGCTAGGCGCGAGAGTGACCATCGACCGACGAATTGAGCCGCCTCCCGGAAATTGTGCACATGCCGCTGGCAAGCGGCTCGGGTTCCGATTCCAGGATGGCTCGCTGCTTCTCGCCGCTTGCTATTGAAGGCACGCCTGGCCATGGACGGCGCAAGGTCCGGTCCCTCACCACTCGATAGACAGCCTCGTATCGAGATGCCATGCACAGAGGGCTGTGTCGCTCAACCTGCTCTCCGGCATCCCCGCTCATTCGCTCTCGCAAACTGAAATCTGTAAGGATGCGGTCCATTATTTGTATGCGCTCGTTCATGGAAACCGCGAGCTTCCACCGTGATAGGGCCACCTACATTCGACGAATTCGTATCATAGGTGCGCGGCCAGAGCGATGGCGAAGATGCCCTACACAAAAATGACCGCATGGCGAGAAGAAGAGCGAAGCAACGAGTCGCACGCCGGGCTCTTTCGTCTCTATCAGCTTTCTTGACTCAGTTCTTTGGTCAACGCGTCGAGCTTCCTGCTGAGCGACGCGACGTCGCTGCGTCTGGCAAGGTCGAGCTCTTTCAGAACGCCCTTCGTTTCGTCGCCAATCAGCTTGCGCAAGGCCTTTCGCTCCTCCTCTCCCCTTCTCATCAACCGGTCAACCAGTTCATGGGCTTCCTCGCGGCGCGCTTCGCCACGGCCGACGATCTCCTCTACGAAGGCCTCGGCCTTTTCGCGCGTCAGGGACAATGCCCCGAGGCTCATCAGCAGCCCTGTTTCAAACCACTTACGCATGAGTACACCTCCTTATCGGGCACTTCATAGCCCGATGATCTCAGAGATATCGCAGGGAACATTCGCCGGCTTGAAGACGGCCTTTTCCCATTGCACTCCATATGCCTATCCCTATGTTCTGTCCCCTGTGCGCGGCGCATCCGCCATCGTCTATATCCCCAATACAACCAGAGGTCCAGGATCACACTGAGCCAAAAGGCGCCCACCAGCCAAGAGGTGCTCTCCAACGCAATCATAGGGAACACACCTAGGCCTCATCGATGCACAGCGTCAACCCGAGGGTTCCCGGGCCGGTATGGTTGGCGATAACCGGGCTAAGGTCGGTGACATAAAGTTCAAGGCAATCGAAGAGCCTCTCCACTGTAGATGCCAACGCGTCCGCCTCATCAGGCGCATCTGCATGGATGACAGCTGCCCGTACCTGGTGTTCGCTCGCATGCTCAGCCGCCAGATCGAGCATGCGGCTGACCGCCTTCTTCTTGGTGCGCACCTGTTCCAGCGCGTCGACCCGACCCTCGTTCAGGTGCAAGATAGGCTTGATACTGAGCGCCGTGCCCAGCCACCGTGACGCGCCGCCGATCCTGCCGCCCCTGTGCAGGTACTCGAGGGTGTCGACGACAAACATTACCTTGACGCTTGAAGCAGCTGTCCTGGCCGCTCGTTCAACTTCATCAAGCGATACCCCCGCGGCTGCCGCGCGAGCAGCGCCCAAGGCCGCGAACCCCAATCCCATCGTCGTGGAACAGCTGTCCACAACGCTTACCGGAACGCGGTCGAACTCAGACGCGGCGGCCTTCGCTGAATCGACCGTGCCACTCAATTCAGAGGAGATGAGGGGAACGACAATCCCATCACATGATTTGGATAATTGGTCAAAGATGCGAAGAAAGTCCTCGGGGTTAGGTTGCGTGGTCGTTGGTAGGGTTGGGTCTTCACTCAAGCGCCGGTGGAATTCATCTGGCGTGATATCCACTCCGTCGAGCAACCACTCGCTTCCCCACACAAGCACAAGCGGGATCACCTTGATGTCATATTCCTCAATAAGACTGGGCGGCAGATAGGCCGAGCTGTCGGTGAGTATCGCAACATTCGTCATTCCGCTCCTCCTGTGAATAAAACGAAAATATTCGGCAAAAATAGCTATATCCCGACGATCTCCAGAACCTCCCGTGCAAACTCGGCCAAACGGCGGCGATTCTCGGCGTTGAGCTCCAAAAGCAACTTCTGGAACTTCCTCGCCTGTGCAAGAAATACATTCGCCATCCTGCGATTGACGCGCTCCACTAACGAAAGGCCTGCGCTCAGCCCTCCCAGAGCACTCAATCCGATTTCTCCTGGAAGCCCGATTTCGTGCAGGAGACTTGCAACGCCCTGTGCCTCGACCTCCTCTTTCAATGAGTACAGTCCAAGAATAACTGCCGCGATCATCTCAGTCACATAGACGACCGGAGAGCGCCGCTCGGGAAGTCGTGCAAGCAACTCCTCAAGCAACGCTTCGTACCCAATCGCCCTACCTGTACGCAATTTTTCGAGGACTCGGGCTTTGGCTTGCTCCCATTCCTTCTCGTCCCACTCACCCCCAGCCAGATCGGCGATAGCCTTGGCGGCGAGGGGCGTGGGTCGAAAGACCACCGAGAAGCGCCCGGGGCCGCTGACTCCCTCGGGACGATAGTATTCGGCCTGAGCCAACCCCCGATCCTCCAGCAGACGCAGCATTTCGTAGGCAGTCACCCTCCCCACACTCAAGTGCTCGGCAATCGTGGAATAGTGAACCGGCTCGCTCTCCTCGCTGTAGAGATCGAGAAGCTTCTCTAGGAATTCTTGCTGGCGCCGGGTGAGTGATTTCACAGAGATCCCACCTTGCCGAAAGAACCGAAAATATATTAGCACGTCCCTTACATTCTTGTCAACGGGATGTACAGC
>CAZQDE010000063.1:0-13500 GCA_964591485.1 uncultured Anaerolineaceae bacterium | reverse complement strand
CGCACGCGATTCCCTTCCCGGTAGATGTACTTCAGGGTGGTCTCCTCGCGATCCTTCAGCCAGACCGCCACCATGTCCCCGTTGTGCCATTCAGGCACCCGGCGCATGATGACGATATCACCATCGCTGACCATGGCATCAATCATCGAATCGCCCTTGACCTCCAGGGCGTAGAGGTCTTCGGTGGAACTCACCAGGTCGCGCGTGATCTCGATCGCCTCATCGGCACCAAACATCGGCGCGTCCGTGCTCGGCAACGGCACAGGCTCACTTGCGAAGATGCGGCCGATTTTGGGGACACGCACGACATCCCCCAAGGCGCCGCTGGCCTTCAGCAGTTTCTCTGTGAGCCGCAGGCCACGGGAGACGTTCTGGTCCCGATCCAAATAGCCTTCCTCCACGAGCCGGTTCAGGTTGTAGTTCACCACCGAAGTGGAAGAAATCCCCACCGCCTTCCCAATTTGTCGGATGGAGGGAGGGTAGCCGTTCTCGAGCGTGAAGCGCTGGATGAAATCCAGCATACGACGCTGCCGGTCCGTAAGATTTCGCTTTGCCATATTCGCCTCCAGGGGGCGGGGCACGCGACCCTGCCCGGCGCGGGCGCACACTTGTTCGTATTCTATCGGAACATCCGTTCTATGTCAAGTCCGCCGGCCTAGTTCAGGAGAGTCCCCGGCCTTTCCCTGGCCGCCATGCGGATGGAATCGATGGCCTGGAAATTGTCAAGCCTGAGTGGTCAATGTACAATCAGCGCGCAATCCTCATCGATCCAAAGGACAGCATATGGAAGCACTGAAGGCACGCATCCTGGCCGAGGGGCAGAACCTGGGCGGCGGCATCCTTAAAGTCGATGGCTTCATCAACCACCAGGTTGACCCTGAACTCATGGAGGCCTGCGGACTGGCGTTGGCCGACCGGTTTCGCACGGTTGGGGCCACCAAGGTGCTCACGGCGGAGATCTCGGGCATCGCCCCAGCGTTGACCACGGGAAAGCATTTGGGATTACCGGTGGTCTATGCCCGTAAGCACAAGCCCATCACCATGCCCGATCAGGTCTACCTTACGCTCACGCCTTCCCATACGAAAGGCCGCACGGTTGAATTGATCGTCTCTCCGGAATATCTTGCCACAGGAGAGCGCATCCTCATCATCGATGATTTCCTCGCCAGCGGGCAAACCATTCTGGGTTTGGTCCGCCTAGCGCAGGCCGCCGGCGCCACAGTCGTCGGCATCGGCGCGCTGATCGAGAAGCGTTTCGAAGGTGGCCGCGATGCACTCACCCATCTGGGCATCCCGGTCGAATCTCTGGCCGTGATCGCCGCCATGGAAGGCGACACCATCCAGTTTGCGGATTAAGAGACGATGGATTCGATCGCCGTCTTGGATTTCGGCTCACAATATTCCCAGCTCATCACACGCCGGATCCGGGAGGCACAGGTCTATTCCGAGCTTTTCCCATACTGCGCCGAACAGGAAGAGGTGGCTGCCTCCTCGCCCAAGGGATTCATCCTATCCGGCGGCCCCGCTTCGGTCTACGAGCCCGGCGCGCCGCGGATCCCTGCCTGGGTGCTCGCGAGCGGCAAGCCCATCCTCGGCATCTGCTACGGCATGCAGGCTCTCACGCATGCCTTAGGCGGGCAGGTGGCCGCGTCCAGCGCGCGCGAGTACGGCCCGGCCTGGGTGGAAGCCCTCGGGCGAGATCCCTTGTTTCCGGAATCGCGCCTGCGGGTCTGGATGTCTCACGGAGACCGCATCGAGCGGCTCCCTCCGGGATTCACGGCACTTGCCCGATCGGAGAATTCACCCATCGCGGCCATGGTCGATTCTCACCGGCGCTGGTACGGGCTTCAATTCCATCCCGAGGTCGCCCATACGCCGCGCGGCGCGGAGATCCTGCGCGCCTTCGCCGTCGAGGTTTGTGGCGCCCGGCCCGAATGGCGGCCCGATTCGATGATCCATCAATCGGTCGCGCGCGTGCGCGAGCAGGTCACCCGTGGCCGAGCGTTGGCAGCCGTCAGCGGAGGGGTCGATTCCACCGTCGCGGCTGCGTTGGTGCATCGCGCCCTCGAGGACCGGCTGCATTGCATCTTCATCAACAATGGGCTGATGCGCGCCGGCGAGCCCGAGCAAGTGGCGCGCACATTCCAAGAGCTCCTGCAAGCTCCATTCCTGGCCGTGGATGCCTCCGAACGGTTCCTGGATGCGCTGAAGGGAATCCGAGATCCAGAAACCAAGCGGCGCCGCATCGGCGAGACCTTCATCCGCATCTTCGAAGAGCACGCCGCCTCGCTGGGCGAGATTGACTTCCTGGTGCAGGGGACGATCTATCCCGACGTGGTCGAATCCAGCGCGCCCGATCGCAGCATCGCGGCCCGGATCAAGACCCACCATAACGTCGGCGGGCTGCCGGAACGCATGGAGCTCTCGCTGATAGAGCCCCTGCGCTATCTATTCAAGGATGAGGTGCGCGCCGTAGGGCTGGCGCTCGGGCTCCCCGAGGAGTTGGTCATGCGCCAGCCCTTTCCCGGCCCCGGCCTGGCAGTTCGCTGTCTCGGTGAGGTCAGTTTCGAGCGCCTGGAGAGGTTGCGGGCCGCCGACCGCATCTGGCTCGAGGAATTGCAGGTTGCAGGGCTTCTCGGCCCTCATCCCGATCAGGCTGGCGCCGCGACCCCGCTCGCACAAGCCTTCGCGGTTCTGCTTCCGGTCCGCTCGGTGGGGGTGATGGGAGACCAGCGCACCTACGAGGAGACAATCGTCCTTCGGGCCGTGACAAGCGAGGATTACATGACGGCCGACTGGGCCCGCTTGCCCGCGGATTTGCTGGCCCGCGCCAGTTCGCGAATCGTCAACGAGGTCGCTGGCATCAACCGCGTGGTTTACGACATCACAAGCAAGCCGCCCGGCACGATCGAATGGGAATAGGGGCCCGCGGCCAGAACCCTGTCGATTGCTCATCGCTGCCCATCTCGCAGGCGATCAGTTTTCCATCACAGAGGGGAACCTCAGCTAAGAGCCCCGGCTGAAAGCCAACCGAAAACCGGCGACCTTGCCAGGCCACGTGCTACAATGGCCGCATGCGCAGGACGGCCCTCTTCTTGCTCCTGGCATGGCAAATCGCCGCTGCGGGCCTCGCCCCGGTCGCCATGGCCCAGGGCGAGGCCATCGAAGTGCGCGTATCGGAGCCCCTGCTCGAGTCCTTCCCACGGGTGAGGCTGCGCGTTCAGGTCTCAGATGCCACAGGCAGGCGCCTGCCAAACTTGCCCTCCTCCAGCTTCATCCTCTTCGAGAATGAAGACCTAGCGTTCGATCTTTCCCTTCGTGAGGTGACGGTAGGAACCCGCCTGGTCTTCGCCATCAACACCAACTTGGGGCTGCGAATTCGAGATGCGCTGGGCCGCTCGCGCTACGACCTCGCCCGCCAAGCCCTGCTTGAATGGTGGAGCCAGCCGCAATTTACGACTCTCGGCGCGCATGACTTCAGCCTTATCACGCCCGATGACCTTCTGCTCTCCCACACGCCCTCCTCAGCCGATCTGGCGGCCTCACTGGATCATCATCAACCCCGGTTTGAGGATGCGGATACCGCGTACGAACTTGCCTTCCAGGCTTTTGACCTCCTAACCGAGCCCGCGCCTCAGCCCGGGATGCGTTCCTTCCTGATCCTGCTGACAGCCCTGCCCCGGCCCCCACGCGGAATGCCGCTCGAGAACATCATTTCTCGCGCCCGTTCTACGGGCACGTCGATCTACCCGGTTCTGCTGGCTAACCCTGAGGACCTCGAGTTGCCCGAGACCGAACCCCTGAAACGGCTGGCCGAGGAAACCGGAGGCCGGCTTGTGCTTCTGGACCCAGAGGCCGGCCTCGCCGATCTCGCAGATCTGATCGCCGATCAGGGGCGCCAGTATGAGCTGACCTACACTTCCCGTGTGACCAACCCCGGGCCGCACCAGATACGGCTCGAAGTGAATGTAGACGGCGTCGAGGTTGCCGCGCCGGTGCGCAGCTTCAGCGTGGATCTGCGGCCGCCGGAGATCTTATTGCTCGATCCTCCGCGCGCAATCCGGCGGGCATCGGACGATCCCACCCTTCCCCTGGCCGAACTGCCACCCAAGTCGGTCGAGGTGGAGTTTCTGGCGAACTTCCCTGACGGCTATGCGCGTCCTTTGGCGCTCAGTCAGCTGCGGGTAGACGGGCAGGTCGTGTCCGAACAGGAGCAACCACCTTTCGAGGTTCTCACCTGGGATCTGGGGGAGGTGGTCGAAACCGGCGAGCACCGTCTGCAAGTCCGGGCCGTGGATTCGATCGGCATGGAAGCGCTCTCAAGCGTCGCCATAGTGCAGGTCGAAGTTCAGGCCCCGCCGCAAGGCCTGGCGGCCATCCGGCCAGGCCTGCTGTACTTCCTGGCCGCCATCGCAATCCTGCTGGCCGGCGCGGGCCTGGCGGTGGGGCTGCTCTCCATGGGCCAGCGCGCAGCCCGGCCCGGCGGGACCCCACGGGAAACTTCCACCACCCGCGCTCCGCGCGCCGCCACGCTCCATCGCGAGCTCCCGGATGAGCCTGCCGAAGCTCACCTCCGCCCGGTCTCGCCCAGCCTGCAACTGGAGGACATCCCGCTCATCGGCAAGGATGTCATCCTGGGCCGTGATCCCTCCCTGGCCGCCGTTCCCTTGGATCATCCTTCTGTAGACCGCATGCACGCCCGCCTGATACGGCTTGCGGATGGCGGATACTTATTGCAAGATCAGGGATCTTTGGCGGGTACCTGGGTCAATTTCGAGCAGATTCCCGAGAGTGGTGTTCGCCTACGGCATGGCGATCAAATCCACCTGGGGGATGTCTGCCTGCGATTTGAATATGAAAACCCACCGGAACCGCGCCGGATCGTGGTCAAGATCCTTGAGGACGACAAGGGCCTACCCGCCAAGACCTGAGGAGAGCTGCGCGTGATCCCCGCTCCCAACGCTCACCTGACGCTCGCTACCCGCACCCACCCCGGCAACCGCCGGCCGAAGAATGAGGATTTCTTTGCCGCCCAGAGCTACCGCCTCGAAGGAGACGGAACTCCGGTGCTCCTCGCGCTGGTGGCCGATGGCATTGGCGGGCATTTGGCTGGCGAGGTCGCCTCCAAGATGACTGTCGAAGTGATCCTCTCCCGGATGCTGGCTTTCCGGGGTGGCGATCCGCTTCCACTCTTGCACGATGCCATCCTGGAAGCGAGCCGGCAGGTTTCGCAGGCAGCCAGGGCGTCTCCCGAACTCGAAGGCATGGGCTCCACGCTGGCCGCGGCTCTGATCTTGGGAGACCGGCTCTACGTGGCCAACGTTGGGGACAGCCGCATCTACCTGCTGCGCGACGGCCGCCTGCGGCAGGTCACCATCGACCACACCTGGGTTCAGGAAGCCATCCGCTACAACATCATCACCCAGGAGGAGGCCAGAGGGCATCCGCAATCGCATGTGCTCAGAAGACACATCGGGGGCGATCACCTACCCGAACCCGACCTTCGGCTTCATTTTCGGGACGGCGAGACTGACGCCAAGGCGGTTGCCAACCAAGGGTTGCGCCTGAAAGCCAGGGATCGATTACTGCTCTGCAGCGATGGGCTCACCGATATGGTGGAGGATTTGGAAATCTACCGCGCTCTGGCCACTAAGAGCCCAGAGCAGGCCGCCGACGCCCTCCTGGATTTGGCCCTTGAGCGCGGGGGCGAGGATAACATCACCCTGATCATCGCCGCTCCGAACTTCCCTCCGGAAACATCCAGGACGCGCTCACGCGCAAGCTGGGTTCTGACTACATTGATCAGCGCCGCGGCGGTTGCCCTGCTGGCGCTGACCGCTTTCCTGATTGGCAGGATCGCGGGTCTCTGGCCTTGGTGACTCAAGCCTTGCGCTTCTGCGAGCTGGCCGGCGAGTGTCCATCATCGCCGCCCTCAGGCGAGGGTCAGCCTGTGGACCGGATCTCACAGGCGCTCGACCGCGAGATGCATAACGTAGCGCTCCTTGCCACCAAGCCGGTATTTGTAGGTCTCATCTCCGCGCAGGAAATCAATGGCCCCCCGCCTCTGGTCGATGGCCCATTGAATCAGGTGCCCCATCAGGACCCAGCCCGGCGAGAGCTTCAGGTGCTGGGGATCGATGCCCGAGTTGTAGATCCATAACCGGTTGGAATCATCGAAGTTCATATACCCAAACACAGGCTGGTCAGAGACCTCCAGGAATGCCATTTGCAGCCAGCCCTCCTTCCAGGCAACTTCCGCCAGCCGATGAAATTGCTCCCGCATGGCAGGCGTGAGGAAGGCGCGCTTCTTTGGATCATGCGCCATCAGGGAGAGAAAGGTATCTACATCCGCATTAAGGTCATGCTCAGGGCCGGTGATCCGCCAGGTCACCTTGGCTGGATATTTTGCGGCTCTGCGCAGTTTGCGACGAAGTTCATGACGCTGCTTGCTTTCGAGGGCGTCCAGGTACTCATCCCAGCTTGACCCAAGTTGCAGCACCGGGCACACATCCTGGCGCTCCGCCGCCAACGACCAGCCGAGCCCATCGGCCGCAGTCTGCAAGGCTTGTTTCGTCGGCGAGGTTTCCGGCAGGTTGTGGAGCTCCAGCAATTCCCATCCCCGGGGTCCCCGTGCATCGAGCCCCTCTAGCAGCGTTGTTGCGAAGGCCCCGCTGTCCTCTTCTGAAACTATGAAATCGAGGTAGTCCGAAATTTCGACGCTCCCCAGCAGCAGCAGGGCGGGCCTTCCCGCCTTGTTCTCAGTGAAGAAGAGCGGCGCGACGCCCCGCAGCCTGCCGGATGAATCACGTGCTGTCGCCAGCCACAACTCGGCCTGGGGCCACTCGCCTCCCCCCAGCGTCGACCACCACACTCGGGCATAACTATGTCGCTGGAAAGGCGTCCGGGTTGCCGAATGGGAGAGCAACTCCCTCCACTCGGGTTCTAGCCTTTCCATGTCTTCAAGCGTGTGGACAAAAGACATTGTCCATTGCGAGGCCATCTGTGCTCTCCGCGAAGTATCTGAATTCTACCAAGGGCGGCTTGGTTCTTGCACCATTCATTGCAGCCGCCCGGTCGTTTCTGTACAATACTCAGCATGACCCAATCGCTGGAAGCCGATCTGGCCCTGCTTCACATAGTCGGCGGGGCCGCACGCATAGCACCGCCTCCCGGGACGCTCGCCCAGCTCGCGCCCAGGCGGTGCGCCCGCGGACGGAGCGATGATGCACTGCTGCTATCGCTCGCTATCCGGGCCGCGCGCCCCGCCGCACCCAGCCATCTCGACCACCTGGCAGGGCTTGCAGCCGAAGTCTTCTTCGGCACGCCAGGGTCGGTCACCTCCGCGCTGCGCGAGGCGGCGGCCATCGTCAATGACCAACTGGTGGACGCCAACCGAAGCGGCGACCCAGCCTCCCACCACGAAGGCCATTGGATCGGCGCAGTGCTGCGCGACAACGACCTATACCTGGCCCAGTGCGGGTCGGGGCAGGCCATTCTTATCCGGCCGGGAAGCGTCATACGCTTGCGCTCAGCGGAGGCCGCGGAAAAGCCTCTCGGCCTAAGCCTCACTCCACACGTGCGCTACCATCATGTGGAAGTCCGGCCCAATGACCTCCTGATCCTGACCACGGCCGAGAATGAGGTCTGGTCGGAGGCCACCCTCTCCGGCTTGGCCACATTGGATCTCGATCAAGCCATGGAGCGGCTGGTGGCCGCCTGCGATCAGGACATGACCGGGCTGATGGCGCGCCTTGTTCACGCCGGGTCCGCTGGGCTACAGCCCACATTCTCCGCAGACGTCCAGGCGCAGAAACCCGCTGCGCCCGCGCCGAGAAGGCGCACGCCCCCGCGAGGGCAGGAGATTCTCGCCCGCGTGAAAACCATCGCAGGTCGCGCCGGCTACCAGGCCCTGCGCGGCCTCTCCACGCTGCTCGCTCGGGTAGCTCCCGGGTGGCAGGAACCCCTCCGACCCGATGCACTTTCCCAGCGCATGCTGGCGCTCACGGCGCTGGTCGTGCCGATCATCGTCGTTTCGCTTGCGGCCCTTGTCTATTTCCAGAAAGGGCGACGGGAGCAATATCAGGCCTTCCTCGATCAGGCCATTCATTCGGCAGCCTTGGCACAGACCCGGCCATCAGCCGAGGAAGCGCGGCCCGATTGGGAAGCCGCGCTGCGATGGATCGATCAGGCCGAGGCGTATCGGACAAGCGAAGAATCCCAGGCGCTTCGAGAGCAAGTCCAATCCGCGCTGGATGAGCTGAATCGAGTGGTGCGGCTGGACTTCCGCCCTATCGTGAGCGGAGGCTTCGGAAGCGACGCTGAGATCACCGCACTGGCAGCCTCCGCCACGGATGTGTATGTCCTGGACGCTCGCAATCAAATCATCCGGCATGCATGGGGCGCGCCCGAGAGGGGCTTCGAGATCGACGCCACCTTCGCCTGCCTGGGAAGCGGCGAGCGGTTTGATCCAATGGGCACCCCTGTCGACCTCGTCATACAAAAGGAACCTGGAGCGCTGGGCGCGGAGGGTGTGGTAGCCATCGATGCGGATGGCACCTTGCTCTATTGCGCGCCCGATCGCGAGCCGGCCCTCGCCCAACTATCCCCGCCGGATGTCGGCTGGGGGCGCATACAGGCCATCGACGTCTACGGGGACGATCTCTTCGTTCTCGACCCCATGACCAATGCGGTATGGATCTACCGCGCCTCAGGTGGTTTCTTTAGCGGCACGCCTGAGTTGTTCTTCGTGGAGGAAGTGCGTAGCCTGAAAGGCGCCATCGATCTCGCCCTGGCACAGGACGAATTGGTCATCCTCTATGCCGACGGGCGCCTCGACCGCTGCCGGCGGATTCCAGGCGGCAGCTCCGAGGGGGGCGGGCGCATCCGCGTTGAGTGCGATCCCGATCCCCGCTTCCAGGATGATCGCCCGGGGCATGAGCCCTCGTCCCAGATCCCGGGTGCGGTGGCAGCCGAGATGACCTACTCTCCGCCGCCCGAACCTTCTCTTTTCTTCCTGGATGTACTCAGCAACAGCGTCTTCCATTACAGCATGCGGCTGGTCTATCAAGCCCAGTATCTTCCCAGAGAGCCGTTCCCGACCGAAGTGACCGCCATGACGCTCGGTCCTCCTAACGATCTCTACCTCGCCGCGGGCTCGTACGTCTACCACGCCCGACCCCGCTAGGCGGAAGCTTTTGACAATCCCTCTCCCCGGGGCTAGAATCAGCCGCGCGGGGAGTCCAAGGAGAAATTCGCATTGAGCCGCTGGCCAGGCAAATACGTCATAGGTCTCACCGGCAATATCGCCACCGGCAAGAGCGTGGTGCGCAAGATGCTTGAGCATTTGGGCGCATATGGCATCGACGCCGACGCTCTCGCACATCGCGCCATGGCCAAGGGCGCGCCGGGCTACCCCCTGATATTGAAGACCTTCGGCGAATGGATCCTCGACGAGGATGATCAGATCGACCGCCAAAGACTGGCAAAGATCGCCTTCTCAGATCCAAAGGCGCTCGAGCGCCTCGAATCGATCGTGCACCCGCTCGTGGCCCATGCCGTGGACTTGCTCATCCGCCGCGCCAAACAAAGCATCGTCGTCATCGAGGCGATCAAGCTGCTCGAGTCGGAACTTGTAGCCGGCTGCGACACCATCTGGGTTGTCGACGCGCCCGCCGAGCTTCAGGTCGCCCGCTTGATGCACAAGCGCAAGATGTCGGAAGCGGCAGCCCGCCAGCGCATTGCCGCGCAGGCCCCCCAGGCTTTAAAGCTCCGTGCCGCCAAGGTCGTCATCCGCAACAATGGCTCGTTCGAAAATACTTGGGACCAGGTGCAGGCTGCCTGGGCTGAACTGCCCCAGCCCGAAGAGCCCTTGCTGCCCGAGCCACCCGAGGCCAAGCCGGGTCAGTTGATCGTGCGGCGCGGCCGCCCACAAGATGCGGACGACATCGCCCGCTTTATCACCCATGTGACACATGGCAAGAAGCGCATGACCCGCCAGGACGTGATGGCGGCGTTCGGTGAGAAGGCTTTCCTGCTTCTTCTGCGCGACGGAGAAATCGCCGGCATCGCCGGCTGGCAAGTCGAAAACCTGGTCACCCGCATCGATGAGCTCTATTTCGTCCCCGGCCTCGCCCTTGATGAGGCCATACCGGCCCTCATGGAGGAGGTCGAGACGGCCTCCACCGAGCTCCAGTCCGAGGCCTCGCTGCTCTTCTTGCCGCCCTACTTAGCGCAGCATGTCGGCGCCTGGCGTGCCGTGGGATACCGGCCCCAGACCGTGCAGGGCCTGGGGGTGCGCGCCTGGCAGGAGGCCGCCCTCGAGTCCATGCCCCGCGGCGCCTCGCTATGGTTCAAGCAACTCCGCGAGGACCGCGTCCTGCGGCCGCTCTAGCACCCAATCCTTTCCCTGCTCACCGAATGCTTACCCCTCGTTACCCGAGAGCCCAGCGCTATCTTGCTGCGCAAGGTCACAGGAATCAAAAAGACGCCCGATCGGGCGTCTTGAACCGCGGTGGGTTGCCTCTACCACCAGATTCGGAATGAGTCTCGCGTGGTGGTAAGCACCGTGCCCGCCGAGGCGAAGAACTCCAGCTCAATCTGAGCGCCCACCGGCTGATCGCTGAACTCGAAACTCAGCTCGCTCACGCCCCAAATATCGGTGGGCGGCATGGTGAAGGTGCGCGTCTCGCCGGGGAAGTGGACCACCAGCGTGATCGCCGCCGCAGGCACCGGGATCAGATTCTGGTCGCGCACGACAACGTAGACCGTCTGTATGTCGCTGGGGCCTGCCACCGGCTTGGCCACCGATGCCTGTGGGCGCAGTTGCAGCACCTCATAGGCCGCAGCGTTGCTCGGCGCCCTTGGGCGCAGCAGACCGCGGTCGTACCCCATCATCTCAAAATGGGCCCGCCCCAGAGGCGCCACCTGCACCTGGCTGCCCGGCGGATTCTCCGGATACCAATCGAGACGGAAGCCCTGGAAGTATTGCACGAGCCGGCCGTTTTCGACCGTGAAATCCGAGACCGGGTAGCCGAAGAGCTGGGGGCCTCCATGATTGAGATAGTAGTCCAGAAAGATGTAGCAGACGCTATGGCCCGTGAGCTCGTAGTATTCGCAATCGCCATCGGGGCCGATGGAGACCGGATCTGAGAGCTCTAACGCCCGATCTCCCACAAACAGCACGCCCAGCTCCTTCAGCCTGACCCTCATGGTCTGCGATTCGGGGTCCGGATAGAGCTCCAACCGGCTATTCTGCGTGTATTGCACCACCAGGCCGGTCCAGTAATCGATGAAAGCATCCGTGATCGGATACCCCAGGATCTCAAGCCCTCCGTGTGATTCGAAGTAAGGGACAAACTCGCCGTCGAGGGTGTGGCCCGTTTCAGAGAAATAGTATCCAGGACCCTGCTGCGCGAGCGCCGGCAAGGCGAAGGCCAGCAGCAGGAACAAGACGAGCATATAGAGCAGGACGCGGCGTATCCTAGGGATGGAGGAACTCCCTCATTCGGCTATACGAACTAACTCACGCGCTAGCATAGAGCCTTTGCGGGACGCGCGCAACAGGACCCGAGTACTATAGGCTTTCGAGATCGCCCTGCCGGATGCGCACATAGGAGTCATACCGCTCGGGCGCAATCTCACCCCGCTTCACGGCCGCGATCACGGCGCAACCTGGCTCGTGAATATGGGTACAGTCGCTGAATTCGCAGGCTGCAACCAGCGGCCGGATCTCCCGGAAGTAGGCATCCAACTCCTCCGGCTCGATGTCCCAAAGACCCAGCGCCCGCAACCCCGGCGTGTCGGCGACATAGCCACCAATCTCAAGCGGGACCAGCTCCGGCACCACTGTGGCGTGGCGCCCCTTGCCGGTCGCCCGACTGATAGTCTTGGTGCGCAAACCTAGCCCGGGCTGCATGGCGTTCAGGAGACTAGTCTTTCCCACGCCTGAGGGACCGGCGAGCACCGACAACTTACCCTGGAGCGTCTTTCGCAGCTTGCGCACGCCTTTGCCGGTCTTCGCGGAGGTGTAAAGCACGGGGTAGCCAAGCCTCTCGTACAGGCCGAACTCCTGCCGGGCGGAGCGTGGCTCTACCAGGTCTATCTTGTTGGCGCAAATCACGGCCGGGATATCTTCTCGCTCCGCGACCACCAAGAAGCGGTCCAGCATGCGGAAATTAGGATCCGGGTCTGCGCATGCGAAGACGAATAGCGCCTGATCGGGATTGGCCACCAGCACCTGTTCAACGTCTGGCCGGCCCGGCGCCTGGCGGGAGAGCGCTCGCTGGCGCGGTTCGACCTGCTCGATGATCCCAGAGCCATCTTCCAGGATATGGATCAGCACCCGGTCTCCGAGCGCAGCGGCGTCGGTCTCACGCGGTCCCTTGGTGAGGCGGCCGCGCAGCTTGCAGGACACGATGCCCCGATCTGTCTGCACATCGAAGATGCCGGACTGCGCCTTGACGATGAGGCCTTGAAAAAGTGGATCCTCACTCATGGGCTAAGGTGTGGGAGTTTCAGTGGCCTCGCCTTCCTCCGGTTCGGGGGTCCGAACGACCCACAGTCTCTCCTCCCAGGGGTAGATCGCTAGCGGTCTACCCTTGAAGTAGGTCTCGACGATACGGCGGAACACCGGCGCGGCCCAGTCTGAGCCCTCGCCCCGGTGCTCCAGGATGACCGCGACGGCTATGTCCGGCTTATCCTCTCGCCCTTCGAAAGTATAGCCGGCGAACCAGGCATGTGGTTCTCCAAACTCAGTGGTTTGGGCGGTGCCGGTCTTTCCAGCGACGTTCAAGTTCAGGCCTAGGAATCGCCGGTAGGCGGTGGCGCCGGGCTTCACGACTACATTCATCATCGCCTCCTGGATGGCCTGCAGGTTATCAGAGCTGACGGGCAGTTGCCCTTGCGCCTCTGGCTCAAATTGCTCCAGCACTTCACCCTCAGCGTTCTGGATGCGGTCGATGATCCGGGGACGGTAAAGGGTACCCCCGTTCCCGATCGCCGCCACGTAACGAGCCACCTGTAGCGGCGTCACCTGGAGCGAACTCTGACCGATGGCCATCTGAACCGGATGCCGCGCCGCCCAAGCCTCGCCCAGCGTTTCGAGGGCGTTCTCCGGATCTGGCACCTGCCCGGCCTCATCGCCGATTTCGATGCCGGTAGCTTGCCCTAGACCGAAACCCCTGGCCATGTCGGGAATGGCACTGGGCAGCCCCTGTTTGTAGAGCTCCAGGCCAATATGATAGAACCATGGATTGCAGGAGCGCTCCAAGCCTCCCTGGAGCGTGAGTTCGCCCGAAGCCGGCAACTCCTTCTCATAGCGCCAGTCATACAGCGTGATCCCCGGCAGGTCCTCGAAGGTCAGACCGCAGTAATAGACCGTATCCGGCTCGAAGAAGCCCGATTCCAGAGCTGCGGCCATGGTGATCATCTTGAAGATTGAGCCCGGCGGGTAGAGGCCGCTCGTGGCCCGATTCACATAGGGCTGGTCGGCCTGGTTCAACA
>CAZQDE010000062.1:0-13505 GCA_964591485.1 uncultured Anaerolineaceae bacterium | reverse complement strand
CGAGTGAATACGAGACGTTGACAGCTCCTGCAATCCAAGGTATAGTCGAAAAATAGAAGTGGATTTCTTAATCTAACCGGCCCACTAACTGGCGAAGAACGTGGAATTGACCACGGGGAAGGTGGGTTCGGGGCCATAAGTCGCTCGCCTGGGCTGAGGCAATCAAGACCGAGCGGTCGGTGGTTGCCTTTTTGATTTGTGAGGCTCAGCCGTGTTGGGTCCTGGTAGCGGTCCAAAAGGTCGATGCCCAACGGGTGGAAGGTGCCGAGAGGCCGCCTTTCTTTGGATCTTCTGTTGATGGCCAACGACTCAATTCCAATCCACTGCATCGCTGTTCGGTTCCGAAGCTCAACCGATCCGAGTGCCGCCAGGTTGCTCGCCGAGGCTCATGCCCTTGGACTGACCGCCATCACCGACCTCGAGTGTAACGACCTGTACTTCATCGAGGGACATCTGAGCCCGGCCGACCTTAACTGCCTCGCTACTGAACTTCTTAGTGACCCCATAGCACAAACCTTCGAGCGACGAAACGCCAGCCACCGGGTGAGCGCGCCCGAGGGCGGATATGTGATCGAGACGGCGCTGCGTCCTGGTGTCACCGATCCGGTCGCGGAGCAAATCGTGCGCTTTTCTGGCGCGCTGGGCATTGAGGGCGTGGTGCGTGCTGCCACCGGTCGGCGTTTCGTCGTGCGTGGCACATCTCTTTCAGAGCGAGACCTGCACATCCTCACCCGCCGCCTGCTCGCCAACTCCGTGATCCAGCGCTATGCCCTTGGAGAGATCGAGCCCGTTTTTCCGCACCCGGCTAAGGCTTCTGAGCGTGTCGAACTGATTCCCTTGCGTGAGCTTGACCGCGACGAGTTGCTGCGGCTCTCGCATACCCGTCGAGCCGCGCTCGACCTCTATGAGATGCTGGCTATCCAGGCGTACTATCGCGCAGAGGGGCGTGAGCCGACGGATGTTGAGTTCGAGACCATTGCCCAGACGTGGAGTGAGCACTGTGTCCACAAGACGTTCAGGGCGCACATTTCGTTTCACCATGGACGCGAGGCAATCTCTCAATCGATAGATGGCCTGCTCAAGACCTACATTCGTGCTGCGACCGAGCGAATTGCTGCGCCCTGGGTACGTTCCGCGTTTGAGGACAACGCTGGCATTATCGACTTCGACGAGGATTTTGAGATCTCGTTTAAAGTCGAGACTCACAATCACCCGACGGCCATTGAGCCGTTCGGGGGCGCCAATACGGGGGTGGGCGGGGTGATCCGCGACATCCTCGGCGTCTCCGCCAGGCCGCTGGCCCTCACGGACGTGCTGTGCTTCGGCCCGCAAGACATCGACCCGGAGAGTCTGCCCGAAGGTGTGCTGCATCCACGGCGCATTCGGTCTGGTGTCGTGGCTGGGGTGCAGGATTACGGGAACAAAGTTGGGATCCCCACGGTGAACGGTGCGATCCTCTACGACTCCGGCTACACCGCCACCCCTCTGGTGTTTTGCGGCTGTGTGGGAATCGCGCCGAAAGGCAGCCATCCGCGCGAACCGCAGCCAGGTGACCGCATCGTTCTCCTTGGAGGGCGGACTGGCCGGGACGGCCTGCGTGGCGCCACGTTCTCCTCCATGAGGATGGATGCCCAGACAAGCGAGGTGGCCGGGGCCTCCGTGCAGATCGGTGACCCGATTGTCGAAAAGGGCTTGATCGAGGTCATTGCCCGCGCCCGGGACCTGCGGCTGTATCATGCCATCACCGACTGCGGCGCGGGTGGGCTCTCTTCCGCCGTGGGGGAGATGGCCAGCCGTACCGGCGCTGAAGTGGACTTGGCCCGGGTCCGACTTAAGTATCCTGGCCTGGCCCCATGGGAAATCTGGCTTTCTGAGGCTCAGGAGCGCATGGTGCTGGCCGTTCCCAGGCCCTGTGTGGAGCCCCTGCAGGCCCTGTGCGACACCTTCGACGTCGAACTCACGGATATTGGCCAGTTCACAATCAGCGGCCGCCTCCTTGTCCGCTACGGCGACAGGGTGGTGCTCGACCTGGCCAACGACTTCCTGTATGGAGCGCTTCCGCAGCGTGCGCTCACTGCCCGGCTGCCCGCCCCGGGCGCTCCTGCCGATGATGTGTGCCGCCCATCTACGGATGATTTCGGCGCCATGCTGCTCAGGTTGCTTGCCCACCCCAACATCGCCTCCAAGGCCGATGTCATCCGCCGCTATGACCACGAGGTGCAGGGTGGGACCGTCATCAAACCGCTCGTGGGGGCGATGAACGATGGGCCCTCCGATGCCTGTGTGATCAAACCCTTGGTCGCCAAGGGCATGCGCGGGATTGTGCTCTCCAACGGCATTAACCCTCAGTATGGCAAGCGCGACTCATATCGCATGGCGATCAGTGCTGTGGACGAAGCGATCCGCAACGCTGTGGCAGTGGGTGCCGATCCTGACCGCATCGCTCTGCTTGACAACTTCTGCTGGGGCGACCCGCTTCGACCCGAAACCCTGGGCGGCTTGGTTGAAGCTGCGCGTGGCTGTCACGACGCGGCTCTGCATTACCGCGCGCCCTTCATCTCCGGGAAGGACTCGCTCAATAACGAGTATTTCGGCCCGGACGGAGTGCGCCATGCCATCCCGCCCACGCTGCTCATCTCTGCCATTGGGATCATCCCTAATGTGACCCAGGCCGTGACCATGGACTTGAAGGAGAGGGGAAACATCGTCTATCTGCTTGGCGAGACACAGCCCGAGTTCGGTGGCAGTCATTGCAGCCTGGTCCAACACGGCTCCTCCCTGGGCGGAAGCTATGGGGGTGAGGTTCCCTCTATGCCCCCCCGTGGGCCCGCGCTGTATCGTGCTTTGCATCAGGCCATGCGCGCGGACCTGGTGCGTGCCTGCCATGATCTCAGTGAGGGTGGTCTAGCCGTTGCGGCTGCTGAGATGTGCATCGCTGGCCGCCTCGGTCTCGAGCTCACCCTCCATGCGGAAGATCCCACCGTTACGCTCTTCAGCGAATCGAACGGGCGCTTTCTCATAGAGGTCCGCCCCGCAAATTGTGAGTCTTTTGAGGCTCACTTCGGCGGGTTGCTTGAGACGCAAGTGCGTCGCATCGGATTGGTTGCAAGCGCACCTCGTCTGTCCGTCACGAACCGAGGGCGCCTGCTGTTCTCTCTGCCCGTGAGCGATCTCGTCGTCGCATGGAATCGAACCCCTGGAGGTCTTTGAGCCCAATGCGTCCTCGGGCGCTTGTCCTACACGCCAGTGGCACCAACCGCGACCGCGAAGTGGTGCGGGCCCTTGAACTGGCAGGTGCTCAACCGGAGATTGTGCCGCTCAACCAATTGCGGGCGCGTGAGAAATGTTGGCGCGACTATCAGTTGCTCGTCCTCCCTGGTGGCTTTTCATACGGCGATGCCTTGGGCGCAGGTAGGCTCCTGGCCCTTGATCTCAAGCTCTATTTCGCAGAGGAGGTCCGCGCCTTCGTCGAGATCGGCAAACCCGTCATCGGCATCTGCAACGGCTTTCAGGCGTTGGTGAAGGCGGGCTTGCTTCCAGCTGTTGACACGGAACAGGTGCAGGCCACGCTCACCTTCAACGCCTGTGGCCATTTTGTGTGCTGCTGGGTCACGCTCGCGCCGCAATCTCAAGCCTGCGTATGGACGCGTGGCCTCCATGAGCTTCTCTATTGCCCAGTGGCACACGGCGAGGGCCGCTTCGTTCTTGGCAACCCAGACGGCCTTGCCGCCTTGCAAGCTAATGATCAAATCGCGCTGGCCTACGTTCGTCCCGATGGCTCACCTGCACTTGGTTCCTATCCCGAAAACCCTAACGGTTCCCTTGCGGACATTGCCGGTGTGTGCAACCCGCAGGGCAATGTCCTCGGCCTGATGCCGCATCCGGAGGACCACCTCTATCCTTTTCAACATTCTGGCTGGTCACGCGGTGAACGGGGCAGGACAGGGTTGAAATTGTTTGTGAACGGTGTTCGATACGCTGCGCAACTCTGAGCATCGACCTTGCCAAAGGCATGATCGCTTCGGGAAATGCCGGGGGGCTGCGTATGGAGTCGGCTCGGCCAGCGGAGGACAAATGTGATCAGCACAGACCAGATTCGCGCCGCGTTGCCCCTGGCGCTTGGTGACACGAACCTGCCGTTGGCGGGCAAGCGGTCGGGGAAAGTGCGGGATTGGTATCCTTTGGGCGAGGGGCGCCGCCTGATCGTCACCACTGACCGTCTCTCGGCCTTCGACCGCATCCTCACCCGGGTCCCCTTCAAGGGGCAAGTGTTGAACCAACTCGCCTTATGGTGGTTTGCACGGACCGCTGACGTGGTGGCGAATCACGCCCTGGCGGTGCCCGACCCGAACGCGTTGGTGGCCGTGGATGCTGAGCCCTTTCCCGTGGAGGTGGTCGTGCGGGGCTACATCACTGGGGTCACCTCCACCGCGCTGTGGCACCGCTACGCACTCGGCGAACGCGAGATCTACGGCTATCGCTTTCCCGATGGCTTGCGCGAGAATGAGGCCTTGCCGGAACCTATTATCACGCCTACCACGAAAGGGGGCCCAACTGGCCACGACGAGCGCCTAACGCATGCTGAGGTCGTAGAGAAGGGCTTGCTCGATGCGCGCACGTGGGAACTTGTGCAGGCCCTCGCACTTGCGCTCTTTCAACGTGGGCAGGAGCTGGCTCTACGAGCAGGGCTGATCTTGGTGGACGCGAAGTATGAGTTTGGGCGCCTCTCCGGCCCCGATGGGGAGAGCGACGAGAGCGTCCTGTTGATCGATGAGGTGCACACGCCGGACTCGGCGCGGTTCTGGGAGGCTGGCTCATATCCTGAGCGGTTCTTCGCGGGCGAAGAGCCGGAGAGCCTCGATAAGGAGTTTGTCCGCCGCGCCTACGCGCGAGAAGGCTACCGTGGGGACGGCCCGCCGCCTGCCATGCCCGTCGAGCTGTGGATTTCAGCCAGCCAGCGCTACATCATGCTCTACGAGATGCTCACGGGGCAGGCGTTCGAGCCGGGCGCATACCCTATCCAGCCGAGACTGATCGAGAATCTGCGAAAGGCTCAGCTCATCCAATGAAGGCTCCGCTGGTCGTCATCCTGATGGGCTCCCCGGCCGATGAGACGCACTGCCAGAGAATTGCCGCCGTGGCTCGAGATCTCGGCCTCGAGGTTGTGTTGCATGTGGGCTCGGCGCACAAGACACCGGAGCATGTGCTGAGCCTGCTCCGCCGCTACGAGGCCGACCCACGCCCCAAGGTGTACATCACGGTGGCAGGGCGAAGCAATGCCCTTTCGGGGCTCACAGATGGAGTAGTCTGTGTGCCAGTCATCGCTTGCCCGACGCCGACGGATGCGCTTGGAGGGGCGGATATCTTCTCATCGTTACACATGCCTTCGGGTATCGCTCCCGCGGTAGTGTTGGATCCGGCCAATGCCGCCTTGCTGGCGGCCAAGATCTTTGGAGTGAGCGACCCCGCCATTCGCGCGAGGGTGGCCGCGTTTCAAAAACAAAACGCGGATCGGGTATTGAGAGCCGATGCGGAGAGGGAGCGCCGCAAGGACATTTCAGCAGGAGGGTGCCTATGAGCGTCCGCGATGGACCTCGTGAGGGGTGTGGCATCATCGGCGTTTTCGCACCGCGTGAAGAGGTGGCCCGAATGGCCTTCTTCGGGTTATTCGCCCTGCAGCACCGGGGGCAAGAGGCAGCGGGCATCGCCGTTTCAGACGGTGTGACGGCGCGCGTATACAAGGGTTTGGGTCTCGTCTCACAGGTCTTCACGTCGGAAAACCTGGCGCCGCTCGAAGGCCATTTCGCGATCGGACACACGCGCTATTCCACCACTGGCTCCTCATCTTTGCGGAATGCCCAGCCCCACTTTATCGAGACACAATATGGCCCGCTTGGCATGGCACACAATGGCAATCTGGTCAACACCGCCGAGTTGCGCCGCGAGGTCCTGCGGCGTGGCGTTGGCTTGTATTCGTCGTCGGATAGTGAGGTGATGATCATGATGCTGGCGGGGGCGCCGGGCGACACGTGGGAGGATCGGATTGCAAACACGATGCCGAAATGGCGGGGCGCATATGCCCTGGTTATTCTCACCCGCAAGAATGTGTTCGCCGTCCGCGACCCGTGGGGATTCCGGCCTCTCAGCATAGGCGCGCTGCCAAGCGGGGGGCACGCGGCGGCATCGGAGTCGGGCGCGCTGCACACACTCGGGTGCAGGGCGATTCGCGAAGTGCAGCCCGGCGAGATCGTGAGCCTGAGCGAGAACGCTTTGCGCGTCCGGCAAGCGTTGCCTCCCGCGCCGCGGCTGGCGCGCTGTACCTTCGAACACATCTACTTTTCACGCCACGACGGCCTTTGGGACGGGCTAAGTGTCCACCAGGTTCGGCAGCGACTGGGGGAGGAACTCGCCCGCGAAGCGCCAGTCCTTGCGGATATGGTCATCCCGGTGCCGGATTCCTCGGTGCCGGCGGCGATCGGCTACGCCAGGGAGTCGGGCATTCCCTACAACGAAGGTTTCGTCAAGAACCGCTATATTGGCCGCACGTTTATCGAGCCGACGGACTCGCTGCGGCGCAAAGGCGTGGGCTTGAAGTTCAACACCTTGCCGCACAATCTGCGCGGCAAACGCGTCGTGATGATCGATGACAGCATTGTGCGCGGCAACACCGCCGGGCCCCTAGTAAAGCTCGTTCGGGAGGCAGGCGCGCGAGAAGTGCACTTGCGCATCACTTGCCCGCCGATCGCGCACCCCTGCTATATGGGCGTGGACATGGGTACACGCGAGGAGCTCATTGCACACCGGATGACGGTTCAGGGGATGCGTGATCACATTGGCTGTGATTCCCTTCACTTCCTATCCCTTGAGGCCATGATGCGTGCCATCGGTCGAGAATCGGGTTACTGCAACGCTTGTTTCACAGGCGTGTACCCCATTGAACTGGACGGCAGGCCGACCAAGACCCAATTCGAGATTGCCCTCGCTTAGCAACGCGAACAGGGTGCTGTGACCGAGCAGGATGCGGAGGTGGGATTTGTCTCTTGCATGCCCCCTCAAGGGGAACGATGCAGGCCCTATGCTACACCGCTCAATGGCAGGGGTGGGCGTCAGGAGCGTAATGGCGTGCAAGTATTGATCGTCGGTTCTGGCGGCCGGGAGCACGCGCTGGCGTGGAAAGTGGCACAGTCGTCACTCCTCTCGCGCCTTTATGTTGCTCCGGGCAACGCGGGTACGGCCCAATTGGCCATGCGCAATCCGTCATGCACAGTCCGCAACATTCCCATTTTGGCCGATGATGTCTCCGCCCTCGTGGCTTTCGCCAGGGAGGAGGGCATAGATCTCGTCATCATCGGGCCGGAGGCCCCTCTGGCGGCAGGGCTGACGGACGCGCTGCGCAAGGCGGGCATCGCTACTTTTGGCCCCTCGCGCGCGGCGGCCCAGATTGAGGTCTCCAAAGCCTTTGCCAAGGACTTCATGGAGCGGCACCATATCCCCACGGCGCGCTATGCCACATTCTCCTGTTTTGAAGAGGCGTTGCAGTATGTGCGTATGGTTGATCATCCGGTTGTCGTCAAGGCCTCCGGCCTTGCGGCGGGCAAGGGTGTGCTCATCCCCGAGAACCCCAGGCAGGCCGAGGTGGCGCTGCGCCAGATCATGCTGGAGCACCAGTTCGGTGCAGCGGGGGAGAAGGTCGTAATCGAAGAGCGGCTGGCCGGGGAGGAAGTCTCCCTTCTCGCCTTCACCGACGGTGTGACCGTGCAGCCCATGCCCCCGGCTCAGGATCACAAGCGCTTGCTGGATGGCGATCAGGGGCCGAACACGGGTGGTATGGGCGCGTACGCCGCGACCCCCTTCTGCCCGCGCGCGTTGGTTGAGGAGATCACCCGCACCGTCCTCCAGCCCGCTGTGGACGGTCTGCGCGCCGAGGGGCGCCCCTTCGTTGGCGTGCTGTACGCTGGGCTGATGTTCACCCGCGAGGGCCTCCGCGTGCTCGAATTCAACAGCCGCTTTGGGGATCCCGAAACGCAAGTGCTCCTGCCGCTGCTTGACTCCGATTTGCTGGATATCGCCCTGGCTTGTGTCGAAGGGAAGCTGAGCGAGATGGAGATCTGTTGGAGTGCAAGTGCGGCGGCGTGTGTAGTGCTGGCCTCGGAAGGTTATCCGGGCCGTTATCCAAGGGGGCGCGTAATCTCGGGCTTGGAAGTGTCCCTCGCCGACACCGCGGTCTTCCACGCCGGGACGGGTTTCGACGCCGAGGACAGGGTGGTCACCGCTGGTGGGCGTGTGCTGGGCGTGACGGGGTGGGGGGACACGGTCGGCGAAGCGCTGAAGAGAGCCTACGCTGCTGTTGGGCACATCTCGTTTGAGGGGATGCAGTACCGTCGTGACATCGGCGCGCGGGCGCTGGAGATTTCTAGATGAGGAGAGCGGAACGTCCTCTAGACTACACCACCAGCGGGGTGGACATTGACGCTGGCCTTCGCGCCGTTGAGTTGATGCGCGCCGCGGTGCAGTCCACCTATGGCCCTGAAGTGCTGGCTGGCCTTGGCGCGTTTGGCGGCTTGTTTGATGCTGCGGCTCTCAAGGCGATGCGCGACCCGGTGCTGGTGGCTTCCACGGACGGCGTAGGCACGAAGGTCAAGCTCGCTGTCCAGTTCGGGCGGTACGAGCCCCTCGGTCACGACATCGTCAATCACTGCATCAATGACATTCTCGTTCAGGGGGCGCGTCCGCTGTTCTTTCTTGACTACATCGCCACTGCCCGGCTTGAGCCGGAGCTGGTTGCCGCTGTGGTGAAGGGCATCGCCGCTGCTTGCCGCAAGGGCGGATGTGCCCTGCTTGGCGGCGAGACGGCCGAAATGCCCGGGGTGTACGCGCCTGGTGAGCTCGACGTGGTTGGGACAATCGTGGGCGTGGTGGACCGCGCCGACGTGCTGCCCGGTACCGATCCTTTGACGGACTCCCAGGGCGAAGGTTCGAAGTCGGCTCTACGCCCAGGCGACCTGCTCCTCGGTCTGCGCTCCTCTGGCCCGCACACCAACGGCTACTCGCTGATCCGCAAGGTGTTTGCTGAGATCTCTCTGGACACCGTCTTCCCTGAACTGGGCATCCCGCTCGGTGATGCTCTTCTGGCGCCTCACCGCTCCTACCTACCTCTCCTCCGCCCAATCTTCGACCAACAGGAAACCCCCATCAAGGCCCTGGCGCATATCACGGGTGGCGGTTTGATCGAGAACGTGCCCCGCGTTCTACCCGAGGACCTTTATGCCATTGTCTATCCTGGCTGTTGGCCTGTGCCGCCGCTTTTCCGCCTGATCCAGGAACGTGGCGACGTGTCCACGAAGGAGATGTACCGTGTGTTCAACATGGGCATCGGCATGGTCGTCATCATCGCCCCGGAGGCCCTTCGGGCCGTGCAGGAGGCGCTCGGCGAGGAGACATGGGTGATCGGAGAACTGGCGGAGGGCGAAAGGAGGGTTGTTCTGGCGTGAGCACCCCCCGGCTGGTGGTCCTGATCTCCGGCTTCGGCTCCAACCTTCAGGCCCTCCTGGATGCCTCCTCCTCTGGTGAGCTCCCGGCGGAGGTTGTCGCCGTGATTTCCAATCGGCCCCAAGCCTACGGTCTCGAACGTGCCCGTCGGGCTGGCATCCCAGCCCATGTGAAGCCCAAGCCCGCGCCCCAGACGCGCCGGGACTACGATGCGGAACTGGCCGACCTTGTGGCCTCGCATCGGCCGGATTGGGTCGTGCTGGCTGGGTGGATGCGCATTCTCACAACGGCCTTTCTCGACCGCTTCCCGAACCGTGTGGTGAACCTGCATCCGGCGTTGCCCGGCGCGTTCCCCGGCGTGCGCGCCATCGAGCGCGCCTTTCAGGCTTATCAGCGCGGTGAGATAGGGCACACCGGTGTCATGGTCCATCTTGTCCCGGACGAGGGCGTGGATTCCGGCCCGGTATTGGCCCAAGAAACCGTACCCATCTATCCCGAGGATACGCTCGAGGCCCTGGAGGCCCGTGTTCACTCGGTAGAACATCGGCTGTTGGTCATCACCCTCAAGACCATCTGCGCGGATCGTGAGGGGTAGGGCTCGTCCGCGTCCCGGTTCATGAACGACATCTTCTGCGTTCAACCCTCGCTTTCCCAGAACCTGGAGGATCCCCATGCCCCAAGCTCTGCTCTCCGTCTACGACAAGACCGGCCTGGTCGACTTTGCGCGTGGCCTGCACGCTCTTGGCTGGAGCCTGATCGCATCCAATGGCACGGCCAGGGAACTGCGTAGGAGCCAAGTTCCCGTGACCGAAGTGGCAGACTATACGGGCTCCCCTGAGATTCTGGGGGGGCGCGTGAAGACACTTCATCCCGCCATTCACGGCGGCCTGCTTGCGCGCGCGACGGAGGCTGATCGGGGGGAGCTGCTCAACCTCGGTTGGGGAACCATTGACCTCGTGGCCGTCAACCTCTATCCGTTTGACCAGACCATTGCCAAACCGGGCGTCGCCTTGGATGAGGCCATTGAGAACATTGACATCGGGGGTGTGGCGCTCATTCGGGCCGCTGCCAAGAATCATCAGCGAGTCACCTTGATATGCAATCCCGCTGACTATCCCGCCGTGCTGGCGGAGCTACAGAAGGGTGAGGTCAGCGCTGAGACGCGCCGACGCCTGGCGGTCCAAGGCTTCGCGCTGACCGCGAGATACGACGCGGCCATCGCGAGGTTTTTCTCGCCCGAGTCCCCGCTGCAATTGGTGGCCTACCCTATGCAGCGTCTCCGCTATGGAGAAAACCCACATCAGGCTGCTACGCTCTACGCTTGGTCACCAGGGTCTGGGCCGCTGGGGGGCAAGATGCTGCAGGGCAAGGAACTCTCGTACAACAACCTGCTCGACCTCGACGCAGCGTGGAGGGCAGCGGTGGATTTTGAGAAGCCGACGATCTGCATCGTCAAGCATCTCTCGCCGTGTGGCATCGCTTCCGCGCAGGAGCTGGCGACCGCGTTCGAAGCGGCTCTCTCCTGCGATCCCGTCTCCGCATTCGGCGGTGTGATCGCCAGCAATCGTCCCTTCGACGAGCATACCGCCGAGGCGCTGCGCGGTCTGTTTGTGGAATGCATCGTGGCACCCGGCTTCAGCAAGGAGGCACGTGCGATCCTTGCCAGGAAGAAGTCCTGCCGTCTGGTGGAGATGCCGGACACCCGCATTGAACCGCGCTTCGAGTTGCGTTCCATCACGCGTGGTCTCCTGTGCCAAGATCTCGACTTAGGCGATCCCCTTCAAGAGGGGGCGGAATCAATGGGGAGATGGAGGGTCGTTTCCCGTCGCTCGCCGACGGAGGCGGAGTGGATTGCGCTGCGCTTCGCTTGGACCGCATGCCAGCACGTGAAATCCAACGCCATCGTACTCGCGAAGGGTGAGGCCACAGTGGGCATTGGCGGGGGACAGCCCAATCGGGTGGACTGTGT
The DNA here is from genome assembly GCA_964591485.1 of uncultured Anaerolineaceae bacterium. Taxonomy (GTDB): domain Bacteria; phylum Chloroflexota; class Anaerolineae; order Anaerolineales; family E44-bin32; genus E44-bin32. Next base: position 2,047 of record CAZQDE010000062.1, on the reverse strand, counting down.
GCGGATCGCCATGCGCCGGGCGGGGGAGAAGGCCAGAGGCGCGGCAATGGCCTCGGACGCCTTCTTCCCGTTTCCCGACTCGATAGAAGTCGCGGCCGAAGCGGGCGTAACCGCCGTCGTCCACCCTGGCGGGTCGGTCCGAGATGCAGAAAGCGTTGCCGCAGTCGACGCGGCTGGAATGGCGATGGTCATCACAGGTATACGACATTTCCGACACTGAGACGGGGCTCTGAGAGGGGCGATGTGATCCGGCGCGCGCTTGACGCTTCGCGAGAGGCGCAGGAGGATGGGCGAATGAATGAAGAGTTGTTCAACCGCTTCGAATCCCTGACCTTTGACGATGTGCTCATCGTCCCTGACTACACCGAGGTGCTGCCCGATCAGACGGACGTAAGCACGCAACTGACAGAGGGCATTACGCTCAATATCCCTATTTTGTCAGCCGCGATGGACACCGTGACCGAGGCCCGGCTGGCGATTGCGCTCGCTCGCGAAGGAGGCCTGGGAGTAATCCACCGCAACATGAGCGCTGAGGATCAGGCCGCGGAGGTGGACAAGGTAAAGCGCTCAGAGTCCGGGATGATCGTGGATCCAATCTTCCTGGGTGCCGATGCCACTGTGCGCGAGGCCGAGGAATTGATGGCGCACTTTCGCATCAGTGGTGTGCCCATCGTCGACGAGGGGCGTGGCCGGAAACTGGTAGGTATCCTCACTAATCGTGACATTCGCTTCGTCGAACCCGCGGACTTGGAACGTTCGGTGTCGGATTTCATGACCAAGCGGAATCTGGTCACCGCGCCGGTGGGGACCACGCTCGAGCGAGCCAAAGACATCCTGCAGAAGCACCGCATTGAGAAGCTGCCGCTGGTGGACAAAGATGGTTGCCTGAAAGGGCTCATCACCGTGAAAGACCTTCGCAAGAAGGTTGACTTCCCAAATGCAGCCACCGATTCACAAGGCCGGCTGCTGGTGGGCGCAGCGGTCGGGGTGGGAGAGGACCTGGAGAGACGTGTGGAGGCTCTGGTGGCAGAAGAGGTGGATTTGGTGGTCGTGGACACTGCCCATGGTCACTCGGCTGGCGTGATACGGGCCATTGAGCGCATCAAGCGTGCCTGGCCCGAGCTGCCGGTTGTCGCCGGCAATGTGGTCACAGAAGAGGGGACAGAGGCCCTCATCGCTGCGGGGGCTGACGTGATCAAGGTTGGTGTTGGCTCAGGTTCCATTTGCACCACGCGCGTGATTTCCGGGGCAGGTTTGCCCCAGATGACGGCGATTTTTCAATGTGCGCGCGCTGCCAGGCGCCGTGCGGTCACAGTGATCGCTGACGGCGGCATCAAGTACAGCGGCGATATTGTGAAGGCAATCGTTGCAGGCGCCGGAGCGGTGATGTTAGGTGGGCTGCTGGCCGGACTGCAGGAGGCGCCGGGCGAAGAAGTGCTGTATGAGGGGCGTTTATTCAAAGAGTATCGTGGGATGGGAAGTCTGGGGGCTATGCACGGCTTCAGCAAGGATCGCTATGGAAGCGGACAGGGAGGCGGCAAGCTGGTTCCAGAGGGCGTCGAAGGGCGCGTGCCCTATAAGGGTCCGCTCCACGATTTCATCTACCAGATTGTTGGGGGGCTGCGCTCGGGCATGGGATATGCCGGCGCGGCCACGCTGGAAGACCTGCAGACGAAGACGCGCCTCACGCGCATCACCCATGCCGGTCTCATTGAAAGTCACCCTCACGACGTGATTATCACCAAAGAGGCTCCCAACTACCAGATACCACGCCAGGAACCCTAGACGGAGGTGCTGACCCCCAAAAGCTCGACACTGGGGTATTGTGGAGTTGACCTGCATCGGAGTTGATGTACGCTACGGCCAGGGCTGACGCAAGAGGAGACATTCGTCATGGCCAGAAAGCAGTACTCAGCCAAGCCTAAGCTTCAGGTCGTCTTGGAAGCACTGAGCGGGGAGAAGACACCGGAGCAGCCTGTCCCGTTATTTTATACTTAGATTCAACTCTGAAGTGCAACTCTGACTGGTTGGAATAAGAGGCAAGCTG
>CAZQDE010000061.1:0-13728 GCA_964591485.1 uncultured Anaerolineaceae bacterium | reverse complement strand
CTCGATGACCAGCCTGACCCAGGTGCCGGCGGCGAATCCGCCGCAGTAGCCCAGCACATTCCAGACGTTGCCCACGTTTTGCAGCACCTTGCTGATGGCCAGGATGAAGATGAGGGACTCAGCGAAGCCAATGGCCGTAGCCCAGCGCTTCTGTCCCCTCATTCCCAGCAGTGTGAGCACCGTGCCCATCGAGACGTTGATCACTCGGGCCAGGAAGATCAGAAGACCTCGCACGATCATTTCCATCTTTCATCCCCCTTGATACCGTTGCGAGCGATAGCCGCTCAGGGCAATTGCGCGCTTGTAACGCTGCTGTCCACCAGAACAATATGATACGACGCCTGCCTGCCACCGGCGTCTCGCGTCTGTTCCAGCACCACCCCGGTCTCACGGTCAACTGTTACGTTGGTCACGCCTCGTTCGATGGGCACGTCAACCGGCCCGTTCTTGCCCTGGACCTGCACCACGGCCTGTTCGGTGTACCCAAACTCGATAACCACCACGTCGCTTTCGAGCCGAATCTCCCCGTGGTAAGGCAGGCCCTGCGCCGCCGTCGTCTGATTCCAGTTGTCTTCGACCGCCTGGTAATCCCGCCAGAACGCTTCTTCGACGGGATAGACTACGTTGATAGCGATGGTCCCTTCTTCCCCAACCTGCTCGCCAACCTTCTCTCCATTTAGGTACACGTCGCAAAGGGGCGTCTCGAACGACACGGCTGTGGTCATGTCCAACCCCATCTTCTTTCCTGCCCCGCTGCCAACGATCTCAAACCTGATCCGGTCGCCTGATCGCACGGTCTTGCCGGGAAGCAACTGGAAATTGCTGGCGCCGAGGACTTCATACTCCAGACATTCGCCCGGCCTGACCGTCAGAGGATAGACCTTTTCGCCTTCGTCGGCGAGGGATTCAGGCTCGAAGTCGTCGAAGGTTTGGGTCGTCTGCTCGCCGATTGACAACCGGCCATTTTGCTCGACGACGGTGAAGTTCACCACGATCAGGCCATAGCCCGGCGCACCCTAGGTCAACGTATATGCACCCGGTACCAGCTCGCCTTCCCATTTGACGGGAAACGCCGTTTTGCCGGGCTCCACGAGCCCCATGATCGTCAGGGTGCCACCGGCCCGCAGGTCGCCTGCCTGGTCGGCCAGCTTCCACTCGCCAACGAAGTCTTCATCTCTGGGGAAGTCCGCCGCCCCCGTGTTGTGGGCTCCAAACATCAAAGCGACCCTGCCATCGGCACCCATGTTCACCTCTACCTTGAGGCGAAGTCCTAAAGCTTCGGATGTCGCCCCTGGGGACGTGGTGCAGCCCATCAAAGCCAGCAGCGTCAGGGCCATCAATGCACACAGCGAACTGATTTTCATTTCTTTCACTCCTCTATTCAGACTCACTGCGCAAACGGCCGGGCAATGGATTCAGCACGCTGCCCGGCACACCCATCATCGTATCCCGGTTCAGAGCCTCAGGAGGCGTGCCGCTTGCCGGACGCTCCAGCGCACCTCCTCACGCCTCCCTCAGCGCCTGCACCACCTGCGCCAGCGCCGGCCGCTTTCCATACATCAAGAGCCCCGTGCGGAACACTTTGGCCCCAGCCCACAGCACTGCCGGGATGCTGAGGGCCAGCACCGCGATGCTGCCCACGATGTCTACGGTGGGCACCTTGGCCATGGGAAGGCGCAGCAGCATCATCGTGGGCGCGGTCAGAGGGAACCAACTTAGCACCCGCAGCAGCAGCACGTTCGGGTTTGAGACGACGAACCCGCTGATCATCAGCGGGATGGCCGCCGCCATGGAGAAGATGCCTGCCAACTGCTGTGATTCCTGCATGGTGGTACCCAGCGAACCGGCCGCCCCCATCAACACGGCATAGACAAGAAAACCCAGCAGGTAGTAGACCAGCCCCAGGAAGAAGACTTGCGAGTGGGCCAGCAGAGGCACCGCCACTCCCAGCAGGCTCGCCGCCCCGCCGCTAAGCCCGAGTGCCGACACCAGCCAGACCACCACCTGCGTCAGTCCCAGCACGCCCAGACCCAGCACCTTGCCGGCCAGCAGCTCCCAGGCCGTGACCGAGGAGAGAACGATCTCAATGATCCGGCTCGTCTTTTCCTCGGCCACACCCCGCAGCAGGTAACCCGAGGAGACGAGGATGCTCATGACCAGCAGCAGACCCAGGAAGTAAGGCACCATAAAGTTGAGGGCAACGTTCAGCGGCCCTCCTCCAGGCTTGCCCTCACCCTCCAGGCTGACCAGCACCGGCTCAATCGGGTCCGCCAGCCGCTGGCGCAAGGTCGGGCCTACCTCATCCCGCACCAGGTGGTTCACGAAGAATGCCCGCATTGAGGCCGAATCAACCCTCACAGCCTCACTAAAGCCACCGCCCTTGCTAATGACCATTACTTGGCCGCTCTCCACGTAATCCTGAGGGATGACCAGCAGGGTGGTGATCTCATCGGCCTTCAGAGCCGCCCGTCCCGCCTCCTCGTCGGCGAAGAGGTGGTAGCGATCCTGGTGGGTTGGCAGGATGGGCGTGAAAGCGCCCAGGTGATCCACCACGCCGATTTGCTTCGGCTCGGGGGCGAACTGGCGCTCGAAAAAGGCCGAGGCCTGTCCACCGAAGAATGACGCCACGACCAGCCCCAATGCCCCCAGCAGCGGCACCATCGCCGTCATAACAATGAAGCCGGTGCGGCGCACGTTGACCAGGTATTCGTGTCTGGCGATAGTCCACACCTTATGCATCGCTTGCCTCCTTCACCACAGCGATGAAAATCTCCTCCAGCGGCGCTGTAGCCACCTCGAAGGCTTCCACGAGGATATCCCGCTCCACCAGCGTCCGCAGTACTGCCTGGGGAGTGGTGCCCTCCAGGGTGAGCGTAAAGACGCCATCGCGCTGCTCCGTCCGGGCCACGCCTGGCAGCCCCTGGATAGCGGCGGATGTGCGCAGGCGCACCGCGTTAGGGGCATAGCGACGCTTGATCTCGTCCAGCGGGCCGTAGAGCACCGCCCGGCCCCGATGGATGAGCATGATGCGATCGCACAGCGCCTCCACCAGGTTCATCTGGTGGGCGCTCAGCACCACCGTCTTGCCCTGCGCCTGCAACTCGCGGATCAGCCCTTTGAGCAGTTCCACGTTGACCGGATCCAGCCCCTGGAAGGGCTCGTCGAGTATGAGCAATTCGGGGTCGTGCACCAGGCCGGCCACGAACTGCAGCTTCTGCTGCATCCCCCGGCTCAGATCCCTGACCTTGCGATTGGCCCAGTCGGCCAGGTCCAGCCGATCCAACCAGGCCAGGGCGCGCTGGCGGGCGACCGGGCGGGGCGTGCCCTTCAGTTCAGCCAGGTAGACCAGCACGTCCAACACCTTGATATCCCGGTAGAGGCCCCTTTCCTCGGGCAAGTAGCCGATGCGCCCCTTAGCCACACCGGGCGGTTGCCCCAGGACCTGCACTGCGCCCGCGTCGGGCTTGAAAATGTCCATCACGGTGCGGATGGTAGTCGTTTTCCCTGCCCCATTGGGTCCCAGCAGGCCAAAGATCTCCCCCTCGTACACCTCGAAGGAAAGGTCGTCCACAGCAGTGAAACCGTTGTAGCGTTTCACCAGGTTGCGTACCTCCAGCATATTCTGAGTCATGATTCTCCCTTCCGTGTGACGATTTCACCTCGCAAAGTTTCCTCTAGCCGTTGCCGAATGCTTCGACCGTCCGGCAAGCTCCAAATCCCGGCTTACGGGAAGGCAACGTGTGTGATTACTCATCAGAACCTGGCTCATGACGTCTTTGCGCATCTATCACAGCGCCGACCACCAGTCCCGCTCCAGCGCCGATGGCGGAACCCAGCGCCAGGTTCTCAAACAGCATCAGGCCGAAGATCATGCCGATGGCGACCCCGATGGCCAGCTCTGCACCCGCGTAACGCGGCGTCTCACGGGAGTTTTCTCCCTTGCCCAAATTCTGGCCCATTTTTCCTGCTCCTTTATTCCTGTTGAGTATGCTTAGGCGCACCTTTCACCAAATCGGATGCCTATAAATACCTGAATCCAGCGCGCCTCAACTGCAATTAAGTTGACATTCAGCCGACAGATCACTGCAGGCAATGCGCTTCAAGGGACCGGATCGGCCGCGCTTCACCCCACTTGGCTATTCTCGCGGCCAGAGCAGCATCCCGTACGCGTGATGGGTCCAGGGAGCCTCACCGGTCAGCATGGAGCCGCGACGGACAGCATATTGAGAACCATATTGCAGCCTCTGGCGATTCATGGTTGCCTCAGGAACTGCATTTCATTGGCTTCTGACGGGCTGCGCGTATTCGTAGGTGGCGTCAAGCACGCGTCCGCGCCAGTAGGGAAGCCGTTGGTTCTCCAGATGCCACGCCACCTCCCCGCGCATAGGAATCCGCATCCCATCCCGTTCCGCGTAGTCCGCGTAGTTGCCGGCCCAGGGAGTGGGATGCAACTCCCCGTTGACCTCGCGCGGCCGGGAGTCGGCAAAGCTGTTCGTGATCTCCCCATCCGCATTGAAGTGAAAGACGAGCGAAACGGTCGTATCACCGTCGGTGAGCGTCGCCCGGGCGCTGGAGCCGTCAATTCGCTCCCAACTCACGCCCTGGCTGGGCAACAGTGCCGTGGGGTACCAGACCGCCTCGGCGAGATACCGCAATAGCTCGCCCTCAGACATCTCCGGTGTGGCCTCCATGTGGACCACGCGTACCAATGCGAGAACTTGCCCTTGTAGCATGCCAGCACCGGCGATGTAGGCGTCATACACATTCACCGGCAGGCCGGGGGCCATCTGGATGCGGGCGTCCCAGAGAAAGCCCGGCCGGCATGTGACGTAGTATTGGGTGGCTGTAAAAGGGCGCCAGCCGTTCTCGCCCTCACGCATCAGGAATTCTCCCTTCCACGTCAGCCGGGCGTGGACGACGATGGGCTGGCCCTCGCGCAGGACCGCCCGAAAGTAGCGCTGCACCGGATCAGGCAGGCCCTCCAGTTCGGATTGCGAGTAGGAAGACGTGCGGGGTGATACGCTGGCCGAGTCGAGCTGCGTCACCAGCGACCGAATCAGGCCCCGCCAGCGCAAAGCTCCGAAGGCCAGGGCCCCAGCGACGACAGCAATGATCAACCCGATACCGAATACTGCGATCTTGAACCCCATGTCTGCCTCCGTCCCATGAATAGAAAGGCCAGGATGGCCAGGTTGACCAGCAGGCCGAAGCGCGCATCCGGCCAGCCCAGAATGCAGAGGGCCAGCGAGAAGAGCGTGGCCCCCAGAGTGAATACTCGCCACCACGGGCGCAGGTTGAAGACTGTGCCGCCAGCGACCACGAATCCGACGGCCCCAGCAACCAGAGCAACCCCACCGCGCGGATGCCTGTGGCGCCCACATCCAGGGCGCCGGCGAGCAGAGTGGTCTTATAGGGCATCTCAGCCAGGCTAGCCAGTTGCCAGTTCACGACGAACCCGAGCAGGTGCACCAGGCCGTGCGCGATTAACGGCGCCACGAAAAGAAAGCGTCTCATCCGCGTTCTCATCCCTTCACATCCAGAGGGCTTGATGCGGGGTCAGATCCTCCACCTGGCCAACGGGCGATACTTCGACCTTCAACTCCCCCGACGCAGCGCCTGATCCACCCGCGAGGTGATCTCCGCCGTGGCGCCACGCTTGCTGGCGTAGGCCACCAGAACCACCAGCCGGTCCAGCGTAGCCCGCAACATCTCGTCCAGATCGAGTGAGCTGCTCGCCGCGGTGGCAACGTCCAGCAGGGTTTGCAGCTGCTCCTGCCTCTCCTGTTCCATCTGGTAGAAGCGCACGTTTTCGACTGTCAGGGCCACCGCGTTGGCGATGCCCCTGGCAAGTTCGATCTGCTCCTCGCTGAAAGCAAAGGATTCGTCGAATGTGCTCACCATGGCCATGCCCAGTAGCCTCTTTCTAACTACGAGAGGCACCGCCAGAATCGATCTGAAGACCAGTGTGCGCACCAGTTCTTTGTCCGCCCGCGGATCGGTCTCGGCATCAACGCAGACGACGGGCCGCATGCCTTCGAGCACCTCACGCGTGAAAGCATCCCGTCGCGGATCCAGCGATCTGCCAAGGAAGCTCTCCACGAACGCCGGGGGCAGGCTCTCAGGCGCTGCTCTACCCTCCGTCGGCTTGAGCAAGCCAGTCGCCTCGTTCAATGATAAATGCCGCAGTGACGCACGCCAACGGCCTCAACGATGCCGCGTGGCACGCGGCGCAAGACCTCGTGCAGATCAAGAGAGTTGCTGCCGACTCGAACCGCCTCGAGCACCAGAATCGTACGCCGCTCTGCTCCTGCATCAAGCGCTGGCTGCTCTCGCCCGCATGAAGGCTCCAAAGTGGCCGGCCATCCAGTGCGAACAGCGCATGATGCAGTCGGCCATTTCGCGACCCTTCGGCGAGTCGGCAGTGCAGGAGCGCCACACGACCGGAAGCGCTGCGACCTCAAACAGCAGGAGAGCCTCGATGACCTCGGCGATCTCGAAGCCCATGTTGAGGTGCATAAGGCTGATTTCCTTCAGATAGGAATCCAATGCCCGGTCAAAGCCCGTATGCAAAGCCTCGATGATGGCCCGCAGGCCGCGTGATGTGGAGGCCCGGAGATCATCCAGCGGCTGTCCTCCGTAGCTGGAGCCAGGCATGTTGTGGACCAACCAGGCCCAGTCGGCGGAGACCGCCTCATCGTTGGCCCTGAGCATGCTGGCCAATGTCGGAACCCGTCCGCTCCACGCAGTCATCTTATATTGCTCCGAGATTCCCGCAAGGGATTGAGAGTCCATGCGCGGCGTGCCCCTGTTTCGCGCGCCGCAATGGCTGAGATCGTTGAGCACCTCGGGGATCGCAATTCACAGCGCGCCACCATGTCACCCGTGTGGCAGGATCGCAGCCTGCCTGCGGCTTGCGCTGCTTGCTGGAGGGGTTGCACCCACGATTATAAATTCCGCCTGGATCGATGTCTATGGAGCCGCCCAATATAGGCCGCCGGGCACTCACCGGCAGGGTAGTTGTCTTTGGCTTAGAGCATCGTGGTTCAGCCGCAGCGTCGGCCCCGACAGCTATCGGATGGGCATGTCTTGGCCGCGCCGGGCCGAAGGGCTTCTCCACACCCCCCGACTGCCCATCTGTCCCGATCCCTGACGGCAGGCAGCCGCGAAGAGCGCTGGTTTGATTGGGCCATGGGGGCTATGCGTTTGGCGTGGAGAGCGGCGCTCTCTAGGCTTCTCCAGCAAGGCGCAGGTTTCCCTGCGAGTGACCACCGCTTTGGGTCAATCGCTTGCGCGAGTCGTTTCGAGCTGTTTCAGGAATACTTCCACCACGTGCGGGTCGAACAGCACCCCGGCCTGCTCCCTCAAATAGTTGCAGGCCTTCTCCTCCGGCCAGGCCTCGCGGTGGGGTCGATCGGATGTGAGCGCCGACCAGACATCCACGACGGCGAAGATGCGGGCGATCAGCGGGATGGTCTCGCCGCGCAGGCGGCGGGGGTAGCCTGATCCATCCCAGCGTTCGTGATGACAGAAGGGAATGTCGATCGCGGGGCGCAGGAATTCAATCGGGGATAGGATCGCATAGGCGAAGGCCGGATGCTCTTCGATCTGGGCCCGCTCGCTGGGGGTGAGCGGCTTGGGCTTGCGCAGCAACGCATCCGGCAAGGCCAGATTTCCAATGTCGTGGAGCAGGGCACCACGCCGGAGGTGCACCAACTCCTTCCCGCGCATGCCCAGTTGCCGGGCGAGCTGGAGGCTCAAGCGCATAACTCGCTCCGTGTGGCCTTCACCCTCCCCGCTGCGCAGTTCCACGGTCCTCGCCCACCCTGTGAGGACCTCGTCGAACGCCCGGGATATATGCAGATGCGATTCATTCATTTCGCGGAAGATGGTGGCATTATCGACGGCGATCGCCGCCCTGGCGGCCATCGCATCCAGGTAGGATGGCCAAGCCTCCTCCCGCTCGGGAAGCCCCCGGGTGAAAACCGCCAACACGCCCAGTACTCTGCCCTTTGCGATAAGTGGTGCCAGGCACAGCCCCGTGAATCCCTCCTCTTGGATAGTCGGGAATCCCGCGATCGCATCGGGCTCATCGGCGAAGCTCAGGAAGGGGGTGGTCTTGTGCGTGTGAACAACCTGCGCCACCAGACCCTCCGTCAGCGGAATGGAAGCCTCTCGAAACGCCCTGCCGCGGAATCCTGCGCCCACCTCATAGCGCAGCCGGCTTTCATGGGGATCGAGCAGGAATACCGCCCCAGCATCGACCTGTAGCTGGTCCAGGACCTGGCTTAGAAGCACTTCGAGGGTGACGTTAATATCCAGGGAGCCAGCGATCGCCATGTCGATGGAGTGTAGCGCTTGCAATTGCTCGATCTGTTTCTGAATTTGCTCCGTGGCCTGCTTCTGCGCAGTGATATCCGTGAATACGGTCAAGCTCCCGGCGAATTGCCCTTCGACCATGCGTGGGCGGCTGGCGACAAGCACATGGACGATACCACCATATTTGCGGAGGAAACGCACCTCATAGCGGTCGGCCTCACCCCGCAAGCGGCGACTGTCCGCCTGGCGCACGATTTCGTGGTCACCCGGATGAACAACGGCCGTCCAAGGAAGCTCGAGCAACTCCTCCAGCGAGTACCCGAGCATCTGCAGCGCTGCCGGGTTGGCGAAAGTGAAGCGCCCTTCCTCATCCTGGATGACAATCCCCTCGGCCATCTGCTGGACGATGCTGGCGTTGAATTCCAGGACCTCCCGCAATTGCGTTTCCACCTTCTTCTGGTCGCGCATGTCCGTGACCGCCGCCAGTGTCCCCACGAACTTCTCCCCCTCAAACCGTGGGCTGCCGCTGATGAGGACCGGGATACGCGTGCCATCCCGATGCAATAGGTCAACCATATAGCGGCTCGATTCCCCACGCATTCGCAAGGTATCGGCTTCTTCGAGAATGTGGTGCTGATCCTCGGGGAAGATCTTCCGCCAGTGCTCGCCGACCAGTTCTTCGCGGCGGTATCCAAGCAACTCCTCCAGGGCCGGATTCATGAATGTGATGATCCCCTCGGCGTTGCTGGCCACGATGCCCTCACGGATAGTCTCCACAACGCTCTCGTTGAATTCCTTCAGGGCGCGTATATCCCGCTGCACTCGCTCTCTCTCGCCGACATCCTCCTTGATGGCGATGAAACTCTGGATCTCCCCCTGCTCGTCGAGCACCGGAGTGATCGTCTGTTCCTCGATGTAAAGACTGCCATCTTTGCGGCGGTTGATGAGCTTACCCCGCCAGGCGTCACCCGCCAGAATGGTGTTCCAAAGCTCCTTGTAGAACTGCGGATCTTGCTTTCCGGACTTGAGAATCCGCGGTGTCTTGCCGCGCACATCTTCCAGGCTGTAGCCGGTAAGCTTCTCAAAGGCCGGGTTCACCCATTGGATGAGGCCCTCACGATTGGCGATGAGAATGGCATTGGCAGCGCTCTGCAATGCGGTGGTTTGCATGCGGAGCTGTGCCTCCTGCTCGGTTCGAAGCCGGAGTTCATCCTGAACGGCCGAAAACAAGCGGGCGTTCTCGACCGCGATGGCAAGCAGGCTGCCGACCGCTCGCAGGAATGGATACCACTCGCGCTCGTCAGCGGCGACCAGATCGCTATCGCCGATAAGCCAGGCTCCGACCGGGCGGCCGTGCAACATCAGCGGCACGGCGATTTGGTCCGTTTGGAGGGGATGTGATGTGCCACTCCCGGTGCCAGCCTGAGCCATGAGCCAGGCCGAGAGCGTGGCACTCAGGTCCTCCAAGGTTTGCGCGTCGAAACCGCGTGCATAGAGGATCTCCGCGGCACTCCCCCGCCGGATGAAGATGGCCGTTTGACGCAAGCCGAGCCGCGGGATCAGATTCCGCTCCAGGTAATCGATAAAAATCTGAGTGTCAAGTGCCGCGGGGAACTCTTCGGTGAGTTCGCGGATCCACTCCAGCGGCTGGGGGCGAAGACTAGGCACCCACGCTGATAGGCGGTCCCGGAACAGTTCCTGAGCCCGCGGGGCGGCCATCAGGAAGATCACCGATAGGGCTGCAGTCAGCGAAAGAGCCAACTTGTCATTGGCGATGAATGTGCGCGCCAGGAAGATTCCGATAAGATAGACGGCCGCGTAGAGGACCGGGAAGCCATGCCAAAGCATCCATGTGACGCGCATCGAATTCCGCCCTTCTGGCATGGGCACGTGGGAGCTCTCCTGGGTTGCGGGATCGTTTCTGGCTTTCATGCAATCTCGCGCCAAAGCTTGACCGGAAGCCGGGCTGTCAAGACGGGTTGCATCCACCCCGCTCCTTCAGTGGCGCTCGCGGCGAACGGGTGAGGCTCAACGAGCGAACTGGGGGACGCCGATGGTGATCTGGCGCGCTCAGGTTCCCTGGACGCGATCTCCAAGCACGTATTCGATCACATCGAGCAATTCTTCAGCCATGAAAGGTTTCGGGAGAAACGCATCCGCCCCCGACATCCAGGCCGCGCTCTTGTTCGATGCCTGGACGTTAGCGCTGGTGACGACTATCGGCACGTGCAGATATTCCGGGTTGGGGGTTAGCGCCTGAACCAGTGACAGGCCGTCCATTTCGGGCATCATCACATCGACCAGGATCACATCCGGTCTGACAGTCTGAAGCACGGATTGGGCTTCGGCGACGCTGCCGGCCTCGTGGACTACGAAGCGGTATGTCTCCAGGATCTCACGCACGATGCGTCGGAAGCCGGGCTCGTCATCCACGACCAGGACGGAGAGTGCGATGCGCCCATCCCCCTGCATGCTTTCATAACCGCTCATGGGTTTCAAGACCTCCAATCCCTGCGATGTCTACCCTGAGTATAGATGCGCTCCTGGCAGTTCAGACTTGCAATCGGCTTGCAGTTCGAGGATCCCTTGGGAGGGTCAGAGCTCGCCTGATTGGCGCGCTTGCTGGAGGACCTTGCGAACAGCCTGGGCGACCGCCTCGGCCGTGAGCGGCTTGGTCAGCCAGGTGGTCAGGCGCTGATCGAACAGATGGCGCGTCCCGCCGCCCAAGGGGTAGCCGGTGATCAGGATCACGGGGATTTGCGGATATCGTTTTCTCAGCACATCGAAGAGGCGCTCACCGCCCATCTCCGGCATAATCAGGTCCGATAGGATGAGGTCCACCCGCTTGCGCTGCTGCTCGAGCACCCGCAAGGCCTCCTGGCCATTCTGGGCCAGGATAACCTCATAGTTGAGAGAGCCGAGAACCTCGCCCAGCGCTTCCCGCGTGACCCGATCATCCTCGACGACCAACAACCGCTCGCCCTGGCCGGTCAGCTGTTCCGCTTCCGGCGGAGGTTTCTCCTCTCCCTCGGGTTCGGCCAGGGCCGGGAAGTAGAGGTGGAACGTGGTACCCTGGCCCACGATGCTTTCCACTTCGATATGGCCATCATGCTGCTTCACGATGCCGTAGACCTGCGCTAAGCCGAGCCCCGTCCCCTCTCCTGGCGCTTTGGTGGTGAAGAAAGGTTCGAAGATATGGTCGAGGTTCTCGGAGGGGATGCCGACCCCTGTGTCGCTTACGGCCAGATGGATCCAGCGGCCTGGGCCCAAGTCCAGCGGCCCGTCCGCCTCCTCGTCAGAGTAATCGAGTATTTCAAGCTCATAGCGCAGTGTGCCGCCGTCCGGCATGGCATCGCGCGCGTTGAGGGCCAGGTTCATCAGAGCCTGATCGAGGCGGGCCGGGTCCCCGTTGATCCAGTGGGGTCCATCCAGAAGCTCGATGGCGAGATGAATGTTTTCCGGGAGCGTGCGCGCCAGCAGTTTCTGGGATTCCTTCAGGAAGGCTCCTAATTCCATCGCCCGCCGTTCCATCACCGATTTGCGGCTGAAGTCCAGAATCTGGCCGGTAAGCTCGGCTGCCCGCTGGGCCTGCTCCAGGATGGTTGTCAAGCGCTCGCTTTGCACGCTCCCCTGCTCGGCCTGCCTGAGCAGGATCTGGGCGTAGAGAATGATGGCCCCCAGAGTGTTGTTGAAATCGTGGGCGATTCCGGCCGCAAGCTGGCCAACCGCTGCGAGCCGGGCTTGAAGCTGTTCACGCCGCTGGGCCTCCTTGATGCCGCTGATGTCGCGCAGGATGAGCGAGTAAAAGCGCCCTTCCGCAGAAGTCCAAGTCCCGATGGAAACCTCAATTGGGAATTCCCTGCCCTCACGGTTCACGGCCTCCAGCTCCAAATTGCTCCGCCGCTCCCCGGGATCGCGCAGGCCCAATCGGGGCAGGATCCCCGTGCCTTTCGCATGATACCTGCGGGGAAAGAGGAAATCCAGCTTGCGTCCCAGCGCCTCGCCAGGCGCATAGCCGAAAATGACGCTCGCCCTTTGATTCCAATAACGAATGACACCACCCTCATCGATGACCAGGATGGCATTCGGAGCGCTTTCGGTCACGCTGCGGAAACGTTCCTCATTCTCACGCAGGGCTTGCTCAGAGCGCTTGCGATCCGTGACGTCTTCCAGGCTCCCGCCGAAGAATAGCGACTCTTCGGCCTCGTCCTGGATGACGCGCGTGTTCTCGCGCACCCAGATGATCTGGCCATCGTGGCGCCTTAACTGCACCTCGAAGTTGAGCACGGCTCCCTTGCTGGACATCTCGGCCGTCCAACGGAATCCATCCGCGGGATCGACGTAAAGATCCGAGAAATGCGCCTGTAGAAGGGATTCACGGTCGGGGTAGCCGAGCATTTCGACCATCGCCCGGTTCACGTCCACCAGTTTGCCATCCAAGGTACGCTGGAACAGCCCGATCGGGATCTCATCAAAAAGGCGGCGGTATTGCTGTTCACTACGCTTCAGAGCACGTTCATATTGGCTCTTCTCAATTGCTCGCTGGATGGTGAGCAGAAGCTGCTCAGGATCGTAGGGCTTTTGGATGAACCCATAGGCGCCCAGATTGACGGCCTCGATGGCGGTTTCGCGTGTTCCGACACCCGTCAGGACGATGCACTGTGTATGAGAGGGCCGGCTGCGCACATGCCGAAGGACATCAAGCCCCGAGCCTTCTCGAAGCTTAAGGTCGATGAGCGCCACCTCGGGCGCTTCGCCCGCCAGAAAATCCAGCGCTTCCCGACCGGTCTCCACGGCATTCACCCGGTAGCCGCGCGCCGCGAGAATGTCGCTCAACGTCTTGAGCAGGCCTGGGTCGTCGTCGACGATGAGAATCAGAGGTTGGTCTCGGGCAATCACTGTGTTCCTGTCCGCGGATGCATCCACCTGCGCTTTGGCCGACATGGGCTCCGGCTCATCCATCATAAGACCCACTCATCCTCGGGCTCAACCGATGCACTGGCAGTGGGATCGCCGCGGCTGCCATCCTGTCAGACTTGCGCACGCCCCTGGGTCACCTTTGCGTAAAGGATGGCACACGCGTCTCCCTGCCTCCGGCGATCGTTCGTTCCACCTGGGCCGCTTCTCCCATCCCCTACCCCCCGATCTTGTCCGGCTCCGATTCTCCCTCGGGGGTCATCTCCAGGAAAGCCTCCACAACGGCGGGATCGAAGTGCCTCCCCGCCTGCTCCTGGATATACGCCCGCGCCTTCTGCGGGTCCCATGCGGGACGGTATGGGCGGTCGGAACGGAGCGCGTCCCATACATCTACCACAGCGAAGATGCGCGCCGCCAGTGGGATCTCCTCACCCTTCAGGCCTCGCGGGTAGCCCGTACCATCCCACTTCTCATGGTGGCAGTAGGGGATATCCA
>CAZQDE010000060.1:0-14078 GCA_964591485.1 uncultured Anaerolineaceae bacterium | reverse complement strand
ACTGCCACCACGAGAAGTGGGACGGCAGCGGCTACCCGCAGGGCTTGAAGGGTGAGGACATCCCCCTGCCGGCGAGGATCTTCGCGGTGGTTGATGTGTGGGACGCCTTGCGCTCAGACCGGCCCTATCGTGCGGCGTGGCCGGATGAAAAGGCGCTCGCCTACATTCAGGAGCAATCGGGTAAGCACTTCGATCCCAGAGTGGTTGAGCTTTTCTTTGACAGCGTGATCAGTAGAACGCCCCCGGCATAAGACCCTCGAAAGCTTGTCACACCGCTGTATCGAGCCTTCGAGCTCCCTCGACTAGCAAGCTACATGCGGGCGCGTATCGGCGCTCATCGTATAATCGCTCTCATGCCGGGAAGAGACCCTCACACTTTCACCCCAGCAAGTTGGGCACGGATAGTCACCTCGATCTTGGGGATATTGTGCCTCCCCATGCTGCCCACAGCCTGCGCTGCGCCAAGAGAGGCTCCACTTCTGCACAGCATCACCCCTACTCAGCTCCCGGCCTCGCCCACACCCGGGCCGGCCACAGAGAGATCAATCCCCGCCTCGCCCTCGCCAGCGAGCGTGATCCTGGGATTGCCAGGCGAACAGCTTGCCCCGCATCACACGCGGGGGATCTCCTCCTGCTCGCGGCAGCTTTCCCGGGTCTGGGAGCTACAGGTGCGCAAGTATGATAATGGCGCTCTGCTCGCTGGTGCGGCGGACGTATGGCTTGCCCCCGACGAGAAGGGCCTGCCTGTAGCCCAATGGCCGATTGCGCTGGCCGTCCCCTTCGCAAGTGATTGGCGGGAGCTCACCTTCGAGGAGGCCCAAAGGATCATGACGGAAGGATCGCCTTTCGTGGCCGTCATGCCCTGGGAGGTGCTGAAACCCTCCTTGCGCTCCCTGCGCGTGGACGGCCTGCATCCCAGCGAGCCGGGCTACCCCCTGGTGGAGACGTGGTCCCTGCACGCAAGGCCGGGCTTTGAAGCCCTCGCCCAGGCGTTCTCACCGTGCCTTCAGACGGCGCTCGCACCCGAGCCTGCCTTGCACCTCGCCGCCGTGGGCGATGTGATGCTCGACAGAAGCCTTGGCGAGCAACTGCGCGCCGGCGACCTGGCCTACCCCTTCGCGGCCGTGCAACCGCTGCTCACGGCGCCTGATCTCACGATCGGCAACCTAGAATCGGGTCTCGGTAGGGGCGGCCGGCCCGAGGACAAAGGATACGTCTTCCGCGCCCCGCCTGAGGCGGCCTCGGCCCTGGCGCAGGCCGGTTTCGATCTGCTTACTTTGGCAAACAACCACGCCATGGATTACGGGGGGGAGGGCCTGCTGGAGGCGCTCCAATGGCTCCACGCGGCCGGCCTGGCTACCGCTGGAGCGGGCGAGAATGCGGAGGCGGCCCATCGCCCAGCCATGCTCGAGGTGCAGGGGCTCAAGCTGGCATTCCTGGCCTACGTTGATGTGCCCGTCGAGGTGCGCGGTTTCGACGCCCGCAGGTGGCAGGCCACGGCGGAGCGGCCCGGCGTGGCCTGGGCGGAGCCCGCCAGGATCCAGTCCGACGTCCAGGCTGCGAGCCGGCAGGCCGACGCGGTGATCGTCCTGCTTCACAGCGGATATGAGTATGTGCCTCAGCCCAGCCCGCCTCAGCAGGCGGCTGCCCAGGCGGCGCTGGAGGCGGGTGCCGCGCTGGTCATCGGGCACCACGCCCATGTCCTGCAGCCGATCGAATTCCATGAAGAAGGCCTCATCGTCTACGGCCTGGGGAACTTCGCCTTCGAGGATGCCGGTCCACCTATGAGCGCCATCTTGAACGTCTGGCTGGATGCCGATGGCGTGCGCGAGATCGGCTTTACACCCATCTGGATCGAAGCCGACGGCCGTCCGCGACCTGCCACGCCGGAGGAGGCCCGGGCCATCCACGCCAGATTGCAGGAGATGGCTCAGGAATCGCAACCCTAGCTGCAGCCGACCCGCGTCCGAAAAGACACTTGACAGGGGCCTGTCCTTTTAGTACAATTGTTCTAGTCCCGATGGGCGCACGAAAGGCCGTCACGACCACACGGGTCGGAACCGAACGAAGACCCCCATCGGCAAGGAGATCCTCATGTTCCATAAAGTGATTCTGGTTGGCAATCTCGGCCGCGACCCCGAGATGCGCTACACGCCTAGCGGTCAGGCGGTGACCAATCTGTCCGTCGCCACCAGCCGCCGCTACACCGACAGCTCCGGCGAATCGCGCGACGAAACCATCTGGTTCCGCGTGGCCGTCTGGGGCCGCCAGGCAGAGGCCTGCCACCAATACTTGCGCAAGGGTCGCCAGGTCCTTGTGGAGGGCCGCCTCGTCGGCGACGAGAACGGCAATCCCCGCATCTGGACCCGCCAAGACGGGACGCCCGCCGCCTCCTTCGAGATTAACGCGCAGACCGTCCGCTTTCTCGGCGGAAGGGACGACACCGCCTTCGGCTCGGATGAGGCTACAATAGCGCCCACACCCGAGAGCGAAGAGGACATCCCCTTCTAGTCCACAATCATGCGTGCTCGGCCCGCAAACGGGCCGAGCACCTCTTTCCAGGGAGCCACGAACCATGACCGCTCAGCCGAAACAGCCGCCCCGGGGTGGCCGCATTCCGATTCAACTGCCAGCCGACCTTCGGCCCTCCTACGCCAACTTCGCCTTGATCACGAATTCCCGCTCTGAGATCGTGCTTGACTTCGCGCAGATCATGCCCCAGGTCCCCCAGGCGCGCGTACAGGCGCGCATCATCATGACCTCGCTGAACGCCAAGCTGCTGCACCGGGCGCTCGGCGAGCACCTTTCCCGCTACGAGAACCAGTTTGGCGAAATTGTCCTGCCAGAGGGGAATTCGCTGGCCGATCAGCTCTTCCGATCACCCCATGACGAACCTGAAGGGGAGGCCTAGGCCATGGAAAAATTGGAAAACATCGGCGATCGTATCCGACAGCACCTGGAAGAGAAGAACGCCGCCCGCGACCGCGCCCTCCAGCATTCCCGTACGCTGATCCGAAACTGCTCGAAGGCCATTCGCGCCACCCACCGGGAGGAGTTCCAGCATGCACGTGACTACCTGCAGGCGGCCCGGGACTTGGTGGCTAAGCTGAAGGCCGAATTGGAGCCCTACCCAGACCTCTACCATGCCGGCTACACCCGGTCAGCCTTGAAGGAATATGCCGAGGCCAATATCGTCTTGGCGCTGATCACCGAGGACCGGCTGCCGGATCCCGATGCCTTGGGCGTGGACTACATCCCCTACCTGGGTGGGCTGGGCGAAGCCGCCGGGGAACTTCGCCGGCGCATCCTGGACATCGTCCGCCACGGGCGCCAGCAAGAGGCCGAGCAACTGCTGGAGTACATGGATGAGATCTATGGCCTGCTGGTGACGATCGATTTCCCGGACGCCCTGACCAACAACCTGCGGCGCACAACCGATATGGTGCGGGGAGTAACCGAACGCACTCGCGGTGATCTGACCACCAGTTTCCAGCAGGGGGAATTGAAGCGGGCTCTCGAATCGGTTGAGAAAAAGCTCAAGGAGCAGGGTCTTTGACCGCGGCCCTGCGCATCGGATTTCTGGGCCGGTAGGCGCCCTTCCAGCGCGTATAATTAGCTTTATGAGCTCAATCCTGCCTCCGCCCCAGCGCATCGCCATCGCCATCCACCCGAAGATGCAGGATGGATGGCCAGCCGCCGAAGAGATCAACGCCTTCCTTCGGCAGCGCGGCCTGCAGGCCTGGCACGGATCGCTCTACGATGAGGACCTGCGGAGCCGCATTCAGCGCAGGGGCTGTGATCTGCTAATCGCCCTCGGCGGCGACGGCACCATGCTTCGCGCCGGGCATTTATGCGCGCCCTCGGGCATCCCCATCCTGGGTATCAATCTCGGCGGGCTGGGCTTCCTTATTGAGGTGGGCCGTACCGCCTGGAAAGAGGCGCTCGAGCGCATCCTGCAGGGCGATTACTGGCTGGAGCAGCGCATGATGTTGCGCGCCGAGCACTACCGTGGCAACGATCTGCTGGGGGCATGGGATGTTCTCAACGAGTGCGTCATCGGCCGCGGCGAGATGGTGCGGCCGGTGCGCCTTACCGCCGAGATCGACGGACACCGATTAACAACCTACGTCGCCGACGCGCTGATCGTCGCCACCCCTACTGGCTCTACCGCCTACGCCCTCGCCGCTGGCGGTCCTATCTTGCCGCCCGAGATCCGCAATATCCTGCTCGTGCCGGTGGCTCCGCATCTCTCCGTCGACCGGGCCATCGTGCTCCACGAAGGTTCCCAGGTGCGGATCACCGTGCGCACCGATCATCAAGCCGCCTTAAGCTTGGATGGACAGGAGCCGGTACGGATGCAGGATCGCGATTGGGTACACGCTTTCGCCAGCGATCATAGCGTGGAGTTCGTGCGCCTTCAGGATCCTGATTACTTCTACCGCAACCTCACTTCGCGCATGAACCAGAACCCATCCGCAACGGAGGCTCGATGACCGAAAGCGCCATCTACTGCGCCAATCACCCGCAACGGGAAACCACCTTGCGCTGCAGCAAATGTGGCAAACCCATCTGCGCGCAATGTGCCGTGCGGACGCCTGTTGGCTATCGCTGCCGGGAATGTGTGCGCAACCAGCAACGCATCTTCAATACCTCGCGGCCCTACGATTTCCCGCTGGCAGGGCTCCTGGCGCTGGTGGGCGTTGGATTGGCGATCATATTCCTTAATTTCCTGGGGTTCTGGGGGTTGTTCCTGGCACCGGTTGTGGGCGGAGGCATCGCCGAGGTCATCCGCTGGGCCGTCCGTCGCCGGCGGCACCGCTGGCTGCCGGCCGCCGCGGCATGCGGCGGCGCACTTGGCGCACTCGTCTATCTCCTGAATCAAGGCCTGCCCCTGCTCTTGCTGGGCCTCTATGGCGGAGGCCTCCCGCCCGGCTACCTGGTGAGCGCGTTGATTGGGATTGCCTGGCCGCTGGCCTACGCCGGCCTCATCATCACGACTATGTTCTACCGGCTGCGAGGGATACAGCTCTAGACTGAGCTATGCTGCAAGAACTGCGGGTTCGCGATTTCGCCATCATCGAAGATCTCCACTTGGTTCTGGGTGGCGGCTTCACCGTGTTCACCGGCGAGACCGGCGCCGGCAAATCCATCATCATCGATGCCATGGAGATGCTTTTGGGCGGCAGGGCCGATAGCACCGCCGTCCGGGCCGGCGCCGATGCCGCCCTCATCGAAGGCATCTTTGCCCTGGACGAAGCCATCCGCCCCGAGGTCCATCGCCTTCTCCAGGCCGAGGACCTGCTCGAGGATCCCGCGACGCTGATCCTCAGCCGCGAAATCCGCCGCGAGGGACGTAATATCTGCCGCATCAACGGCCGCGTCGCCACGCTGGGGATGCTCTCGTCCCTTGGTGAGTGGCTCGTCGATGTCCACGGGCAATCGGAGCACCTGAGCCTGCGGCGCGTGTCGGAGCACATCAACATGCTGGACCGTTTTGCTCACCTCGAAGAGGCGCGTGCCCGTTTCCAGGCGCTCTTCCGCGATTTGCGTCATATCCGGGAAGAGCTTGCCGCGCTTCGCCAGCAGGAGCAGGAACTGGCCCAGCGCGCCGACTACCTGCGTTATCAAATCCAGGAGATCGAAGCCGCCCGGCTCCAGCCCGATGAGGAGCAGGGGTTGCTCGAAGAGCGCAACCGGCTTGCCAACGCTGAGCGCCTGGCGCGCTTGGCCGTTCAGGCCCTCGATGCGCTCGACAGCAGCCAGGACCAGACCCCGGGTGCCCGCGACATGCTTGGGCAGGCTGCGGCCTCGCTGGACAAATTGGCCCAATTGGACAGCAGCATGGAGGCTCTGCACGCGGAGGCCCAAGCCCTCATCGAGGGCGCTGGCGACCTCACCCGCAGGCTGCGGCTCTACCAGGAGGCGCTCGAATTCAACCCCAGTCGCTTAGACGAAGTCGAGGAGCGCCTGGCTCTCCTTTCCGACCTGAAACGCAAATACGGCGGCACCCTCGAGCAGGTGATCGCTCGGGAAGAGCAGGCACGCCACGAGCTGGAGAATCTCACAACCGCCGAAGAGCGCATGGCCAGCCTGGCAGCTGAAGAAGCCTCCTTGCTGGAGCGTCTCGCCCAGGCGGGGCAGGAGCTTTCCGAAGCCCGCCATGAGGCGGGTGCACGCCTATCGTCCGCGATCGAGGCACAGCTCGAGGACTTGCGAATGCAGGGCGCCCGTTTCGGCCTCGACATCCGCTGGGAAGATGATCCGCAGGGCGCCCCGATCGACGGGCGCCGCGTAGCCCTCACACCCTTTGGTCTCGATCGGGTGGAATTTCTGGTTGCGCCCAACCCCGGGGAAGGTCTCAAGCCCCTGGCGAAAATCGCCTCCGGCGGTGAGACCTCCAGGCTGATGCTCGGGCTTAAGAGCGTGCTGGCCCAGGCCGACCGCACCCCCACACTGATCTTCGACGAGATCGACCAGGGCATTGGCGGCCGTGTGGGAGCCATTGTGGGCCAGAAGCTCTGGACTCTCGCCCGCGCCCATCAAGTGCTCTGCATCACCCACTTACCACAACTGGCTGCTTTTGCTGACGTGCACTTCCGCGTGGAGAAAGTGGTCCGGGAAGGCCGTACGATTACCCAGGTGCAGCCTCTCGAGGAGGAGGGCCGCATCGCCGAGATGGCCGTGATGCTGGGCGGCGAGAACGCCCCCAACCGTGAGAGCGCTGCCGAATTGCTGCGCGCTGCCGAGCAAACCAAAGCGGCCGCAACCACCTAGCCCGGGCCAGCATGAAAAGAAAAGGGGGCTGTCCGCCAAAAAAGCGGGACAGCCCCGTGCCGTCCATGTCTGTCAGGCCTCGGCTCTACGCGTTGATCTCTTCCTCGATCTGCACCGGCGATTTGCTTTCCATCTGCCGGAAGACAAGCCCCTGATCCGCATCGTGGTCGACGACCACGCGGTCGCCCTCCTGGAATTCGCCTCGCAGGATCTTCACCGATAGCGGGCTCTCGACGAACTTCTGCAAGGCTCGCTTGAGCGGCCGCGCCCCAAAATCTGGGTCGTAGCCTTCCTCCGCCAGCCACTCGCGCGCCGCCTCGGTAAGTTCGACGCTCAAGCCATGCTCTGCCAGTCGCTCGCGCACCTGGGCCATCTGCAGATCGACGATCTGCTTCATGTCCTCCAGCGTGAGCTTCGAGAAGATAATCACCTCATCGATGCGGTTTAGGAACTCTGGGCGGAAGGTGTCCTTGAGCGCCCGCTCGATTTTCTCCTCCGCCACCTGCTCCTCGCCCTCGCCGGCCCGGTGGAACCCCAGCGTGCCGGAGCGCGTGACGAACTCGGTGCCGAGGTTGGAGGTCATGATCAGGACCGTATTCCGGAAATCCACGATCCGGCCCTGGCCATCCGTCAGGCGGCCGTCATCCAGGATTTGCAGCAGTGCATTCCAGACCTCCGGATGGGCTTTCTCGATCTCATCAAAAAGCACCACGCGGTACGGGCGGCGGCGCACAGCCTCGGTCAATTGCCCGCCCTCCTCATAGCCCACGTAGCCGGGGGGAGCGCCGAACAGGCGCGAGACGGTGTGTTGCTCGCGGTATTCGCTCATATCGACGCGCACCAGCGCGTCCTCATCATCGAACAGGAACTCGGCCAGCGCCTTGGCCATTTCGGTCTTGCCCACGCCCGAGGAGCCCAGGAAGATGAACGAGCCGATGGGCCGGCGCGGATCCTTGAGGCCCGCGCGGGCGCGGCGGATCGCGTCTGCCAGGGCGTGGATGGCTTCATTCTGGCCGACGATGCGTTCGTGCAGCCGCTCCTCCATGTGAAGCAGCTTCTCGGCCTCCGTCTCCATCACCTGGCTGGTGGGAATGCCCGTCCATTGCGCCACCACCTCGGCGATGTCGTTCACATCCACGACTTCATCCAGCTGGTGCTCGGCCTCCCAGGCGTCCCGCTTCTCCTGGAACTCCGTCTCCAGCCGCAACCGCTGTGCCTTCATTTGGGCGGCACGCTCGTAGTCGCGTTCCAACCCGGCCTGCTCCTCCTCCGCCATCAGGCGGTCGATCTCGCCCTTGAGACTCTTGAGTTCGGGGGGCAGGGAGTAGAGCGCCACGCGCAGCTTGGCCGCGGCCTCATCGATCAGGTCGATGGCCTTATCCGGCAGGTGGCGGTCGGTCACATAGCGCTGGCTCAGACGTGCTGCGGCCACCAGCGCATCATCCGAAAAGCGTACCTTGTGGTGGGCCTCATAGCGGTCGCGTAGGCCTTGCAGCATCTCGATCGTCTCTTCGACCGAGGGCTCTTCCACGTAGACCGGCGCAAAGCGTCGCTCTAGGGCCGCATCCTTTTCGATGTACTTGTGGTACTCGTCCAGCGTAGTGGCGCCGATGCACTGCAGTTCGCCCCTAGCCAGCGCCGGCTTGAGCATATTGGAGGCGTCCATCGCCCCCTGAGCCGCGCCAGCGCCCACGACGGTGTGCAATTCGTCGATCATCAGGATGATCTCGCCCTCGGCGCGCTGGATCTCCTCGATGGCCGCTTTCAGACGCTCCTCGAACTCGCCCCTGAATCTCGAGCCAGCGATCATTGCCCCCAGGTCCAGCGAGACCACGCGCTTGCCCATCAAGATCTCCGGCACGTCGTTGGCGGCGATCTTCTGAGCCAATCCCTCCACGATAGCTGTCTTGCCCACGCCAGCCTCGCCGATGAGCACCGGGTTGTTCTTGGTGCGGCGCGAGAGAATCTGGATCAGACGCAGAATCTCGTTGTCCCGGCCGATCACCGGATCGAGCTTACCTTCCTTTGCCAACTGCGTCAGGTCACGAGAATACTTCTCCAGCGTCCGATAGCGGGATTCGGCCTTCCTGTCGGTCACGCGCTGCCCACCGCGGATTTCCTTGATGGCATCATAAACGCGGTCCTTGGTGATACCCTCCTCACTCAAGAGCCGGGCGATGGCGGTGTTGCGCTCAGAGAGAATCGCCAGAAAGATATGTTCGGTGGAGATGTACTCATCGTTAAGGCGGTTGGCCTCTTCGTTGGCCATGTCGACCACGCGCTTCACCCTGGGTGTGATGAAGATCTGGCCGGCGCCACCGCCGTAGATGTTGGCTTTGGGGCTACTGCGAAGCTGCTGGTCGATGAGTGCCGTGAGGTGCTCGATGTCGACGTTCAGCTTCTCCAAGATCTGGGAGATCACCCCCTGGGGCTGCTCGATGAGCGCCAACAAAATGTGTTCGGTGTCAATTTGATTATGACCGTAGCGCTGGATGATCTCCGCCGCTCGCTGGGCGGCATCCTGAGCGCGCTCGGTAAAGCGATCGAAGCGCATCATAGGCAGTACCCTCCATATGCGCCCACACAGGCGCATATCCTATTCTGATTATATCCAGCCGCCCCTTTTACACCATTAGAAATATCTATGAGAGATGCCCATCTCTAAGAAACCCGGTTGCAAGTCCGATTCCGCTGCGATCCTGGCTGTGTGGCCTGCAGCAAGAATGGGAACTTCTGCAAAACTCAGGCTTTGTGCTTCACCCCAAAGGCAATGCCATCGCCAGCGGGGAAGACCATGCTGATAAGCCGCGGATCTTCGGCAAGCTGCCGGTTGAAGGCTCGCAGGGCAAGCGTGCGAGGGCGGCGGTCGGACTCATCCACCACAGCACCGTGACTGAAGGCATTGTGCCCTGCAACGATCCCACCCGGACGAAGATGTTGGAGGCTCCATGCCAGATAGTCTGGGTAACCCTCCTTCTCCGCATCGATGAAGATGAAGTCGAAAGGCCCCTCCGGTGCAAGATGCGGCAATTGCTCATGAGCATCGCCCGCACGGATCTCCACTCGATCCGCGAGCCCCGCCATGCGCAAATGTTGGCGGGCGATCTCGGCTCGATCCGCTTCTTGCTCCAGGCTGATCAGGCGTCCACCCTCGACGAGCCCGCGGGCGATCCATGTGGTCGAGTAGCCTCCCAGCGTGCCAATCTCAAGCGCCAATCCCGCCCCTGAAACAGTCGCCAGGAATTGCAGGAAACGCCCCTCTTCGGGGCGCACCGTGATCTGCGGCAGCCCGCGTTCGGCTATGGCGGACCGGATCCGAGTCAGCACATCATCCTCGCGAGCGAAAAGATCCCGTACGTAGGCCTCCAGAGCATCATCATAATTCGGCACGTTGGGTCTCCCTCCTTCGAGCAGCCTCGGGGTTCATCTCGGGGTGCTACACGGACTAACTGGCGCGCATTATACCCTTGCCCGGCGAACCTTCGCCTCGCTACAATCCCAGCCATGCCGCCCGACTCCGTGCAGGCGCTTCTACACTTGTACCAACACCATGGCAGGGATTTGCCCTGGCGCCGAACCCGTGATCCCTATGCCATCTGGATCTCGGAGGTGATGCTGCAGCAGACGCGCGTCGAGACCGTGATCCCCTACTTCCGGCGCTAGATGGCGCGTTTCCCTGACTTGCGCAGGCTGAGCAGCATGAGGTGTTTGAGCTTTGGGAGAGCTTGGGCTACTACCGCCGGGCGCACAATCTCCACCGGGCAGCGCGAATGGTGATGCAAGCTCACGGCGGCGAGTTGCCTCGTGATCAAGCCGCGCTGAAGACGCTTCCCGGGATCGGACGCTACACGGCGGCTGCCATTGCCGCCCTGGCCTTCGACTAGGATGCACTGGCGCTTGACGGAAACTTGCGGCGGGTGATTGCCCGCTGGGGCGACCTGGCCCTGGATCCCCGCACTTCCGAGGGCGAACGCCGCATCAGGGGATGGGCCAAGGCGCGCATACCATCCGGGAAGGCGGCCGCCATGATCCTGATCCGCGATGGAAAGGTGCTTATCGGGCGCCGTCCGGAGGGTAAGCTGCTCGGGGGCCTGTGGGAATTCCCGGGCGGCAAGCTAGAGGCGGGCGAGACGCTGGAGGGCTGCCTGCAGCGGGAGATCTTGGAGGAATTGGAGGTGCGAATCCACGTGGACGGGCATCTGGCCTCCTTCGATCATGGCTACAGCCATTACGCCATCACGCTGCATGCCTACCAATGCCACTTGCCCGAGGGGGAGCCTCAGGCGTTCGAGCACGATGCAATCCATTGGGTGCCGATCTCGGAGCTGGGAGCCTATCCGATTGGCAAGCTAGACCGTCAAATCGCCCGGCTCTTGCAACGTGGACCGTAAGGCAAGGTTCAGGGCGTGACTTGCCGGCTGCGATGCACGATGTAGATCCCCAAGAGCACGACTGCACCTCCCAGCGCCTGCAAGGGCCGCAACGGTTCACCTAGCAAAGGCCCTGCCAGCAAGCCAGTCAGCACCGGCTGACCCAGCAACGTGGAAGCCACGGTCGTGGCCGGCAAGTGCCCTTGCGCATAATTAATCGCCATCCAGCCCGCGCCCTGGCTGATTACGCCCAGGCCCAGCAGGCTCAGATAGGTGTGCGGCGCGTACCCGCCCAAGGGATGAGCCAAGACCAGGTTGATCACCAGCAGCACCAGCGTGGCGCTGAGCGCCGAGAGCCAGAAGTAACTCAGGGCCGATAGCGAGCGCCGCCCGACCTGAGTGATGAGGAAATATCCACCATAGAACAGGCCCGCGAGCAGGCCCAGCAGAGTGCCCAGGCCCAATCTCATGGATTGCACTGCGTCCAGGCCGATGACGAACGTCGCCCCGGCGAGTGCCAGAACCACGCCCAACCAGAAGCGCACCGGCAGGCGCTCCCGCAAAACCAGCCAGGCTCCCAGCCCAACCCAGATCGGCGCTGTGTTCGCCAGCAGCGTGGGATTGGTGGCGCCGCTGAGCATCACGCCGGAGGACCAGAACGCCAGGTCCAGGGCGAAGAAGGACCCGCCGATGAGCGCCACCAGCGCCTCCCGCGCCCGGAAACGGGGACGGCCTCGCCGTGAAGCCAGGTATGGGATCGTCAGCATCCCAAGCCCGATCGCCATGCGGTAGAACGCGGCCACCGTGCCGGGCGCGCCTGCCCAGCGGACGAAAATGGCCGAGAAGCCCAGCGCCGCCAATCCACCTACCAGGGCAAGGCAGGCTCGAAGCGGCACCGCCGTAGTATCTTGCGGGCTCAGCTTGTCTTCAGACACAGGCGCAGCAGCCATCTGTCATTCTCGAAGGCCAGCCATTGTACCCGCCCGGCGGCAATCCTGCGATGGCTTCCACCCTCGCCACGCAGTTGGCCGCAGGCCAGAGCCAGCGCACAATCCCCTCCGAGATCAGGAGACCCTGACGCAGTTCGCCTCCCGCACGGGCCTTCGAAGCGAGGCGCTCGCCGATCGCATCCTCGAGGAGGTCGGGATGGCGCTCCTGCCCGGGACCGCCTTCGGCGCGCGCGGTGAGGGTTTCCTGCGGGTCTCCTTCGCGGCCGGCACCCATGTGATCGAGGAAGCCTTACGCCGCCTCGAACGCTTCTTCGCGCTCCTATGAGATCGGAGCTGCCCGCCGCGACAATTCACGGCCGGTCCAGGTACCCTTGTTAGACCAACTCAAGGAGTTCCTCATGTCCCGGCTGCCTCCCGCATTGGTGCTCTACTTCCTGGCGCCCATCGTCGGCGAATTGATCTCGGGCTCAGCCCCACCGACCGAGTTCTTCCACCCTTTCGGCTTGATCGTCCTGCCGGCTCTCTACGGTAGCGGCGCGCTGCTGGCACGCGAGCTGGCCCTGCGCTGGGGAAAGCGCTGGCCCACGATCCTCACCTTGGGATTGGCCTACGGGATCATGGAGGAGGGCTTGATGGTCAAGTCCTTATTCGACCCACAATGGCCAGATCTGGAGCTCATGGCCACCTACGGCCGCTGGGCGGGCGTCAATTGGGTCTGGAGCCTTTCGCTCACGCTCTACCACGCGGTGGTGAGCATCGCCATTCCCATCCTACTGGTGGAACTGCTCTGTCCCGAGCGCCGCGATGAGCCCTGGCTCGGCCGCCGCGGGGTCATCGGTCTTTCGATCCTGCTCGTTTTGGATGTGCTCTTGGGTATCTTCCTGATGACGCCCTATAAGCCCCCCTCATCCCATACCTGCTGGCGCTGGTCGCCGTCGTCGTCCTCTTCCGGCGGGCCCGCCGGATGCCGTCCGCCTGGGGCCCATCAGGGGACAAACGTCCGTGGAAACCCCTCTGGACCGGCCTGACTTCCTTCGCGGGGATCTTGGCCTTCTTCTTCGGAAGCTGGGCGCTCCCCGAACTCGGCGCGCCCGTCTGGGCGACCATGTCCTATCTCATCCTGCTGGCCTGGGCGGTCTGGAAGATCATGCGCCGCGCCTCCGGGGAGGGCCTTTGGTACGATTTGGGCCGATGGCCGGCCGCCAGCGGAGCCCTGGCCTTCTTCATCCTGCTCGGGCCGCTGATGGAGAACGACCCCTCCCGCACCGACAACCCCGCCGGCATGACCCTTGTGGCCATTGCCGCGGCGCTGGGCTTGATCTGGCTGCGGGGAAGGATTCGCAGGCGCGAGCGGCTATCTTCGACGTAGTCCAATGCTGCATCGCCATCCGAGGGTGAGAAACCTAAAGCGGGGGCGGCCTCGCTGGCGTCGTGGGAGACAGCGCGGAATCTTCCTCCGGCCCCCGCATCATCGGATGGTCCCGGCTTGGATCCCGGCCGCTAAGCCGCCTGATATGCGTCTACATTGGCTTCATGATGCGCACATCGAGCACTTTTTGGACCAGGGGCCTAATCGCCTCGATGAGCGCCTCTTGCTCTACATTCTCGACCTTGACGGTGATCTCGCTAGTGCTTGTATCCTCACCCCGCGAGGTCACCAAGGCCAGGATGTTGCCGCCTCGCTCATAGATAGCCTTGGTGAGCTTGGCCAGCTCACCCGGCACATTGCGCACCAGCAGCGTCACACGCACGCCCGGATCACGGGCGCCCATCAGCTCCAGAAAGATCTTGAACAGGTCGGTCTCGGTGACGATGCCTACCAGCTTGCCGTCCCGCAGCACTGGCAACCCGCCGATCTTGCGGTCGGCCATCAGCAGGGCGGCCTCCTCGATGGCCATGCTCACGTCGACGGTCACAACATCGGAGGTCATCACCTCGTCGACGGTGACCTTGCTCATCAGGTAATTGATTTCCCAGATGCTCA
>CAZQDE010000059.1:0-14420 GCA_964591485.1 uncultured Anaerolineaceae bacterium | reverse complement strand
GTCATTTTGCTACTTGACAAGTCAAAAAGCCGTGCTAACATATTGCGCAATAGGTATAAAGATGGATTTCATAAAGTTCTCGCTCCTGATTTCCTTGATCCCGCTTCTCGTCCTTATTCTGGTTGAGAGGCCTTGCCCGATTGGGATGACGGAGCGCTGAGACCAATCAAGAAGCGCAGACACCTCCCAATCGGGAGGTGTTTTTCGTTTATTCGGAAGGATCGAGCGATCATGTTTGGGCCTGCATCCCATATTTCCATCCTCGCCCTGCTTATCCTGGTCCTTATTGAGCTGCCCATTCGTGGGCGGCTTCCGTCGGTTGGGCACGTTCCGGTCCGGTCTTGGGAGAATAGCGGGGATTGAGCGAGATCAGATAGCGGAAAGCACCAGGAGCTGCCTCAACCAACGGAGGCAGCTCCTTTTTGAATCATGAATGGAACAGAGATCAGATCACAGCAAAGGAGTGAAGCCAATGAAGATGGAAACGTCATCCTCCGAAAAGCGCAACCATGAATCTAAGGCGGGTTTTCGGGTCCGCGGGCCATGGGCCAATGCCTGGCACCCCTCCTGGGAGATGGATCGACACGCGTATCCGCCAGGGCACGCCTCGCCGGCAGATGCCTTCCAAGATGCTTCCAACCGCCGTGAAAGCCGGCGAGCGGAAGAGAACGCCTAATCTTGAGTCCATCTAAGCCACCCTGGAGGCTCGCATCCGACGCTAATCAGGCAGGATGAATCGCCCAAGAGAGGCCCGATGAGCGAACGAATGCCAGTCCGACGGCTGGGCAAGGCCCAACCCCGCGCGCCTCTTCTGCACACGGGGATGCGTTCCGGGGCGATCCGCTGATGGATCGCTGCAACAGGTAACCGATGCGCTCCGATAAGATCAAGCAGGGAGTAGAACGTGCACCTCACCGCGCGCTGCTCAAGGCGGTCGGCGTGCGTGATGACGATATGGACAAGCCGTTCGTGGCGGTGGTCAACTCCTACGTGGATATCGTGCCCGGCCATGTTCACCTGCAGGCCCTCGGCAAGATCGTCAAGGATGTCCTCCGCGAGGCAGGCGCGGTGCCCTTTGAGTTCAACACCATCGCCGTGGACGACGGCATCGCCATGGGGCATGCGGGCATGAGATTCTCACTGCCCAGCCGGGAGCTCATCGCCGACAGCATCGAGACGATGGTCTCAGCCCATTGTTTCGACGGCATGATTTGCATCCCCAATTGCGACAAGATCGTCCCCGGCATGCTGATGGCGGCCATGCGGCTGGACATCCCCACGATTTTCGTCAGCGGAGGGCCGATGCCCTCCGGACGGACTCCCGATGGCCGGACCATCGACCTGGTCAGCGTCTTTGAAGGCCTGGGCGCCCTGAAGGCGGGCAGGATCGAGGAGTGGGAACTGAAAATACTCGAAGATCACGCCTGCCCCTCCTGCGGATCTTGCAGCGGTTTGTTCACAGCCAACAGCATGAATTGCATCATGGAAGCCCTGGGGCTCGCGCTTCCTTTCAACGGCACCGCCCTCGCGCACTCGCAAGAGCGGACCGAGCTGGCCGTGCGCGCTTCGCGGCGGCTTATGGACCTCATCGACGCCGAGATCACTCCGCGCCGAATCGTGACGATGGAAGCGATCGATGACGCCTTTGCACTCGATATGGCGATGGGCGGCAGCACGAACACAGTGCTCCATATCCTGGCCATCGCGCATGAAGCGGGGATCGCCTATCCGCTGGAGAGGGTCAATCGGCTGGCGGAACGAGTGCCGCAGATCTGCAAAGTCAGCCCGGCCTCGCATTGGCACATGCAGGACGTGCATCGCGCCGGCGGTGTGCCGGCGATCTTGCAGCAGCTCAGCCTCGACGACGGGCTGCTGCATCTTCACCGTCCCACGATCAGCGGTATGTCGCTCGGCGAGAGCATCGCCGGTGCCACTATACGGGACCCTGAGGTCATCCGGCCTCGCGGTGAGCCCTACGCCGAGACCGGCGGCTTGGCGATCCTCTTTGGCAACCTGGCTCCGGAAGGTGCCGTCGTGAAGACCGGGGCTGTCGCGGCCTCGATGCGGCGGCACGTGGGGCCGGCGCGCATCTATGACAGCGAAGAGGAGGCGATGAGAGGCATCCTGGGTGGAGATGTGCTGGCGGGCGATGTCGTCGTCATTCGTTATGAGGGACCGGCGGGCGGTCCGGGCATGAAGGAAATGCTGGGCCCGACGAGTGCCCTCGTCGGAATGGGGCTGGGAGAGAAAGTCGCACTAATCACCGACGGTCGGTTCTCGGGAGGCACGCGGGGTGCCTGTGTCGGTCACGTCAGCCCAGAGGCCGCGGCGCGCGGGCCGATCGCTGCATTGGAGCCGGGCGATCTCATCGAGATTGATCTCGAAGCCCGCTCACTGAATGTGCGCCTCTCTAACGAAACGATCCGGGAGCGTCTGGAGAGACTGCCTCCGTTCCAGCCGCGGGTGGGCAGCAAATGGCTTCGGCGCTACGCCCGCATGGTGGAGGGCGCTTCGAGCGGCGCCGTCTTGCGTGACTAGACGAGGCCTGCGAGCGGAGAGGGGCGGATGAAAGGAGAAGAGGATGAGGATATCGGGAGCGCAGATCATCTGGGAAGTCCTGACACGTGAGGGCGTCGAGGTCGTGTTCGGCTATCCGGGCGGCGCCATCCTTCCAACCTACGACGCCATGGTGGATTACCCGGTGCGGAACGTGCTCGCTCGTCACGAGCAGGGCGCAGCGCATATGGCCGATGGCTACGCGCGCGCTTCCGGCAAGGTGGGTGTCGTCATGGCGACTTCGGGCCCAGGCGCGACCAATCTGGTCACCGGCATCGCCACGGCGATGATGGATTCATCGCCCATCGTATGTGTCACGGGGCAGGTTCCCGCCGCTGCCATCGGGAGCGACGCGTTCCAGGAGACGGACGTGACCGGTGTGACGCTGCCGATTACGAAGCACAACTACCTCGTCACTCGCGGGGAGGAGATCGCGCCCGTCTTGCGGGAGGCTTTCTACGTGGCGCGCACGGGCCGCCCGGGGCCCGTGCTCGTCGACATCGCCAAGGACGCGCAGATCCGGACGGTGGATTTCGATTGGGACGACAGCCCCGTCCGGCTGCCGGGCTATCGGCCTGATCTGCGCGCCCGGCCCAAGGCGTTAGATCGCGCCCTGGTGATGATCGAGGAAGCCGAACGGCCGCTCATCCTGGCCGGGCACGGGGTGCTCATGTCAGGTGCCATGAACGAGCTTCTCAAATTCGTCGACAAGACGCAGATCCCCGTCGCCGCAACCCTGCTCGGGATCGGGGGATTCCCGGCGAGCCACCCGCTGAATCTGGGGATGATGGGCATGCATGGTGATGCGTGGGTCAACAAGGCCATCCAAGAGGCGGATCTCCTGCTGGCCTTTGGGATGCGCTTCGATGATCGCGTCACCGGTAATCTGGAGACCTACGCTCCGTATGCGAAGAAGATCCACATCGACATCGATCCCTCCGAGATCGACAAGGTCGTCAAGGCCGATGTGGGCATCGTCGGCGATCTGAAGCAGGTCTTGAAGCAATTGCTGCCGCGCCTCGCCCCGAAATCCCGCGAAGCGTGGCTGGCGCACATAGAGGATCTCAAGGGGGACGCGGCCGAGCGGGATATCCAGAATTCGCCGGAGGACGGCCGACTTTACGGCGCACATGTGATTCACGATCTGTGGCGATTCACGCAAGGCGAGGCGACGATCGTGACGGACGTCGGCCAGCATCAGATGTGGCAGGCCCAATACTACAGGCACGATCGGCCTTACCGTCTAATCACCTCCGGCGGGCTGGGGACAATGGGTTTCGGCCTTCCGGCCGCGATCGGTGCATGGTTCGCGCGGCGCGATGAGCTAATCTGGGCCATCGTGGGCGACGGCGGATTCCAAATGACGGCGGCGGAGTTGTCCACGTGCGCCCAGGAGGGCGTCAAGATCAACGTCGCCATCATCAACAACGGCTATCTGGGCATGGTGCGCCAGTGGCAGGAACTCTTCTATGAGCGCCGCTACACATCCACGCCAATACGCAGCCCCGATTTCGTCAAGCTGGCTGAGGCCCATGGGTTGACGGGCTTGCGCGTCGAGCGCAGGAATCAGGTGCAAGAGGCCATCATGCGAGCGCAGGAGGCGCCGGGCACCGTGGTGATCGATTTCCGTGTCGAGCAGGAAGACATCGTCTATCCCATGGTCCCCGCCGGGGCCGATCTCGGCACCATGATACGGCGCCCTAAACCGGCTCTTAAGGGCCGCTGAAGTGCAGGAGGAGTATGATCGATGAGCAGCCAAGGCAGCCCATCGCAGGGTTATTCGAAGCACACCTTCGTAGTCTACGTCGAGGATAAGCCCGGGGTGCTGAACCGCGTCGCCTCCCTGTTCCGGCGCCGCGCCTTCAACATCGATTCCCTCTCGGTCGGCCCCACGGAGCAGCCGGGCGTGTCGCGCATGACGATCGTCGTGGAGGCCGATGAGACCATCGCACGCCGCGTGGAAGCCAACCTCTACAAGCTGGTCAACGTACTCTGCGTGGAGGACGTGACCTTCCGGCCCTCCGTAACGCGCGATCTGGCCCTGATCAAGGTCCGGGCCGACCCAGAAGCGCGCGCCCATATCCTGCAGCTATGTGAAGTGTTCCGTGCGAAAGCCCTGGACGTGACGCCGAAGGCGCTGATCGTGGAGATCACCGGCACGGAGGACAAGATCGAGGGGTTGCTCGAAGTGCTCCGCCCGTTCGGCATTATCGAAATGGCGCGCACCGGAAGGGTGGCCATGACGCGAGGGCCGCAGGCGGCGACCGTGAACCCCGAATTCGTTTCGGCCCTCGTCCCGAACGGGGCAGGTGGGTGAGATCCCTGACGGCCGATCGACGAGCGAATCACCGCGGGAGGCGACACTGATGGCTATCATGTACTACGACGAAGACGCTGACCTGGAGCTCATTCGATCCAAGAAAGTGGCCGTGATAGGTTACGGTTCGCAGGGCCACGCGCAGGCGCTCAACCTCCGAGACAGCGGCGTCCAGATCCAGGTGGGACTGCGGCCAGGCAGCGCGAGCCGCCGGAAGGCCGAGGCCGCAGGTCTCACGGTCGCCGAGATACCCGCGGCGGCCTCCTGGGCCGACGTGATCGTGCTCCTTGTGCCCGACACCGCACAACCGGCAATCTACACAGAACACATCGCCCCCGCCATGAAGCGGGGCAAGACCCTGATGTTCAGCCACGGTTTCAACATCCGTTTCGGGACCATCGAGCCGCCTGTCTATGTGGACGTGAGCATGGTGGCGCCCAAGGCGCCCGGTCACCAGGTGCGGGAGACGTTTCAGGCCGGTCAGGGGACGCCTGCGCTGGTGGCGGTCCACCAGGACGTCAGCGGCCAGGCGCTGCCGGTGGCCTTGTCCTATGCCAGGGCGCTGGGCGCGACGCGCGCCGGCGTGATCGAGACCAGCTTCGCGGAAGAGACGGAGACGGATCTGTTCGGCGAACAGGCCGTTCTCTGCGGCGGCGTGAGCGCGCTGGTCGAAGCGGCCTTTGAGACCCTGGTGAAGGCGGGATATCAGCCTGAAATCGCTTACTTCGAGTGCCTGCACGAGCTCAAGCTGATCGTGGACCTGATGTATCGCGGGGGCTTGAACTACATGCGCCATTCCGTGAGCGACACCGCCGAGCACGGCGATTACACGGGCGGGCCGCGGCTGATCACTGAGGAGACCATGGGTGAGATGCGCGAGATGCTCTCCGAAATCCAGGACGGCACATACGCCCGCGCCTGGATCGAGGAGAACGAAAACGGCCGTCTATGGTTCAACGAGCAGCGGCGCAGAAAGCAAGACCTGCTCATCGAGAGGGTAGGGGCGGAGCTGCGCAGCAGGATGCCCTTCCTCAACCCCGTCACGATCAAGGCCGGGAAGCAATCGGATGAAAGCGGATGATGAACGCCTCGGATTCCGATAGGGTGATCGTCTTCGATACCACTCTGCGGGACGGTGAGCAATCGCCGGGCGCCTCAATGACCTCGGCTGAGAAGCTCGAGGTCGCTCGGGGTCTCTCCCGGCTGGGCGTGGACGTCATTGAAGCCGGTTTTCCCGCCTCCTCCTCCGACGATCTGGAGGCCGTCCGAAGGATCGCCGAGGAAGTGGGGAATCAGTCGGCCGGAGCGCCGGGGGATTCGCGACAGCCCCCGATCATCTGCGGCCTGGCGCGGGCCGTGCGGGAAGATATCGAGAAGGCCTGGCAGGCGGTGCGCCCGGCGGCGCGGCCGCGCATCCATACCTTCATCGCCACCTCGGACATCCATCTGGAGCACAAGCTTCGCATGAGCCGGGAGCAGGTCTTGGAGCGCGTTCGCGAGATGGTCACGTTTGCGCGTTCGCTCTGCGATGACGTGGAATTCAGCGCAGAGGACGCCAGCCGTAGCGAAGTTACCTTCCTCTGCGCCGTGCTCGAGGAGGCTTTCCGCTCCGGGGCGACGACTCTGAATATCCCCGACACAGTCGGCTACGCCACGCCCGACGAGTTCGGGGCCTTGATCCAGGAGGTCCGCGCCGGCGTCGAAGGCATCGAGGGTGCGGTGCTGTCAGTGCATTGCCACGATGACCTCGGCCTCGCGACGGCGAACACGCTCGCGGGGGTCCAGGCCGGGGCGCGGCAGGTGGAGGTCACTATGAACGGCATCGGCGAGCGCGCCGGGAACACCTCACTCGAAGAGGTTGTGATGGCCCTGCATACCCGACGCTCCATCTTCGCGCTCTCGACCGCCGTTGACACGACCCAAATCGGCCGGGTGAGCAAGCTGGTGAGCCACTACACAGGCATCGTCGTGCCGCCGAACAAGGCCATCGTGGGAATGAATGCCTTCGCCCACGAGGCTGGAATCCACCAGGACGGGATGCTCAAGAACCATCAAACCTACGAGATCATGCGTCCCGAGACGGTCGGTATGAGCCAGAGCCGTTTCGTGCTGGGGAAACATTCCGGCCGGCATGGATTTCAGGCTCGCCTGCGTGAGCTTGGCTATGAGCTGGAGAAGGATGAGCTGATGCGGGCGTTCGAGCGCTTCAAGGCCCTCGCCGACAAGAAGAAAACCATCGCCGACGCCGACCTGGAGGCGCTGGTCACGGACGAGCTTTATCAGCCGACGGAGGTCTTCGCCTTGGAGGGCCTGCAGGTTACCTGCGGGACGATGGGCATGCCGACGGCGACCGTTCGGCTGCGAGGGCCGGCAGGTGACGTGCGCGTGCATGCGGCCGTGGGCTCAGGCCCGATCGATGCCGCCTTCAAGGCGATCGACGAAATCATCCGCGTCCCCAATAGATTGCTGGAGTTCTCGGTGCACGCCGTGACCGAGGGTATCGACGCGCAGGGGGCCGTCACCGTGCGCATTCAGGATGGGGCGGTGGGAGCCTCCTCGGACAGTCGGCCCGACGCCGGCCAGCCGCGCACATTCGGAGGATATAGCGCCGACACAGACATCGTCGTTGCCAGCGTGAAGGCCTTCCTCTCGGCGATGAATAAGATGCTCGTGGTGCGGAGGAGCTACCTTCGGCGGGAGGGGCCGGAGGAGATGGAACGATCGCGCCCGTCACAGCCCGGCGGTGAGAGCTTGCATGGGATCAGACCGTAGGATCACCTGTCAACCGAGAAGAGAGCCTCATCGATGAACGCTCCCAGGACCATGCTCTCGAAGATATGGGATGCGCACGTCGTGGCGCAGGAGCCCGGGTGCCCATCGATTCTCTACGTCGACCTTCATCTCATTCACGAGGTGACCTCCCCCCAGGCCTTCGCACGGCTGCGCGAGCGTGGCCTGGATGTGCGCCAGCCTGCGAAAACCGTTGCCACGATGGATCACTCGGTCCCCACCGACGGGCAGGGATTGGGCTCAATCGAGGCGAAGGCGGCCGCCCAGCTTCAGAGGTTGGAGGACAACTGCCGTGATTTCGGGATCAGGCTGCACGCCATCGGCTCACCAACGCAAGGGATCGTGCACGTGATCGCGCCCGAACTCGGGCTCACGCAGCCGGGCATGACGATCGTCTGCGGCGACAGCCACACCTCGACCCACGGAGCTTTCGGCGCCCTGGCCTTCGGCATCGGGACGAGCGAGGTCGAGCATGTCCTGGCCACCCAATGCCTGCTCCAGGCGAAGCCCGATTCGTACGAGGTCCGCATCGAGGGCGGGCTGCCACAGGGGGTCACCGCCAAGGACATCATCCTGGGCCTGATCGCTGAGATCGGCGTCGACGGCGGCGAGGGACATGTCTTCGAATACACTGGATCGACGATCCGCGCCCTGGACATGGAAGCCCGCATGACCATTTGCAACATGTCCATCGAGGCCGGCGCTCGGGCGGGGATGATCGCGCCGGACGACACGACCTTCGAGTACCTGGCCGGGCGCGAACATGCGCCGAAAGCTGAGGGATGGGAGAGAGCGCTCGATGCCTGGCGGCGATTGCCCAGCGACGAACGCGCCGGGCACGATCGCTCAATCACCCTTAACGCCTCCCGGCTCAAGCCGATGATCACCTACGGGACCAACCCCGGCATGGCCTTCCCCGTGACGGAGGCGATTCCCGACCCTGGGGAGATCCGCGACCCAGTCCAGCGCGCTGCGCTTGCCAAGGCCTTGGGCTACATGGGCCTGCAGCCCGGTCAGAGGCTGTTGGGACAGAAAATCGACGTCGTCTTCATCGGATCGTGCACCAACGGGCGGATTTCGGACCTGCGCCTGGCCGCCGGGCTGATGCGAGGTCGAAAGGTGGCCCCCGGCGTGCGCGTCCTGGTGGTCCCTGGCTCCCAACTGGTGATGCGGCAGGCGGAGGTGGAGGGCTTGGATCGTATTTTCCGAGATGCTGGGGCGGAATGGCGCCAGCCGGGTTGCTCGATGTGCATCGCCATGAACGGTGACCAGCTACGCCCCGGCCAGTATGCTGTGAGCACCTCCAACCGCAACTTCGAAGGCCGGCAGGGAAAGGGGGGGCGCACCTTCCTGGCTTCCCCGCTCACCGCGGCCGCCGCCGCGGTCACCGGCGAGATCACAGACGTCCGAAGGATGCTCAACTGACATGCGCAGATCCGGATGCGAGTGCTACCCATGAAGGCTTTCAGAACGTTCACCTCGCGCCTCGTGCTGCTCCCGATCGACGATGTAGACACCGATCAGATCATCCCGGCCCGCTACCTCACTACCCTCGAGCGGGAAGGCCTGGGGGAATACCTGTTCGCCGACTGGCGCTATGCGCCCGACGGATCGCCGAACCCCGAGTTCGTCCTCAACCGACCGGAGGCCGAGGGCGCCGGCATCTTCGTCGCCGGAGGCAACTTTGGATGCGGCTCTTCGCGCGAGCATGCCGTTTGGGCGTTGATGGACTGGGGCGTTCGGGCGGTGGTCGCGACCTCGTTTGCCGACATCTTCCACCGCAACGCGCTGAAGAACGGCCTCCTTCCCGTCGAGCTCGAGGCCGGGGTGCATGCCGAATTGATTCGGGCCGCTCTGGAGGACCCTCGTGCGGAGCTGACGATCGATCTCCCCACGCAGACCATCATTCTTCCGGGTGGTCACAAGGGTGATTTCCCCATCGAACCCTTCGACAAGCGCTGCCTGCTCGAGGGCATCGATCCACTCGGATACCTGCTTTCTTTCTCGGCGGAGATCTCAGCCTACGAGAAGCGACATGAGCGGCCGTAGAGTGATCCAAGTCTACGACACCACGCTGCGGGACGGCGCGCAGCGCGAAGGGGTTTCGTTTTCCTGCGAGGACAAGCTCCGCGTTGCGCGGTGCCTGGACGAGCTGGGCGTGGCCTTCATCGAAGGAGGATGGCCAGGTTCGAATCCTAAGGATGCCGAGTTCTTCGAACGGGCGAGAACGGTTCCTTGGCAGCAGGCGACGATCGTGGCCTTCGGTTCCACCCGGCGCCCGGAGAGCTCTCCAGAGCAGGATGCCAATCTCCGTTCCTTGCTGGCCGCCGAAACCGAAGTGTGCACCGTTGTGGGCAAGAGCTCGACCATGCATGTGACCGATGTTCTCATGACAACACTGGATGAGAACCTTCGAATGATCGAGGAGAGCGTGGCCTTCCTCAGAGCGAACGGCCGTAGGGTGATCTATGACGCGGAGCATTTCTTCGATGGCTACAAGGCCGATCGGGAATATGCTCTGGCCACGCTGGCTGCCGCGGCGGGCGCGGGCGCGGAGGCCCTGGTGCTCTGTGATACGAACGGCGGTTCGATGCCCTGGGAGGTGCAATCCATCGTGCGGGCGGTGCGGGAGAAGATCGATCACCCAATCGGCATCCACGCCCACGACGACGCGGCGTGCGGCGTGGCGAACAGTCTGGCGGCTGTGCGCGCCGGGGCGGTTCATGTCCAGGGAACGATCAACGGTTATGGTGAGCGCTGTGGGAACGCAAATCTGTGCGCGGTTATGCCCAACCTGGAGCTGAAGCTTGGATACCAGGCTCTTCCGAAAGGCGGGATCAAGCGTCTCAGGGAGGTCGCTCACTTTGTGGCCGAGATCGCAAATCTGGCGCCCGATGGACACATGCCCTACGTGGGCGAGAGTGCATTCGCGCACAAAGGCGGCCTCCACGTGGCCGCGATGCGCCGCAACGCCCGATCCTACCAGCACATCGATCCTGCGACGGTTGGGAACGAGATGCGCGTCGTCGTGAGCGAGCTCTCCGGACGCGGGAATCTGCTCAGCAAGATCGAGGAGTATGGACTCGAGGCCATCGACCCGTCCGCGGCGCATGAGCTGCTCCGCAATATCAAGGAGCTTGAGGCGCGGGGTTTCTCCTTTGAGGCCGCCGATGCATCCGTTGCCATGATGATCCAGCGCCGGTCGCCCTCCTACGAGCCGCCCTTCGATCTCATCGACTACGCCGTAATGGTTGAGCATCGCCAGGGGCGCGGCACGTTTGCCGAAGCGACGGTCAAGCTATCCGTGAGGGGTGAGGTGCTGCACACTGCCGCCGAGGGCAACGGCCCCGTGCATGCGCTGGACGCTGCGCTGCGGAAGGCGCTGGCGCCGATTTATCCGGCGATACGCTCCTTTCAGTTGGTGGATTACAAGGTTCGCATCCTGGATGGGCGGAAGGGGACCGCTGCCATGACGAGGGTGCTGATCGACACGCGCGACGGCCATCGGCGCTGGAGCACCGTAGGCGCATCGACGAACATCATCGAGGCCTCCTGGTGTGCCCTGGCGGACAGCGTCGAATATGGCCTGTCAGTCGCGGTGTGAAATCCGCGGTGGGGGATTCGGGGATTGACTGCCGCGTTTTCTCTATGTGAGCCGAGGCCGTAGGCAAGCAATGGAAGTTGGGAGCCAATGCGAGCGAAAATTGTTCTTCTACCCGGCGACGGGATCGGCCCGGAGGTTGTGACGGAAGCCCGTGCCGTCCTCAAGGCCGTGGCCGGGTTGTGTGGACACGATTTCTCCTTCGAAGAGCACTTGATCGGCGGCTGTGCCATCGAGGAGTGTGGGAGCCCGCTGCCCGAGGAGACGCTGTCCGCGTGCCGGGCGGCGGACGCGGTCTTGCTGGGTGCCGTCGGTGGGCCGCAATGGGATGATCCTCAGGCGGCGATGAGGCCGGAGCAAGGGCTGCTCGGCCTACGGTGCGAGCTGAAGCTGTTCGCGAACTTGCGGCCCGTGCGCGCCATCCCGGCGCTTGAGGGGGCATCCCCGCTCCGGCCGGAGAAGGTGCGGGGCGTGGACATCTTGATCGTGCGGGAGTTGACGGGTGGGCTGTACTTCGGCCGGTCAGGATCTTCGCTCAAGGCGGCCGGCGGCGTGCAGGCGTTCGACACGATGGCCTACAGCGATTGCGAGATCCGACGCGTGGTGCGCCTGGCCTTCCGGCTGGCGATGGGGAGACGCCGGCTTGTGACCTCGATCGACAAGGCCAACGTGCTCGAGTCCTCGCGGCTGTGGCGCCGCGTGGCCGAGGAGGTGGCGGCGGAGTTCTCCCAGGTGCGCCTGGAGCATCACCTGGTCGATTCGGCCGCGATGCGGCTGATGCAATCGGCATCCGCGTATGACGTGCTGGTGATGGGCAACATGTTCGGGGACATTCTGAGCGATGAGGCCTCCGTCCTGGCGGGTTCATTGGGGATGCTTCCCAGCGCCTCGCTGGGTGAGAGGCGCTTGGGGGTCTACGAGCCCGTACACGGCTCCGCGCCTGACATCGCCGGCAAGGGGATCGCCAATCCCATCGGCGCGATCCTCAGCGCCGCGATGTTGCTCCGGCATTCCCTGATGCTTGAATTCGAGGCGCTTCAGGTCGAGCGAGCCGTGGAACGGGCCCTGGAGCAAGGCGCCAGGACCGCCGACCTGGGCGGTGGTGTGGTGCTTTCGACCCGGGAAATGGGCGAGGCGGTGCGGGCACATTTGGCGCAGCCGGGCGCCGGCATCACTGAAGCGGCAGATGGTCCCTGCTTTTCGCCTTGATCGCCCAGGGAAATCTCAGCAGAGGAGTGATCATGACGCCAAACGAACCTGTGATTTGGATCGATGGCCGGTTGGTTCCGAGCAGCCAGGTTGCGGTTCCCTTCCTGGCGCCCGCCCTCCACTACGGCCTGGCCGTGTTCGAGGGCATCCGCTGCTACGACACAAAGGACGGCCCAGCCGTCTTGCGTCTGGCGGAGCACCTCGAGCGCTTCCTGAAGTCGGCGCACATCCTAGGCGTGAGGGAGTTCTCCTATGGTCTCGAGACGCTGCGCGAGGCCGTGCACGCGGTGATACGGGCCAACGATCTGCGGGCCTGCTACATACGCCCGTTGATGTACATGGCGGCGGGGCCGCTGGGGCTGAATCTTGATGAAATGCGGCCGTCCGTGGGTATCGCCGCCTGGGAGTGGGAGACCTTCCTTGGCCAGGAAGCCATCGAGAAGGGGGCCCGCATGATTGTGTCATCCTTCACGCGGCACCATCCGAATGTCTCCATGACCAAAGCGAAGATCTCGGGCAACTATGTCAACTCGGTGATGGCGAAGACCTTGGCGTGTCGGGCCGGGTTCGATGAGGCGGTGATGCTCGATCCGAGCGGCTATGTCTCAGAGTGCACGGGGGAGAACATCTTCTTGGTGTCCGGCGGTAGGGTCTACACGCCACCCCGGGCCAGCATCCTCGAGGGCATCACGAGGGATTCGATCATCGCGCTCGCGCAGGACCTCGGCTATGCGGTCCTGGAGGAGCCCATCTCCCGAGACCAGCTCTACGCCGCGGATGAGGTGTTCGTATCGGGCACGGCCGCGGAGTGCGTCGCCATCTGTGAGATCGACCATCGCGTCATAGGTGAGGGTGGCATGGGACCGATCACGCGTGAGATCCAGCAAGCCTTCTTCATGACCGTGCGCGGAGAGGGCCCTCGATCGCAAGCCTGGCTCGAGCCGGTTGCGGCTCCTCCTACCAGG
This sequence comes from uncultured Anaerolineaceae bacterium, assembly GCA_964591485.1. GTDB lineage: Bacteria > Chloroflexota > Anaerolineae > Anaerolineales > E44-bin32 > E44-bin32. Next base: position 982 of record CAZQDE010000059.1, on the reverse strand, counting down.
TAGCGCGCTGCAAGCCTGGCTCGGCCTCTGAAATTCGTTCCGCTCAGCAGTTTCACCAGGCGTTTCCCTTGACTGTCCGTCCAGGACAGTCAAGAAAGCTTGCAGACCGTAGCGCAAAAGCCCCACATAGTAACACCTGGCGAGCCCATCGCTTCGCCGAACTAGCGCTCGATTTTGTGGCCGCTCAAGCCTGCCTGCCATTCCGGGGTGGCCTGGATGTCGAGCCAAATCTGCTTGTTGGGATCCTTCTTCTGCGTGCGATAGTCATTCAGATTGCATTGCGCCTCGCCTGCCCCGCCGGCCAAGGAATCCGAAGAAGTACTCGGTCTGCTAGATTTTCTTGCTGCGGGCGCCCTGGAGCCTCCGAGTGCCCTTTGCACCCCTGCGGACGTCTGCATCCCGGGGCACCTTACCCTCCTTATCCTGGCGCACTTTCTCCTTACTGTGTGTTCACATCGGCAACGCTGTGCACACTGTCCATCACCTGGATGCTGCCAAAGTGAACCTCTTTCTCCTGCGCCAGGGCGATGATCTCGGCCAGCAGCTCTTCGGCAGCCTCCAGCTTGCCGCGATGGATCAGCCGGTTCTTGCCTGCCCTCGCCGTAGGCCAGGGAACATGGTCAGTGTCGAGTGATCCGGGGCGGGCTCGTCAACCGCCAACCCCAGGAACCACTTGATCGAGAGGCTGTCATTGGCTATGACCTCCATCTGTCGCTCGGAGAGGTTGTAGAGATAGGACACCATAAGCATCTTCAAGATCACGGGCGGGCCGTAGGGTGGACGCGCCTGGGGAGCTTTGCCTTGGCAAAGCCGTACCGGTCTTTTGGTGAAGCGTTGCCAGGGGATGAGCGCATCCAAGTGTCGCAGAAAGTAGTCTGCGGGCACGATACGATCATAAAAGGAAGTGCCCGAAGAAGCTGCCTTTATCCTGTTCTTTGAACCACTCTCCACTCATGCTGCCAGCCTTCCTGTTTCTCTGCTT
>CAZQDE010000058.1:0-14424 GCA_964591485.1 uncultured Anaerolineaceae bacterium | reverse complement strand
ATAGTCAATCATGCTTCTCAGTTTGGGCATGTTCATCCGTCTCTGATTTTCGCTTCGCCTGCAGGATCGACCCCGCAACCAAATTGGGCTAGCCTTTCCGCGGCCATGGGGCCCCAGGCTCATCCTTGCCACGACCGTCAAGTTATTCCGATTTGAACGCGCCCTCCCACGTCCCAAGCATTTCCGCGAATTCCTTCTGGCAATCCGGGCAAAGCGCCAAATGACGTCTCGCCATCTCTTGGATCTCCCCAATCTCCTGGCCGACGAGAATGGCATCGACGATGAATTCCAGAAGCGCAAAGCACTCGCCGCAAGATAGATGCGGCTCGCCCAAGGAGGAATGCTCCTTGAGCAGGATCTGCCACAATGGATGAGCCATTGCGTGTCACCCTTTGCCCATAAGCCCAGCCCCAGGATCTTGCTCCCAGGCCAAGGCTAGCCGCCTGGAAGAACAATCACCTTGCCCACGCCGGCTTGGATGAAGCCCTCTCCATACTCGGCGGCAAAACGGCCACGCGCGCGATCCCCTGTGCAATGACAGGGCGCCGTGCTCTCCACCCCTAGATCTCGGAACGCACGCAGAATGTGGCTCACCCTTTCATCGTCCGCGCTCTTCAAATGAAATCCGCCCATCGCGAGCCGAATAGGCCCTCCGAACATAAAACGGGCTTTCTGCAGCATCCGATCAATGCCTGGGTGCGCACATCCGGTGATCACGACCAAACCTTCCTCCGTAGTCACCACGAGCGCTTGTTCGGGAATCTCCCCCACCACCTCGCCCGTCGTGAAGATGCCGTCCAGGATCACCTGCCCAGGCGCCACCTCAACGACTTGAGTCACCTCGCCGACCTGGGCCTTAAAACCGCTCGAGAAAGATGGGAGCACGTACACGATCGGCTGAAGCCCCAACGCCAGGAGGGATTCAAGGCCTCCCGTGTGATCCTTGTGGGCGTGAGAAAGAACGACGGCCTCGATGCTGGCAGGATCGATTCCCAAGGTTTTCATGTTCGACAGCAGAATGGGGCCATCTCCCCCCGTATCAAAGAGTACGCGATGAGGGCCACGCTCCACGAGGGCAGAGAAACCCCATGCCGTCGTCAGCCTCTCATCGTAGGGGTTGTTATCAAAGAGAATCGCAATGATCAGCGAGACCTTGCCTTCGTCCGTCATGGTCTTGCGCTCCGAAGGTATCTCTTCTTGAACATCCGGCAAATCGGCCGGATGCATCGTCGGCCTGGGTAACGTGGAGGCTCGGTCTGGTTCTGGCCGATCCTCGACGCCTGATACAGGAGCCTCCTGCATTGGGGAGCCCGGGCCTTCGACGCCAAAACGCCCGCAGGCGGCAAGCGATAGCATCATGGCCAGCGTGGACAACGCCCGGGCGGTCTCGCTCAGCGCCAACCCCCCTCGTTTCGGCGCGGCATCTGGGCTCATCATGGATCAGGCCGTCTCGCTCGATCTGCCCTCGATAGGGCCTCCCAGCGCCTTCAGCGCCTCCTCCAGCGATCGGTTGGCAGCCTCTAATTGATCCGCAGCGGTCTCAATGAGCGCACGCGCGGTACCACCGGCGCGGCGCCCCCAGGCGCGGAACTCTGCGGCATGCTCGGCGTTGTGCTCGATCCAATGAGGGACAAGGATCCTCAATTTCTCAAGATCTTCCACATTGACCTCCACTCAGGCAGAATCGGATACAGGCTCGAGGATGACCGTATGCTTGAGGAAATCCGCCTCACGGATCGTCCCTCGGATAGCCACTGGCTCTTCGAAGAAACGCGAAAGCCATACCGTCTCGCCCTCCACCCGCAAGTGAATCACATCGCTCATCACAAGCTCTCGTCTTCCGGCTCTTTCGACGAATACATTTGCCTGGCACATGGCTTGGGTTCTCTTCCTTTGGTCTGCCTTATCGGGTCGCCATCCGGCCCTGCTCATCCCAGCTCGCGCGCAGCCTTTTCATTCACCGGGCTGCGCCGGTCATCTCGTCGGCGTTGTGGAGGCACGAGCTCCAAGGGACCACGGCATGGGAAACGCCCTCATGCCCCCGCAGGCCTCTCCTTCTGGCTACACCGGCCGCTCCCCGAAGAGCAAGGTCCCAATTCGTACAAGATTGGCTCCCTCCTCAATGGCGATCTGATAACTGTTGCTCATCCCCATTGAGAGAGTCTGCATAGAGACATTCGGCAGATCCAGGCGCGAGAGATGCTCGAACGCCTCCCGCGTGGCACGAAAGAACGGGCGCGCCAGCTCGGGATCGCCAAATCGAGGCCCCATTGTCATGAGTCCCTCAACTCGGATATGTTCATAGGCCTGTAGCCCCCGCACGAGCTTCTCCAGGTCCTCGGGAAAAACGCCAGATTTGCTGGTTTCTCGGCCGCTGTTCACCTCCACCAGCACCGGCATGACCTTCCCCATCACGGCGCAACGCCTATCGATCTCCTGCGCCAAGTGGAGTGAATCTAGCGTCTCAATTAGGTCAAAAAGCCGGATGGCCTTTCGTACTTTGTTGCGCTGCAGATGGCCGATCATGTGCCACGTGGCGGGGCCTCCCAGCACAGCGATCATGGCCTCGGCCTCTTGCACATAGTTATGACCGACAATGCGGATTCCCCCCTGCAGAGCCGCCCGGACTTCCTCCGCCGTGCGCCCCTTCGCGGCCGCGACGAGGGTCACGCCGGGCGGAATTCGATCGAGAAGCTCCGCAGTCCGCGCCCGGATCGATGCTGGTGAACGCTCATCCATTTGCGTGGCTCCCCTGCCCGCCTCCTTGATGCGCCCTCCGCTCGGGCAACGCCCTCCCGCCAAAACCTCCCGGTGCAAGGCCTCGGAGCGAGCTTCCTCATTCGACCTGTCAATCTCTCCATCGAGTCCCCGCGCGGCCCGATCTCCCGGTGGAAGGGCTCATTCCAGGCCGCGCTCCGCAATCACCCGGAATATATCGCTCTCGGTGATGATGCCAACAAGCTCATCACCCTCAAGCACCGGAAGCGCACTGATTCTGTGCGTCAGCATGACACTGGCGGCCTCCGATAGCGATGCAGAGGGTGAGATCGTCTCGGGATCTCGAGTCATCAATTGGCGAACAGGCAGTTTCGTGAGCATATCCGTGTACTTCAGAGGACTGATCCCTACGACATCGGAGGGGATCGCCCGTCGAAGATCCTCCAGCGTCACAATGCCCACCAGGCGGTCCCCCTTCATCACCGGCAAACGACGCACCTTCTTCTCCATCATCAGCCAGTAGGCCTCCGTCAAGGTGGTGCCTTCGTCGATGGAGACGGGATTCTTCGTCATGCAATCGTGAACCCGCAGCTTCTTCATCCCTCGCCTCCTTGGAGCCAGCTGGTCCGATCGCTTACCCGCCTCCCCGCGCCCCATGGACCGCTGAGAGTTCGACCTCGACCAGGGGACTGCGGCCAATTCAAAGCCATTGCGCCCCGGGCGGCTTATGATGAACGGGTGAGGCCCCCTTCCACGCGCAAATCAGTCGCCGATCAATCCCCGGCGATCTCCAGGCACTGGAAAAGCCCCCTGACGCCAGCGCTCAATCGTAGCGGCGCCGGGTGGCCTCATCCGCCATTACCTCGCGGATGCGCTCTTCGGATTCTGGAGTCGGCCACGTACCAAGACTTCGATGGGTGTCGAGATATTTCTGCGGGATTGGATGAGTCCCAAGTACGATCTCTATCCCGTATTGGGTCTCGATGAATCGCTTGAATTCGTTGACATAGGGGCAAGGGGGATATCCAACCAGGAGGCCCGTGGCCAAGTGGATCGCCTCGACCCCATTCTTCTTCATTTCCTGGGGCGCATATTCCACATTGCCTCCGGGGCAACCCCCGCAAGTCGTGTAGCCGGCCAGCTCGACTTCCTCACCTTCATAACGCTCGAAGGCGCCCTCGCGCAGCACCAGGGAGCGCAGGCACTTGCCTCCCGCACAGTGCCGGTAGCGATCGCAAATTATGATCCCAATCCGCTTCATGGAAGGCCCTCCCGAGATTCCATATCCAGGCTATCCTGGTCTCATGCATATTGCCTGACCGGTCTTCCCGATCAAGCTATCTCTAATCGCACCTTACCACTTAAGGGTACGGTCGTCAATGTTAATGTGACATCCATCTCTGTTCACGCGAGGTTTGTCCTTTTTATTGCGCGATGGCCCTCTTTTCGTGGTATGGTCATGGCGTAGATCGGGACGCAGGAGCGGGTTCGAATGGCTGAAGGCGCCCATCCAGAGGTGGGGCCGAAGATCCGAGCGATACGAGAGAGGCGCGGATATTCCTTGCGCGCTTTATCGAAGCTCTCTGGGCTCTCCACGAACGCGATCAGCCGGATTGAGCGCTGCCAGACTTCGCCCACCGTATCCACTCTCCACCGGCTGGCCATGGCTCTTGGCGTGCCTATCACAGAATTCTTTGAGACTGCGGATCGCCGCGCCACGGTCTTTGTCCGCCCCGACCAACGCAAGATATTCCGCGGGGACGGCATCATCATGGAAAGCCTCGGCATCGGCCTTCCCGGCCAGCAACTGGAGCCCTTCCTCATAAAGCTCGAGCCAGGTATTTGTGATTCATCCACGCCGATCGTGCATGGCGGCGAGGAATTTGTGTTCTGCCTTGAGGGTGAGATTGAGTATCAAATTGGAGGTAAGAAGCACAGGATGACCAAGGGGGATAGCCTGCTCTTCCAAGCCACACAGCCGCATCTTTGCCAGAATGTGGGCGATGCGACCGCCTTGCTGTTCTTGATCTTTCAAACCAGTAACCAACCTAGCCAGAGTCGCAAGAAACATCTGGGTAAGTAGATGGCTCGTTTCGGTGCCGAGACCTCACAGGCCGCGAAAGTTCCGACGAACCTTGCGCCGATGCGGGATTGGGGGATTGCCTTCTGGTCGAGTCGGACTACAATGAAAATATGAGCCAGCGCTCGGGCCCCATCCTGATCGTCGAGGACATCCCCCACATCCTCGAACTCCTCGAGGTCACACTCAAATTTAAGGGATACGAGGTCGTCACCGCCCGCAACGGGGATGAGGCGATTGAAAGTGTTGCTGCAGAGAAGCCGGCCCTTATCCTCACCGACATCCTGATGCCCAAGCTGGATGGCTTCGCCCTGGCCCAGCAAGTGCGCAGCAACCCCGAAACCCGCGACATCCCCATCATTTTCATTTCGGCCACGTTCATCACCCAGGAAGACAAGGAGTTCGCGCTCAGTCTGGGCGCGGTGCGCTTCCTCGAAAAGCCCATCGAGGCCTCGGAACTCCTGCTCACGGTCGCAGAAGTGCTTACAGGCGAATCCCCCGAACAGCCTGAGCCGCTTCCAGAGAGCACCTTCCAGCGTGGCTACACCGCCCGGCTGCTCGACAAGTTGCGGCATAAGGAAAATCAGATCCGCCGCGCCCAGCGGCTGGTCGAGACGGTGCCCGCTGAGCAGCGCCCGGCCTTCGAGGCGCTCCTCGCTCAAACCAAAGTGCAACGCGATCAGATCGAGGATGAATTGCGCATGCTGAACAGCCGCATGGCGGGCGAGGAACAACCCTCCGAGTAGGCCCCCCTTGGCAAGTGCTGGATCCGGACAATCCGCAGGCGGCCGCGGCTCAGCCGGCTTCTCTGAGAAGGCGTTCGAGTTCCTCCAGATCGACGCGTGAGGTCATGTCGAGGCTCAGCGGCGTGACTGCCACATGTCGCTCTAACCGCACCACATATACGTCGGAATCCTGCTCCAGCAACACCTCATCCAATTTCACCTCAAATCCCATGCGCTGGGAGTCCTCAAGACGCTCCCGCGGAGGTGGCACCGGTGTGTAATACTTATGGCGCGAGAGGCGGGTCATCTTCCAGGGCGTTTCCGTTGTGGCATCCGAGGGTACGTCGATTTTGAGCACATGCACATCCTCGGGCATGCGTCGTTCGAGCAGCAGCCGGCCGAAATGTTGGGTGAAGTGCGCCGCCGCCGAAAAGTCGATCTCCTCCGAGTAGGAGAAGAAGTAGGACTCCGGCATCTCCAACGAGACTGCCAGGGATGGGTACCCCAGGGCGCCGGCCTCGAGCGCGGCGCCCACGGTACCCGAAACCGTCACGCCGAGCCCAAGATTCTCCCCATAGTTGATCCCCGCCACCACCAGGTCCGGCGGGCGCGGCATCAGCTCCAACGCGCCATGCTGCACGGCCTGAGCCGGGGTGCCCCCTACAGCATAGACCTTCCAGGACTCGCCTCCCACCTCGACCTCTTCCTCGCGAAGTTTCCCGTCGGAGGTGTTAGGCATGCTCCGCCCCGCGCCAGAACATTGCTCCCTGGGAGCCGCCACGGTGACGTAGCCCAGTTCGCAGAGCACCTCCGCCGCCGCCCATAGGCCGGGCGATCGGATGCCATCGTCGTTGGTCAGTAGGATTTGGGTCTTATCACTGGCTGCCATCATCGCGCCGCCGATGATAACCGCCTCTGCGAGAAGGGTCAATCACCCTTCCCGCGCAGGCGAGGAATCTCAAACTTCGCCTTCCGCCTCGGCCGCCAGTTGCTCGAAGAAGGCCTCCAGCAGAGCATGCCGTGGGCGGGCCCACTCGCGCGCCAGCGATGTGTGCAGCCGGTCCCGGATATGGCGCAGCTTGAAGAGATATTCATGGTAGGCGCTGTGGGGCTCGCCTTCTTCCTTCTTGCCCTCTTCGAGGAAGCTTCGCGATGGCTTGGCATACAGCGGCTGGCCCGCCTGCACGGCGTACCCAATCGTTCGCGCCGTACCGAAGGCACCGATCACATCCAGCTTGTCGGCGTCGAAAAGAATCTTGGCCTCCAGGCTCTCTGGAGCCTCGCTCCCCCGAAAACGGTGGGCGCGGATGCAATGCTGCACGGCTGCAATGCGCGCCTCTTCCCATCCCTCCTCCCGCAACACCTCGCCCGCGAACTCGGCGGAGGCCTGTTCGTGAGATACCCGCCCCTCGCCCTCGCCAGGGTGCGCATCCGCGGCGTCGTGCAGCAGCGCCGCCGCCCTCAAGATCTCCAGATCGGCGCCCAAATCCTCGCCCAGCCGCTCCGTCAGGCGTAAGACCCGCCGCACGTGCTCAAATCCGTGCACCGGGTCATGGGCGTCGTACCAACCCCGGGCTTGCTCCAACGTCGGCATCATCACCATCCTCCACACGACCGCTCACTCGCCCGACAGGATGAGCGGACCTCCGTTCAGCGGGTGCGCCATCACCAAGATGCGCATGCCGTAGACCTCCTCGAGCACGTCCGGGCGGAGCACATACACCGGTTCTCCCAGGCGCCAGACGCGGCCGTTCGATAAAAGCGCCACCTTGTCCGCAAACCTTGAGACCAGATTCAGATCATGCAGCGCCATCAACATCGCCAAACCATGCTCGGATGCCAGCGTCCGCAGCATTCCTAGCAGCCGGTCCTGGTGCCTCAAATCGAGATGGGCAGTGGGTTCATCCAAGAGCATCACCGGCGCGGCTTGCGCCAGGGCACGCGCCACGAGCACGCGCTGCTGCTCGCCGCCCGAGAGAGATCCGATGAGCCGCGATCCCAGTGGCTCGGTCTCGGTCCGGTGCATCGCCGCCTGCGCAATCTCCCGGTCGCGATCGCCCTCGCGTTCAAACCAGCCCAGATAGGGCGTCCGCCCCATCAAGACCACGTCCATCACAGAGAAGGCGGGCGGCAGGTTCACCGCCTGCGGCACGACCGAAACCCATCGGGCCCGCCTCGCGGCTGGCATCTTCAGCAGGTCCTGCCCGTTAACCAGTACCCTGCCCTGCTGCGGAGGCAGCGTGCCGCAGGCAGCCCGGATCAAGGTGGATTTTCCTACACCATTGGGCCCCACGACCGCCAGCACCTCGCCCGGCGCCACTTCCAGGCTTACGTCATGGAGCACGCTCTGTTCGCCGTAGCCCACGTGCAGATTCTCGATTCGCAGGCCGTTCATCACCAGAACCGCACCCTTGTTTTTGCCCGCTGCAGCAACCACAGGAAGAAAGGCGCGCCTACAGCGGAGGTGACAACCCCGACCGGTAACTCCCGCGGCGAGAGCGCCATGCGGGCAATCACGTCTGCGGCCAGAAGGAAGCTCCCTCCCGACAGAATGGCCAGCGGGATCAATCGCCGGTAATCGGGACCCCATAGCAGGCGCACAACATGGGGAACGATCAGCCCCACGAAGGCGATAATGCCCGTGAAGGAGACCGCCGTGGCAGCTGCCATCGAGGCCATCACAATGAGGATCAGCTTGGCCCGCTCGACTTCCAAACCCATCTGACGGGCCTGCTCATCGCCGAACTGCAATACATTCAGCGGCCGCCCCAGCATGGCCAGGGCCGTCAGGCTAATGCTCAGGTAGGGAATCGAGGCGAGAACAGGTTCCCAGCCACCCAGCGCAAACCCGCCAACCATCCAATTCACGGCACGATGCAGCTCCTCGGTGGAGAGGAGCATGATCATGCTCGTCATTGCCGTGGCAAAGGAACTCACCGCTACGCCCGCCAGGATGAGCGTGGTCACCGGTGTCGCTCGCCCGATGCGGGCGATGGCATAGACCAACCCCACCGTGATCAGCCCGCCTGCGAAAGCCGCCGCCGGCACCGCCGCCATGCCAAGGAAATCCGCCGGCCAGCGGGCCGCCATAGCCAGCACCGCACCCAATCCGGCTCCAGAAGCCACGCCGATGATATAGGGATCAGCGAGCGGGTTGCGGAAGAGCCCCTGATACGCGGCCCCTGATCCGCCCAGCGCCATGCCCGCCAGCGCAATCAGGATCATATTCGGTAGGCGGATATCAAACAGGATGGTTCGGAACTGTAGCGACCATTCACCCGAGATCTCCAGCCCGGGGATGCGGCTGGCCAGCATACCCAGGATGTCGGACAGAGGTATCTTCACCGGTCCCATGGAGGCATTGAGCATGGCCATCGCCAATAGCAGGGCCAGGGAAAGGAGCCAGGCGGTGCGACCGCCTCGACGAGGCATCCCCTCCCTGGCCTGCGCATCCATCATGCTAGGAGGTCTCCTCTCCGAACAGCTCAGGGTGAATGAAGACGGCTATCTGCTCCAGGGCATCCACCAGCCGTGGGCCGGGACGGTCGACCCAATTGGTGTCGATGCCATGCACACGCCCTGTCTGGACGGCCGAGATGATGTCCCATCCCGTGCGGGCGGCGAGTGACTCGGCCGTGGTGGGCACCCAAGGTCCGGCACCAAAAATGATCACCTGAGGGTCACGTGCGACGATCGTCTCGAGGTTCATCTGGCCCCAGCCCTGGATATCGCCGGCGATGTTCTCGCCACCCGCCAGACCCATCAGCACATCCTGGAAGGTGCCCGCGCCCGTAGTCCAGGGCGCAGTCGGATCGGTTCCATCCACCTCATAGAAAACCCTCACGGGGTCTGCGGAGGCAACTTTGTCCGTCACTGCCTCTACCCTGGCGCGGAGCTCCTCCACCAGGGCTTCGGCTTGATCCAGATGGCCGGTCAACCTCCCCACGGTTTCAAGGTTGTCAAACAACCCTTCGAAATCGGCCGGATTAGGAAGAAGGAAGAGCGGCACCCCCAGCGATTCGAGGGTCTGCACCTGCTCCGGCGCGGTGATATCCGCTGCAAGGACAAGGTCGGGTTCCAGCGCCAGGATAGCTTCGCTGTTGAGCTGTCCATAGGTGCTCCCGATGCTTGTCACCGCCTGCGCCTCCGGCGGGTAATCCGAGATATCATCCCGGCCTACGAGTTGCGCGCCCGCGCCCAGCGCGAAGAGGATCTCGGTGTTGGACGGCGCCAGGGAGACGATGCGCTTTGCCGGGCCGGGCAGCGTGACCTGTCGGCCCACCCCGTCCACCAGCGTGATCGATTCGTCTGCGGGAGCCTCCGGCGGCGCTGGCGCTTGCTCCACTACCTGGGAAGTGGGGCTTGGGGCTGGCTCCACCTGCGATTCCGCCGTGGGTTGGCGCGCGCAGGCGGTCGATATGAGCGCCACCGGGACAAGGAGGCTCAAGAGTCTCCAAAGAGAAACTTGGTTCGAGCGGCCCAGGGGCCAAAAGGCGTGTGTGTCCATGATGTGTATCCTTCTCATCCGCGCTCACGCGCGGGCTACACTCCAATAGGTGTCTGCACACAAAGGGAAAGCAGAGAGCCTTCCCAGCGTCAGGAGGCGGGAAGGCTTCAGGTCGGTACGGTCATCAACACACCCTCCTTTCCGCGAAGGAGACATTGGCTTCCTGGCAGAGGTGGGTATCCTGGCTTGGAGAGGCTCTCGCCTCCCCTTACAGTTGCGGGACAGCGCCGGACTTCCCTACCCGAGGGCTTGGGTCACCGGCTTCCCCTTGATAGCCTTCGCATCCGGGCGAGAGGCTACCTCTGCCGCATCGATTGTCGATTGAGTATAGGCCGATTGCAGAACCTCGTCAAGCCACACCTAGGGCGGCAACCATCACCCATCATGGAGATCTTATGCGCTGCCAAGCGCCAGAGGCGAATTCCGGCCGCTTGTGTTATAATTTTCAGGTTATACGGAGGCCTTATGGCAAAGCGAACTACCGGCGTAGTGCGCTGGTTCGACGGATCCAAGGGGTACGGCTACATCGACGCCCAGGACGGCGAGGATGTCTTCGTCCACTACCAGGATATCCAAGACGGCGACCTGCCGATGCTCACAGAGGGTGAGAAGGTAGCTTTCTACCTCGAACAAACATTCCGCGGATTGCAAGCCACGGATGTCACGCGGTTGAATTAGTGCCCGCGCGATTCACGTCAAGCGAACATGCCCCGCCTGGCGCTCAGCCTGACGGGGCATTCTTAGATACAAAACAAAGCCGCAAGGCTTATGAAAGAGGCAATTCAGAATGAACAAGACATTACGCATCATCCCCCTGGGAGGGCTGGGGGAAGTCGGCAAGAATATGTTGGCCCTCGAATACGGCAATGACCTGCTGGTCATCGACGCAGGCATTATGTTTCCCGAGAACGATATGCTGGGGATCGACTACATCATCCCCGACTTCCGCTACTTGCTGGACCGCAAGCAGCATGTTCGCGGCGTCATTATCACCCATGGCCACGAGGATCACACCGGCGCCATCCACCATTTGATGGAGGCCATCCAGGCCCCAATCTATGCCACCAAGCTCACGCGCGGCCTGCTGGAAGTTAAGCTCTCGCGTAACGGCTTGCTGCAGAAGGTCGATCTTCACACCATCTCAGCCGGCGATGAACTCGAGATTGGGCCCTTCCAGGTGGAATCCTTTCATGTTTCTCACTCGATCCCGGACGCCGTCGGGTTGGGGATCACCACCCCGGCCGGCCTGATCGTCCACTCTGGCGATTACAAATTCGACCACACCCCGGTGGATGGCTGGCCGACGGACTTCGGCAAGCTGGCCGAATTCGGCGGGCGTGGGGTGTTGGCCCTTTTAGCCGACTCGACCAACGCCGACGAGCCGGGCTGGACTCCTTCCGAAGCGGTCATCGACCCGGCCCTCGATCAGGTCTTTCGGGAAGCGCCGGGGCGGGTGCTCGTGGGCAGCTTCGCCTCCTTGATCTCCCGCATGCAGCAGGTGGTCAACGCCGCCTCCCGCCACGGTCGCGCCGTCGCCTTCGTGGGTACTAGCATGGTCGAGAACGCTAAGATGGCCCGCAAGCTCGGCTATATCAACTGGGAGGATGGTCAGGTCGTTGCCATCGACCAAGCGCTAAAAATGCCCCCTTCGAAGGTGGCGATTATGTGCACCGGCACGCAAGGAGAGCCCTATTCGATTCTTGGGCGCCTGGCCCGTGGAGCCAATCGCCAATTCGACTTGCTCCCGGATGACACCGTGGTGCTGTCTTCCACGCCCATCCCCGGAAACGAGGAGATGGTTCACCGCACCATCAACCGGCTCCTCCAGCGGGGCGCCCATGTCATCTACCACGCCGTGGCACCGGTGCACGTCTCCGGTCATGCCAGCCAGGAGGAGATGAAGCTGCTCTTGCAGCTCGTCCGCCCCAAGCACCTAATCCCGATCCACGGCGAACTCCGCCATCTGACCCTGCATGCCGAGATGGCCGAGTCAATCGGAATCCCCAGAGAACGCATCGCTGTGGTCGAGAACGGCACCGTGATCGAGTTTCAGAACGGGGAGATGCAGATCGGCGAGCGCATCCCTGGCGGCTACGTGTTCGTGGATGGTAGCGGAGTCGGCGACGTGGGGCCTAGGGTCTTGCGCGAGCGCGAGGCCCTTGCCCGGGACGGCTTTGTGATCGTGCACCTCACCCTGGATAGTGAGCGCGGCCGCCTCCTCGAGCAGCCACAAATCCTTACCAAGGGCTTCGTCTTCGTGCGCCAATCTGAGGGCCTCATCATCGAGGCCCAGTCACTTGTCTCGAATCTCGTCCGGCAGGGCCTGGATGGAAACTTGGAATCGCGGGTGGAAGAGGAGCTTTCCAAGTTCTTCTATAACCAAACCCGCCGTCGGCCGATGATCTTCGTGTTTGCCTCGCGCACACGCTAAGGTAGCTTCACACGCCCGGGCCACATTGCGGCGGTGCCTCTGAAGGTTATAATCGCCCCATGCTGGCCCGATTTCCCCGCCCCCTGGCGGCCCCCATTCTGTTGCTGTCCCTGTTGCTCAGCGGCTGCGGCGCGCTGCCGCAACTCGCAGCCCCATCGAGCACAGCCCTGCCTTCCCCAACGGCGCCGCCCCCGACACCTACCCCGCTTCCGCTCGCAGCCCGTGTGAATGGACAACCTATCACGCTTGAGGAGTTCGAACGCGAGCTAAGACGGTTCGAACAGGCTCAATCGGTGGCTGGCACCGAGCTTGCAACCCATGAGAACGCAAAGCAGCATGTCTTGCAGACGCTGATCGACCTGAAGCTACTCATGCAAGGCGCGCTCACCAACGACCTGCCGGTCGAGGAGGCCCAGGTGGAAGAACGCTTGAAGGCCATGGCCGAGGCGATGGGGGAGGCCACGCAATGGGAGGCCTGGCTGGCCGCCAACGAATATTCCGAGGCCGCCCTCCGAACTGCTCTGTGGGAGGAGATGCTCGTCATGGCGATGGTGACCTCATTGGCGGACACCGTGCCAGAGGAGATGGAACAGGTCCATGCGCGCCATATCCTGGTCGCCACTCAAGAGGAGGCCGAAGCGCTTCTGGCCAAGTTGCAAGCGGGCACGGACTTCGCCCTGCTCGCCCAGCAGGTCTCCCTGGATGCAAGCACAAGACCCGCTGGAGGTGACCTGGGCTGGTTTCCCCGCGGCTTTCTGCTGCAGCCCGAGATCGAAGAGGCGGCCTTTACCCTTCAGCCGGGCGAGATCAGCTCGGTGGTGAGAAGCGAGTTAGGCTATCATCTGGTGGAAACACTTGAGCGCGGCCCGCACCCGCTGGATGCAACTGTGCGGATCGCGCTGCAGCGCAAGGCGGTTGAGGATTGGTTGCGTGCCGCCCGCGACAGCGCCGAGATCGAGATCTTCCTCTCACCTTAGCGGTGGGGTAGGAGGCGATAAACATGGATGAAACCTTTGTCCGCGTACCTCGCAAGCGCTCCCAGGGCATCAGAAACTTCATCTTCAATTTCCTTTCCCTGATCGTTCTGGTGGCGATCCTAGCCGTGGGCGCGGTCTACACCATGGTCTTCCTGAACCCCTATGTGGAGTACAACCCCTTCCCGCCGCCCACGCTGCCGCCCATCCTGGGCACGCCCACGCCCACCAGCACGCCTGCCCAGCCTCTGCCCACGGCCTGGACCGCAACGCCCACGCGGACACCGACGCCGACAGACACGCCCGTGCCAACCCCGACGGATACGCCGGCGCCAACCAGCACCGCCACCCCTCTGCCGCCGCCGTTCGCGGTGCAACCCGGGAACCCGGTGAACATCCCCAACATCGCCAATGATCGCGAATGCAACTGGATGGGTGTCGGGGGGCAGGTCTTCAACCTCGAGAATCTCCCTATTGCCAATCTCGGCATTCATCTCGAGGGCGAACTGGCCGGGCAGCCCATCAATCTCGACGCCTTCAGCGGAAGTGCCACGCAGATCGGACCTTCCGGCTACGTCTTCGACCTAGCCGAGGAGCCGATCGAAAGCCAGGGAACCTTGTGGATCCAACTCCACGACGGTACCGGCGTGCCGCTCTCTGAGAAGGTCTTCTTCAATACCTCCGCAAGTTGCGATGAGAATTTCGTGATGATTAATTGGCGGCAGGTGCGGCCTCAATAAGGCAAGACCATGGCCAATGCATCCAAAGGGGCTGACCCAAAAGGTCAGCCCTTTCCTTCTTCGCGGAGGCCGGAGGCAAGCCTCCGGTCTCGGGCTCCCGTGCGAGACCCAGGACAGGCGGCCCCGCGCGCCGGCCCCAGTTCGGTGATGTTCAGGCCAAGGCCGCGCCTCAGGCTTGCTTCCCCGCCTGCTCCCTCACCGCCTCGTGCAGCGCCGCGCAGACGTAATCCACCTGAGCCTCGGTCATCA
>CAZQDE010000057.1:11652-14613 GCA_964591485.1 uncultured Anaerolineaceae bacterium | reverse complement strand
CTCTGGCTGAGGGCCTCCTCGGGCTTGATTGTCCCGTCGGTCCAGATCTCCATGATCAGGCGATCGAAGCTCGTGTCCTGGCCCACGCGGGCCCGGCCCACGTCGTAATGCACCCGGCGGACCGGGTTGAAGATCGCATCGGTGGGAAGTTCGCCGATCGGCAGGCGGCCGCGCTCATCCGAGGGGGAATAGCCCCGTCCTCGTTCGACGTTCATCTCTATTTCCAGGTGGGCTTTATCGTCATCCACTGTGAGCAGATAAAGCTCGGGGTTGACTATCTCCACCTCGGCGGGGGCGATGATATCTGCCGCCGTGACCACCCCCTCGCCCTTGACCTCCAGGCGCAGGCGGGCCGAATCGCCCTCATGCAGGATAAGATGCAGCTTCTTGAGATTGAGCATGAATTGCAGGACGTCCTCCCGCACGCCAGGGATGTCCGAGAACTCATGCGGTACATCCGTGATGCGGATAGAGGTCACCGCTGCGCCTTCCAGCGAACTCAGCAGCACGCGCCGGAGCGCGTTTCCAATCGTGATGCCATAGCCGGCCTCGAGCGGGCTGATGACGAACTTGCCGTAATTGCGTGCAACGGCTTCCCTCTCGATCTTCGGCATGACGATGTTTGTGGTTACGGCCACCGTTTTCCTCCACGATCCCTTCGCGGAACGTGCTTCCGGGCACTGCCTCGCTATCGCGAGTAGTACTCGACGATCAACGTCTCATTCAGGCTGGCGTCGACATCCTGGCGAGTGGGCATCTTCAGCACCCGACCGGATAAGCCATTGAGATCGCGCTCCAGCCAGGCTGGCACGGTCTTGCCTTCGGCCATTGCCGGCAATTCCTTGAAGAAGGTTCGCTTGCGAGAACCATCACGGACTGCGATCTCATCCCCTGGCTTCACGAGCATGGAGGGGATGTCCGTCCGCCGGCCATTCACATTGAAGTGGCCATGAGTCACCAGCATGCGCGCCTGCGCCCGGCTGTCGGCGTAACCCAGGCGGTAGATTACATTGTCCAACCGCCGCTCGAGCATCGCCAGCAAGTTTTCGCCCGTCAGGCCGCGTTGCTGGACGGCTTGGCGGTAATAGCGTCGGAACTGTCGCTCCGTGACGCCGTAGATTCGGCGCGTCTTCTGCTTTTCCCGCAATTGGCGGCTGTAGTCCGAAACGCGCCGCCGGCGGAATTGCGCCTCACGTCCGTGTTCTCCGGGCGGGTAGCTCCTGCGGTCCATAGCGCACTTCGAAGTGTAGCAGCGCTGGCCCTTCAAGAAGAGTTTCTCGCCTTCCCGCCGGCACAATTTGCAGACAGGTCCAATATACCTGGCCATAATCTCCTAAACTTCCTTCCTTCGTCTTTGCTCCAGAATGCTATACGCGGCGCTTCTTAGGTGGCCGGCAACCATTATGCGGCACCGGCGTGACGTCGCTGATAGAGCGCACTTTCACATCCGCCGCCATCACGGCTCGTATTGCCGCTTCCCGGCCCGGCCCGGGGCCTTTCACCAGGACGTCAACTTCCTGCAGCCCCAGTTCCTTGGCGGACTCGACGGCCTCCTGCGCGGCCAAGCGCGCCGCATAGGGCGTGCTCTTTCGCGAGCCTTTGAAGCCAGCCGAGCCTGCGCTGGCCCACACCACCGTGTTACCCTGAAGATCGGTGATCGTCACGATGGTATTGTTGAAGGTGGCGTGGATGTACGCCCTGCCATGGGAGAGCGTGCGCTTCGCCTTGCGGGATTTCCCGCTCTGTGCTCTTTTTGCCATTTCCTCGTCCTCGACTCCTCGCGCTGCAGGCGAGCCCTGCCCGCCACCAGCTCGTGGGACGGCCGCCGCGGTGGGGGGAAGGAACCCCACGTACCGCCCCGGCTGGGCAGGCTGCAGGCGCCTGCTACTTCTTCTTTGCCCCTCGCCGCCGGCCGCGCCCGGCCACTGTCTTCTTGGGGCCCTTGCGCGTGCGGGCGTTTGTGCGGGTGCGCTGGCCATGCACCGGCAGGCCTCGCCGGTGCCGCAGGCCGCGATAGCAGCCGATCTCAATCAGCCGCTTGATGTTCATCTGGACCTCACGCCGCAGATCGCCCTCAACCGTCAGGTTCTGCGAAATGTACTCCCGCAGCTTGGTGATCTCTTCCTCCGTGAGATCGCGCACCTTGCGATCAGGGTGAACGCCAGTTGCCAACAAGGCTTCGCGCGCCTTGGTACGGCCGATACCATGGATGTAGGTCAGCCCGATTTCGACGCGCTTCTCCCGCGGCAGGTCAATTCCTTCGATACGTGCCATAGCCCTACCCCTGCCTCTGCTTGTGACGCGGGTTCTCGCAAATCACGTAGACTTTGCCCCGACGCCGTACGATCTTGCACTTTGGACAGCGCTTCCGTACGGAAGACGTCACTTTCATCGTTTGTCGCTCCTTCCGCCCGCCTCTGGATGAAGGCGGCCAGCAAAGTAATTATTATAGCGAATCCAGACCCCCTCGTCTACCCCTGGATCGATAGCGGTCAGGACCCAAGGGCCCTCTTCGGTCACCGCCACGGTGTGTTCGAAGTGGGCTGTCAGGGCCCCATCCACGGATGCCACGGTCCATTGATCAGCCAGAACGCGCGTCCGCGGGCTTCCCGCCAGCACCATCGGCTCCAGCGCCACGGTCATGCCGGGCTTCAATTCCACGCCCCGTCCTGGGGTGCCATAATTCGGCACCTGCGGATCCTCATGCATGCTCCTGCCCACGCCATGGCCGGTGTATTCTCGCACCACCTCGAATCCATTTGCCTCGACGTGGGCCTGGATAGCGGCCGAGACATCGCCGGTGCGATTTCCCGGCATCATCATGCGGATGCCCTCGAAGAGCGCTTCACACGTGACCCGCATGAGGCGCTCGGCCTCCAGGGAAACCTCCCCCACGCCGACGGTTAGGGCCGAATCGCCCACGAAACCTTCGTAGACCGTCCCGCAATCGATGCTCACGAT
>CAZQDE010000057.1:0-11552 GCA_964591485.1 uncultured Anaerolineaceae bacterium | reverse complement strand
GCCAGGAGCTGATCGGTGACGCCCTCGATGCCTTGTGTCCCGTCGATCTCAATCAGCAGACCCCGCCTGCGGTAATGCTCCACGAGTGGAGCGGTCTGCTTATGATACACGCGGATGCGCTTTCTCACCGTCTCCGGGCGGTCATCCTGGCGCTGGTAGAGCGCCGAGCCATCGAAGTCGCAGATCCCCGGGTGCTTGGGCGGATTAAAGACCTCATGGAAGATATGCCCCGCCGCCCGGCACATCCAGCGACCCGAGAGCCTTCGCACCAGCTCCTCATCCGCCACGCGGAAGTAGAGCACCGCGCTCAGCCGGGCGCCCCGCTCTG
Organism: uncultured Anaerolineaceae bacterium; assembly: GCA_964591485.1. Classification (GTDB taxonomy): domain Bacteria; phylum Chloroflexota; class Anaerolineae; order Anaerolineales; family E44-bin32; genus E44-bin32. Next base: position 11,224 of record CAZQDE010000057.1, on the reverse strand, counting down.
CCAGAATGGCATCCAGCGCCTCGGCCTGCGCCGGCGTGCGCGGGAAGCCATCCAGGATGGCCCCCTGCGCACAATCCGGGCGACCCAGCCGCTCGCGGACCATGCCCACGGTGACATCGTCCGGAACCAACTCACCTTTTGCTAAAAAAGCATTGGCGAGTTGCCCCAGCTCGGTTTGATTCTTAAGGTGCTCCCTGAAGAGATCGCCGCTTGAGATATGCGGCACCTTCAGGATGTCCGATAGACGCTTGGCCTGCGTCCCTTTGCCTGCGCCCGGAGGCCCCAGCAGGACCAAGAACGGCGCCATCGCCAGGTCCTCAGCGCACGAGCACGGCCTGGTCATAGCCGCGCAGCTTGAGCTCCGCCTCGATCGAGCGATACAGGTCGCGCACCACGCCCACCACGATCAGCAGGCCGGAGGACGAGACCAGCAGGAGCCCGGTGTTCGATCCTCCGATGGGCCAGATCAAGCCCACCAGGAAGGGCATCACCGCCACGATCCCCAGGAAGATAGCTCCGGGGAGCGTGATGCGGCGCAAGACTCGCGTTAGGTAGCGCTGGGTGGCGGCGCCCTTCGTCACCCCGGGAACCTGCGCTCCCGAGCGCTTCAGGTTCTCGCCATAGTTTTGCTGCGAGAAAAGCACATCCGTGTAAAAGAACGTAAATCCCACGACCATGATGAAGTACAGGATCCAGTAAGTGTTCGAGAGGCCACCGAACGTGCTTTGGAACCAGATTGCGATGGAGCGTACGGTGGCGTTGCTGGATCCGATGAAGAACTGCGCCACGACTGCCGGAAATGTCAGCAGAGACTGGGCGAAGATGATCGGGATCATGCCCGCCATGTTGACCATCAACGGCAAGGTGCCCTTCACCGGCATCGACATTCGGTTGCCCACGCGCCGGCCAGGATACATCACGGGCACATTCCGCCGCCCTTCCTGCACATATACGATGGCGAAAATGGTGAGCACGATGATGAAGACCAGGAAGAGCAACAACGGAAGGACCTGGGCCTGGCTAAAGAAGAGCCGACCCAAGTTGGTTGGGATGCGGGCCACAATGCCGGCGAAGATGATCAGCGAGAGACCCTGGTTGCGGATACCATGCTCCGAGATCAGCTCGCCGAGCCAGATGGCGAACATCGTGCCGGCGGTCATCGTGAGCACCGTGGTGAAAGTCGGTAGGTTGAGTCCCAAGGGGAAGTTCAAGATCGAGCCACCCTGGGCATACTGCTGGAAAATACGAATCTGGCCAAAAGCCTGCAGCGCCGACATCGGCACCGCCAGGTAGTAGGTCCACTTCTCCTGCCACTTGCGGCCTTCACGCGGGTCATCCTCCATGCGCTGCTGCAAAGCGGGGATGATCGGCACCAGTAGCTGGAGGATAATCTGCGCCGTGATATAGGGGTACACACCCATGGCAAGCACAGAGAAGTTCGACACCGTGCCACCCGATAGCAGGTCGAGCAGCCCGAGCAAGGTCTGCCCCTGCCCGGACCCGCTGAGCACGCCCTCGATGGCGGCGCGGTTGATGCCCGGGACCGGGATATGCGCCGCCAGCCGGTAGATGATCAGCAGCATGATGGTGATGAAAATCCGGTTCCGGATATCGGATGATATGAAGAGAAAGCGCCAAGCCGAGCGTCTCATCGCGTGCTCCTTTCAGCCACGGTCCACCCCACTCAGGCTTCCAGCAGATCGACGCTGCCGCCGGCAGCTTCGATCTTGGCCCGGGCGCCCTTGGTCACACGGTGAACGCGCACCTTCAACGGCACCTCCACCTCGCCCTCTCCAAGAAGGACCACCGGGCGTTTGGTGTCGCGCAGCACGCCTGCCTGCACGAGGGTATCCGGGGTCACATCGCTATTGGCGGCGAACGCATCCAGTCGTGATATGTTCACCTCATACCATTCCACGCGCCGAAAGTTGGTGAAGCCGCGCTTAAAGGGCAGCCGGCGATAGAAGGGCAGATTGCCGCCCTGCCGGTAGAGCTTACCGCCAAAACCCGAGCGGGAGGATTGCCCCTTGGTGCCACGGCCCGCCGTTTTGCCCTGCCCGGCTGCGATGCCCCGGCCCACACGCTTGCGGGGGCGCTTGGCACCCGGCCTGGGTCGCAAATCATGTAGCTTCATCTTCCGCTCTACTCCTCAACCTCGACCAAGTGGCGCACGGCGTTGATCATGCCCCGGACCACTGGGCTATCTTGATGCTCAACCGTTTGGTTCAGCCGTTTCAGCCCCAGCGCCCGGACCGTCCGCTTCTGGCGCAACGAGTAACCGATGGGGCTGCGCACAAGCCGGACGCGGAGCATCTTCCCTTTCTTCGTCTTAGCCATCCTGCTTTCGCTCCCAGAAGGGCAGAAGCTGCTCGCGAGGCTTGCCGCGCTTCGCCACTTCTTGATCAATCCACTTCAAATCAGCCAGCCCTTTCAATGTGGCCCGGGCGACATTGAGCACATTCGAACTCCCCAGCGACTTGGTAAGGATATCCCGCACGCCGGCGGCTTCCAGGACGGCGCGCACCGCGCCGCCCGCGATCACGCCCGTGCCGGGCGAGGCCGGCTTTAGAAGCACCTTGGCGCCGCTATGCTTGCTCACGATCGCATGCGGAATGGTGGTGCCCACAATGGGTATGTCGATCATATTTCGCCGGGCCTTCTCGCTGGCCTTGCGGATTGCATCCGGCACTCCGCGAGCCTTGCCGACACCCAGACCCACCTTGCCACGATTATCGCCCACCACCACGGCCACGCGGAAGGCAAAGCGGCGACCACCCTTCACAACCTTGGCGACGCGGGAGATATCAATGACGCGCTCGTCCAATTCCTCCCGGTCCTCCATCCGATCACGAAAGTTTCGTCTCACCTGAGGCTCTCCCTTCCGACCTAGAATTCCAAGCCCGCTTCGCGTGCCGCTTCCGCCAGAGCCCGTACCCGGCCGTGGTAGCGGTAGCCCCCACGGTCAAACACCACCTGCTTGATCCCCTTCTCGGCGGCGCGCTTGGCGATTAGCTCTCCCACCAGTCGTGCCTGCTCGGTCTTGCTCAGGCCCTTGCGTTTCGAGCGCACATCGGCGTCCAGCGTCGAGGCCGCCGCAACGGTGCGCCCATCATCGTCGTCTATGACCTGGGCGTAGATCTCGTTCAGGCTCCGGTAGACGTTCAGGCGCGGACGCTCAGGGGTCCCATGGACCTTCTTGCGCACCCGCAGGTGCCGTTTAGCACGCATTTCATTTCTTGTCGCTCTAGCCATTACGCCATCACCTTGCCGGCCTTGCCCGCCTTGCGGCGCACGTACTCGCCTTGATAGCGGATGCCCTTGCCCTTATAAGGCTCCGGCGGCCGGACCTTCCGGATATCGGCGGCCACTTGGCCGACCATCGCTTTGTCGATGCCTTGCACTTTGATCAGCCGCGCCCGGGTATCGGCCTCGAAGCTGATTCCCTCCGGGGGCGTGATCCGCACCGGGTGGGAATACCCAACATGCAGAATCAGGTCCTGCCCATCCATCTCGGGCCGGTAACCGACGCCCTCGACCTGGAGCACTTTCTCGAAGCCTTCGCTCACGCCGGTGACCATGTTCTGGATCAGGGCCCGCGTAAGCCCGTGAAGGGCGCGCATTCTAGGCGCATCGGAAGGTCGCTCAACCTTCAGCACGCCCTCTTCAAGCTTGATGGTTATCTCCGGACGGAAAGTCTGCGTCATTTCGCCCTTAGGTCCCTTGACGCGCACCGTGGAACCATCCACGCTGACTTCCACGCCATCCGGGATTACAACCGGCATGCGTCCAATTCTAGACACGTTCTACCTCCATCCGCTCTGATGCCCCCGGCGCCATGGGGATGCGGGGGCTCCCCGCCTCTCCGGCCCGGCCGGCAGAGCGGCCCATCCTTACCACACTTCGCACAAGAGCTCGCCACCCACACCCAATTGGCGGGCGCGCGTGCCTGTCATTACGCCCTTAGGGGTGGTCAGGATGGCTACGCCCAGGCCCGATTGGACCCAGGGGATCTCCTGGCGGCCCACATAGACACGCCGGCCCGGCCGGCTGACCCGCCGCAATCCGCTGATGACCGGCCGGCGATCGCGACGCTGGCCCACATACTTCAGGCGGATGCGGATCATCTTGTGCGGCTTGCCATCCAATTGGACCTCCTCGAAGGCTTCGATGAAGCCCTCCTCCTTCAGGATCTGGACGATGGCAAGCTTGAGCTTCGAGCTCGGCACGGTTACGGTCTGCTGGCCGGCCATAATGGCATTGCGAATCCGGGTCAGCAAATCGGCAATAGGATCTGAGACGCTCATTAAAGTTCTCTCCGGATTCAGGTTTACCAAGATGCCTTCACAAGCCCCGGGATCTTGCCTTCCAGGGCCTGCTCGCGCAGACAGATTCGGCACAGTTGGAAGCGTCGATAATAGCCTCGCGGCCTGCCACAAATGCGGCAGCGGTTGCGCACTCGCACCTTGTATTTGCGGCGCTGCTCGCGATACGTCATGCATTTCTTAGCCATATACTTCACCTTTCGCAAAAGGCATGCCCAGCAACTGGAGCAGTCGGCGGCCTTGTTCATCGTTGGGCGCGGTGGTCACAATCGTCACCTCGAAGCCCCGCACCTTGTCGATCGAGTCGTAGCGGATCTCCGGGAAGATAAGCTGCTCCCGCACGCCCAGGGTGTAGTTGCCGCGCCCATCGAAGCTGTTGGGTGAGACGCCGCGGAAGTCGCGCGTGCGCGGCAAGGCCACGTTTGTGAGCCGGTCGAAGAAAGACCACATTCGCTCACCCCGCAGGGTGACCTTCACGCCGATGGAGCGTCCCTCGCGGAGCTTGAAATTGGCAATGCTCTTGCGAGCGCGCGTGATCACCGGCCGCTGGCCCGTAATCTGGGTCACTTCCTCCACCGCCGCATCGAGCGCTTTGGCGTTGTCGATTGCCTCGCCCACGCCCACGTTGACCACGATCTTCTCGACCCGCGGTACCTGCATGCGGTTCTTAAGGTCGAACTCCTTCATCAGGGCCGGGACGACCTCTTTCTCGTAGCGTTGCTTCAAATAATGTGCCATGCCTACCTTGCTCCCCGATGCCTTTACTTATCCACCACCGCGCCGCATTTCTTGCAGATGCGGTGCGCCCCTTCCTCATCCCGCTGGACGCCAATCCGGGTGGGCTTGCGGCACTTCGGGCAAACCAGCATCACGTTCGAGACGTGAATGGGCGCCTCAAACTGGATGATGCCCGGATTCATGGTGCGGTCTCCCGCCTGGATCTGCCGCTGGTGTTTCTTGCGCAGGTTAACACCCTGCACCACCACCCGGTCTTCCTTCGGCAACACGCGGATGACCTCGCCCTCGGTCCCCTTATCGCGGCCGCTGATCACCTTGACGGTGTCGCCGCGTCGGATTCTCAATCGTTGTGCCATCGCTCCCCTCCTCCTACAGGACTTCCGGCGCCAGGGAGACGATCTTGGTGAAACCCTTCTCCCGCAGCTCTCGGGCCACCGGCCCGAAGATGCGCGTCCCCTTGGGGTTTCGCCCATCGGTGTCCAGAATCACCGCCGCGTTATCGTCGAAACGGATATAGGATCCATCCGGGCGGCGATATTCTTTGTTGGTGCGCACGATCACCGCCCGAACGATATCGCTCTTGCTGACCGCGCTATGCGGGGTGGCCGCTTTCACCGTGGCAACCACGATATCGCCCACACGGCCATAGCGCCGCTTTGATCCGCCCAGAACGCGGATCACCAGAAGCTCCCGCCCGCCGGTGTTGTCGGCCACCTTGAGACGGCTCTCTTGCTGGATCATTCCTCCGCCTCCACCTCAGCCTCGGCCTCGACCTCGACTCCGGCCGCGGGCTCGATCGCCGGGGCCTCTACCTCGACCTCAAGCTCGGGCTCAAGGGCGCGGGCTTCGGCCTCTGCCTCTGAGGGGCGCTTGAGGATGGCCTCGACCACCCAGCGCTTGCGCTTCGAGATCGGACGGCTTTCCACCATGCGCACCTCGTCGCCCGGTTGGCAGCCCAGTTCATCGTGCGCGAGGTATTTCTTGCTGGTGCGGATCACCTTGCCATAGAGCGGATGGCGGTAACTGCGGTCCACCGTCACGGTGACGGTCTTCTCCGCGCTGGCTTTGGTGACCACGCCGGTCAGTCGGCGTCGAGGGTTCGTCATGACTCACTTCCCTTGATTTCTGCTTCGATTTCCCGCTCGCGAAGGATGGTCGCCAGTCGGGCGATGTCCCGCCGCGCCAGACGCAGCTGGGAGTGGTCTGTAAGCTGCCCGGTAGCAAATTGAAACCGCAGCTTGAAATAGTTTTCGCGAGCTTTGTCCAGCTCCGTCTGAATCTGCTCGGTGGTGAGCTTACGAATTTCCGCCGGCTTCATCTCACTCACCTCCCAGCATCTCGCGGGCTGTGAACTTGGTCTTAATCGGCAGCTTATGCGAGGCCAGGCGCATGGCTTCGCGCGCGCCATCCTCGTTCAATCCCGAGATTTCGAACAGGATGCGGCCCGGCTTTACGACCGCCACCCATTGATCGACCGAGCCCTTACCCTTGCCCATGCGGCTCTCGGCCGCCCGGCGGGTGACGGGCTTGTCAGGGAAGATTCGGATCCAGACCTTGCCACGCCGGCGCATATAGCGCACCAAGGCGCGCCGGGCGGCTTCGATCTGTCGGGCGGTGATCCAGCCCGGCTCCAAGGCCATCAAACCGAAATCCCCGAAGGAAACCTCCACCCCGCGGCTGGCCTTACCCTTCATGCGACCGCGCATCTGTTTGCGGTACTTCACTCGCTTAGGCATCAACATGCTTGCACCTCATCGCCGGCGACCAGGCAGGCGCCGCGCCTACTCGCTTACGTAGACGTCCATGGCCTCCTGCATCTCCTCGCTCTCGGCGAGGATGTCGCCCTTATATATCCAGACCTTCACGCCGATGCGCCCGTAGGTCGTAAGCGCCTCTGCGCGTGCAAAATCGATATCCGCCCGCAGCGTCTGCCGCGGCACACGTCCTTCCATCATCCATTCCCGGCGCGCCATCTCGATGCCTGACAGGCGGCCGGAGCACATCACCTTGATGCCTTGCGCGCCCTGGCGCATGGCTTGGCCGATTGCCCGCTGCATCGCACGGCGATGACTGATGCGTCGCTCGAGTTGATTGGCGATATTCTCCGCAACCAGCCGGGCGTCCAGGTCTGGGTTGTCGATCTCGGCAATATCCAGCTTCACCGTCGTGCCTGTCAGTTCCTGGATCGCCCGTCGAAGCTCCTTCACGTTGGCGCCCTTGCGGCCGATCACGATCCCCGGCTTGGCTGTGTGCACAGTGATGTGCACGCTGTTCGGGAAGCGCTCAATCTCGACTTTGGAGATTCCCGCCCTCGGCGTCATCTTGAAGACCAGATCGCGAATGGCGCGGTCTTCGTGCAGTTGATCCGCGTAGTGATCTGGGTTGGCGAACCAGCGTGAATCCCAGGTCTTATTAATCCCCAGACGAAATCCGATTGGGTGAACTTTGCGCCCCATGCGTTCTCCTTTCGATCACCTTCAGGCGCTCAGGCCTTCTGGTGAAAGACCATCCTCCCACGAATCAAGCCTGCTCCACCTCGCGCTCGCGAAGGATCACCGTGATGTGCGAAGAGCGACGCTTGAGCGGCTTGAAGCGGCCTCGCGCCCCGAATCGGCGCCATTGGCGTGTGGGGCCTTCATCCGCGTGAATCCGGTAAATGAACAGATCATCCCGGCTCAGTCCCACATTCTCTTCGGCATTGGCGACCGCAGACCGCAACAGCTTATAGACTGGTTTGGCCGCCGCCTTGGAGATGAATGGCAACGTCGCCAGGGCTTCGTTAACATCCATGCCGCGGATCAGATCCAGAACCAGGCGCACCTTCTGCGCCGACATCGGCACGTGGCGAACGCTGGCGCGAACATCTATTCCGTCAGTCATCTGGATCACCTCGCCCGCGTCGTGCGGTCTCTGCTCACATGACCGCGGTAGGTCCGAGTGGGCGCGAACTCGCCCAGCTTATGGCCCACCATGTTCTCGGTGATGTAGATGGGCACATGGCGCCGGCCATCGTGCACCGCGATGGTGTGTCCCACCATCTGTGGGAAGATGGTGCTGGCCCGGCTCCAGGTGCGGACGACCTTCTTCTCGCCGCGTTCATTCATCTCCTCGATCTTCTTGAGGAGCTTGGGATTAATATAGGGTCCCTTCTTCAGCGATCGCGACATGACCTACCTCCGAATTCCTGCATCCATCCGCTAGCGGCGCCGCTTGGAGCGATGGCGGATGATGTATTTCTCCGTCCGCTTATTTCTGCGGGTCTTCTTGCCCAAGGTTGGCTTGCCCCAAGGGCTCTTGGGACCCGGAAGCCCGATCGGCTGGCGTCCCTCGCCGCCGCCATGCGGGTGGTCGCGAGGCGACATGGCCGAGCCCCTCACGGCTGGCCGGAAACCGCGATGCCGCTTGCGTCCAGCCTTTCCGAGCTTGATATTGGCATGATCGGGGTTCCCGACTTCGCCGATCGTCGCATAGCAAGTCTGGCGTATCCGGCGAACCTCGCCAGACGGCAGCCGGATGGCAGCATAGGCCCCTTCCTTGCCGAGCAATTGGGCCGAGGCCCCGGCTGCCCGAACCAGCTGGCCGCCCTTGCCTTCATGCAGCTCGATGTTATGGACCATCGTGCCCAGCGGAATGCTGGCCAGGGGCAGGCTGTTGCCCGGCCGGATCTCGGCGGTTGGGCCGGCCATCACCGGATCCCCGACCTGCAAGCCCAGCGGCGCGATGATGTAGCGCTTCTCGCCGTCGGCGTAGTGCAGCAGCGCCAGGCGCGCCGAGCGGTTGGGATCGTACTCAATGGCCGCCACGCGCGCCGGGATGTCGCGTTTATCGCGCTTGAAATCCACCTTGCGCAGGTGCCTGCGATGTCCACCGCCACGGTGCCGCACGGTGATGCGGCCCTGATTGTTGCGGCCGCCGCGGCCCTTCTTCGGCACCAGCAGCGAGCGCTCCGGCTTGGTGCGCGTTATCTCTTCAAAGGTATGTCCACTCATGCCCCGGCGTCCCGGGGAAGTGGGCTTATATTTCTTAACCGGCATCACTTAACCCCTTCGAACACATCGATGCTGTCGCCTTCGCGCAGCGTGACGATGGCTTTCTTATAGGCCGTGCGGCGAACCTGGCTGCGGCGGTTGCGCAGGCTGCGCCCCACCTTTGCGGGCTGGTTCATCACGTTGACCCGCATGACGGTCACGTCGAATAGCGCCTCGACCGCCTCCTTGATCTGCACCTTGTTCGCCCTCGGATGCACCTCGAATGCATACTGGTTGAGCGTGCCGCTCTGATAGCTGGATTTCTCCGTGATGATCGGCCGCCGCAGGACGTCGTAAATGCTCAGCATCATGGCCTCCTTACTCACCCAGATAGGATGCGATCACATCCAGCGCATCCAGCGGCATGATCACGCGCTCATAACCCAGTAGATCGCGAACGTTGAGATACTGCGCCGCCAGGGCCTTAGCCTTGGGCAGGTTACGCAGCGATTTGCGCACGGCCTCATCCCGCTCGGCGCCCAGCAGCACCAACGCGCTTGAGTCACCTACCAGCCGGTTCAAGACGGTCTGCATCTCGCGCGTCTTGGGCGATTCGAGGCTCAAGTGGTCCACCACCAGGATGCCCTGCTCGGCCGCTTTGACCGAGAGCGCCGAGCGCAAGGCTGCCCGCCGCATCTTGCGCGGCATGCGCAAGCTGTAATCGCGCGGCCGAGGCGTGTGCACTTTGCCTCCCCCCACCCAGATCGGCGACCGCCGGGAACCATGCCGGGCACGGCCAGTGCCTTTCTGGCGCCAGGGCTTGCGGCCTCCGCCGCGCACCTCACCCCGCGACTTCGTCTTGTGGGTCCCCAATCGGGCGTTCGCCAGTTGCCGCACGAGCGCCTGATGCATCAAGTCCTTCTTGATGGGTGCCTCGAAGATCGCCGGCGGGAGCTCCGTCGTATCGACCTTCTCACCCTGAATGTTCAGCACATCGACTTTCATCATACGCTCCAACGGTCCTACTGCTTCCGCGCTTCTTTGATCACGACCACGTTTCCGCGCGGACCCGGCACGCTGCCCCGCAATCCGATCAGGTTGCGCTCCGGATCGACGAATTCCACGCGTAGATTCTGCGCCGTGACGCGGTGTGAGCCCATATGCCCCGGGCCTCGAGAGCCCTTGAAGACCCGCCCGGGCGTGGTCGTCGCACCCCGCGAGCCCGGCGCCCGCGTGCGGTCCGACTGGCCATGGGTCTTGGGCTGGCGGCGGAAACCATGCCGCTTGATGCCGCCGGCGAAGCCCTTGCCCTTGCTGATACCGGTGACGTCCACGCGGTCGCCAATCTGGAAGGCCTCCACCGTGATTTGGTCGCCTTCCTTCAAGCCTTCCACCTTCTTGACGCGGAACTCCCGTAGGTAGCGCAGCGGCTGCAGATTATTGCGCTTCAAATGCCCCAGTTGTCCGCCAGTCAGGCGCTTGGGCCTTGCCTCGCCAAAGCCCAGCTGCACCGCCAGATATGCGTCGCGGCTGGGGGTGCGGATCTGGGTGACATAGCAAGGCCCAGCTTCGATCAGAGTCACCGGAACCATATCGCCGGACTCGTCGAACAACTGGGTCATGCCGACTTTCTTGCCAATCAGCCCTTTCATACCTTGTCTCCTGCGTTCCTAATCTTGGCGGGACTGTCAACCTGGGCTTTCGGTCGCATCATCCCCGATCGCTGGGCAGTCAGCCGGCCTGTGGCGGAGGCGCTCGTCTCGGTCCGCCGACGAGGCCTGCTCTTACCCTGCCTCTCTCCAGTCTAAGCCTGGAACTTGAAAGGCTCAGATCTTGATCTCGATATCCACTCCTGCGGGCAGGTTGAGCCGCATCAGCGTGTCGATCGTCTTCGTGTCCGGTTCCAGCACATCGATCAGGCGCTTATGGGTGCGGATCTCGAAGTGCTCATGAGAGTCCTTGTCGATGAAGGTCGAGCGGCGCACGGTGAAGCGCTCGATCCGCGTCGGCAGCGGAACAGGCCCGACAACCTTGGCGCCGGTGCGCTCCGCCGTTTCAACAATCCGCTGGGCCGATTGGTCCAGCACTCGGTGATCGTAGGCCTTCAGTCGGATCCGGATCTTCTGCTTCGCCATGTCTCACCTATTCCAAGATCTCTGTGATCACGCCCGCACCCACCGTGAGGCCGCCCTCACG